>CACVAQ010000415.1 GCA_902727865.1 uncultured Aureispira sp. | reverse complement strand
TTCTATAAAAAACATAAAAAAGCATCTTGCATTAGTTTGACTATCAGCTTTTTACACTTTGACAACTAAAAACTCATCTTGCTGATAATCAAAGCGAAGCACTCATGCAATAAACTAATACGATTTAGCTACGCTGAGCCTTCGGGTTTTCAACGGAGTAATGTTTAAACTAATTTGAGACATTATACATGTCAAAAAGTTTAAAGCGATAATAGCTGCTGATTAAATACACAAGATATGAATTACAATAAGAATGGAATTCTTTTATTTACATTCCTTCTTCTAAGTAATATACTTACAGCAGAGCCCTTGGATAGTCTAAAACGATTGATTTTACAGTCTAATAAAGTAACTGAAAAAGCAATCTTATACAATGAACTAACTTGGCTTAATTATGAACAAAAACAGGATTCTAGTTTGTATTTTGCCCAAGAAGCTCTTTCTTTTGCCGAAGAACATCAATTGACTGCTCCTACAATTACGGCAGAACTCCAGCTTGCAGAAATACTGAGAGCACAGAAGGAATTTGATGTGAGTATAAAGCATTTAAATAAGGCAAAAACATGGATTCAAAAAGGAGATTTCCCAACTAAACAAGTACGACTGTTTTTTATTGAAGGAAATATTGCCTATAGCCAATACAAAGATGCTGATGCTATTTCTTTATTCAAAGAAGGCTTACTTTTGAGTAAGCAATATTATCCTGAATTATGTTCTGATTTTTGTATTAAGCTTTCTTTTTTACATAGTTATCAAGCGCTTTATTTGGAAGCCGAAAAGTACTTAGAAGAGGGATTATCCTGCACCAAAGAAATTGCAAAAAAGATTCAGCTTTATACTCAACTAGGCAATTTACATGCAAAACAGCAACAGTATGTTAAAGCTTTAGACATTTATCAAAAAAACATTCCTTTAGCCCAGTCTATTCATTCTGAGATAGAAATCAGCAAGGCTCTTTTAAATATAGGAAACATTCATTTAAGTAAGAATGATTGGGTACTTGCGCTAGAATTTTATCTCAAAAGTGCGGATTTAAAAGAAAAGGTTGATGATCAGGAAGGCTTAGCTATCTTACACCAAAACATTGCGGCTATTTATGAAAAACAAGTACGTTATGATAAAAGCATTGAATATTATATCAAATGCCAAGATTATTATACCACAACAGAAGACTCTGCTAGTTTAGCTGAAATATGGGTTAACATGGGCTTAATTAATATTGTTCAAAAGAAATATCAATCTGCAATAAAATTATTAAACAAGGCTTTGACTACTTTACAAGCCTACCCTAATCCCGAAATTATACTTATCGCTCAATTAAATTTGGGCTTTAGTTATACCGAATTGGGCGATTATCAAAAATCTGCTTACTACTTAAATCTAGCCAAGAAGGTAGCAATAGCTCGAAAAGATGATGTATCCTTAGTTAGTATTCACAATTTGAATGCTGCTAATTTTTTTTACTTAAAAGATTATCAGCTTGCTATACAGCATTATGAAAAGGCACTTTTATTAAGTCAACAAACAGGGCTCTTAGATAAACAAGAATTTGCTCTTTTTGGTCTCTATGAATCTAATGAATACCTTGGTAAGACCAAAGAAGCTCTTGGCTGGCACAAGCAATATGTTTCCATCAAAGACAGCCTATACAATATCGTTACATCGAATAAATTGGCAGAGTTGCAAGAACAATACGATTCAAAACAAAAAGAACAAGACATTAAGCAGCTGAATATAGAGAATAAAAATATTGCCTTGGAAAACAAACTTAAGACCAAACAACTCAATCAATTTTTCTTAATTATTGTTCTGGGGGCTTTAGTTATGTTATTTTTAGGTTTTATTGGGTGGTATAGAAATAAGCAACAACAAGAGCGCATCCTACATACCAAAGCCTTGTATGAAAAGAAAGTGACTCAGATTATGAATCAACAGGAAATTGAAGTATTAGATGCCGTAGTTGATGCACAACAAAAAGAACGCAAGGGGATTGCCAAAGAAATTCACGATACCTTGGGTAGTTTTTTGGCTACGCTAAAATATCAACACGAAGCGGGGAAAGAGCTAAGCAATCAAAATGTTGCGGATCAAGAACAACATCAATTGATGGAAAAACTGATTTCTCAAACAGCAACGGAGGTGCGTAGTATTGCACATCAAATGGCTACTGGTGAGAAATTTGATTTCAACCTACAAGCTGCTATTAGTCAATTGGTTGAGCGAATTCGGAATACGCAGCAATTTGATTTACAATTTAATTATTGGGGCAATGCTTTTAGCATAGGTCGTGAATTGGAGTTGACGATTTACAGAGTGACTCAAGAGCTGTTGTCTAATGTCTTAAAACATGCTCAAGCTTCTGAATCAACCCTACAAATCAGTCAAAACGAAGAAGAAATCACCATAATGGTAGAAGACAATGGGCTTGGTTTTTCAATCGATCCCGATCAAGCAAAAGGCTTGGGATTGCATAGTATTCGAGAGCGCATCCAAAAAGTAAATGGTCAAGTAAATATCGATACGCACCCAAAACGAGGCACAACTATTATCTTAACAATTCCCCTTCATTAAAATTCTAAAAAACAAACCATGATAAAAATTATTCTTGTTGACGATCATCAAATTGTATTGGATGGCTTAAAAGCTTTGTTAAGTACGGCCGAGGAGCTTGAAATTATTGGAGAAGCACAAAATGGGCTTATTTTGTTGCACCAATTGAAAACGCTAAAACCTGATTTGGTTTTATTGGATATTGGAATGCCTGTAATGAATGGCATCGAAGCTGCTACGAAAATCAAAAGCAAATATCCTAAAGTCAAAATTATAATCTTAAGTACTTATGCTGAAAAAGCTAAAATTAAGAAAATGCTAACGATTGGGGTAGATGGTTATATTCTTAAAGATAGTGATAAAGAATCGCTGTTAAATGCGATTAAAACAGTAACATCTTCCGACCAAAAGTACTACGATCATCGAGTCACGGATGTGATCATGAATAGTTATCAACCTAAAAAAGTAGATACGCAAATATCTAGGCTCACCAAACGAGAATTAGAAATCACCAAACTCATTGCAACAGGTAAAACGACCAAAGAAATAGCAGAAGAGTTATTTATCAGTCCGCTAACAGTGGATACACATCGCAAGAATATTTTTTCCAAATTAGGGATCAATAAAACGGTCCACTTGATTCGATATGCGATTAGAGAAGGTTTGATAAATTAAAGAGAGCCACAAGAAAAACCCTTTTCTCTTGTGTCGAGAAAAGGGTTTTTATTTATTATCGTTCTTTGACAAATTATGTG
>CACVAQ010000414.1 GCA_902727865.1 uncultured Aureispira sp. | reverse complement strand
GATTACTAAACCTAAATTTACCTACCAATATACTAATAAAAATGATTATGTAAATAACATTAGCCGCTCTGATTTCGTTTCCTACCAAGAAATAAAATACTAGTCAAAGATTTTATACCTTTGAAGTAGGGAAATAGGTGGACTTGTTCGCTCCAACAAACTCTAAGTAAGGGGCAAAAACTGAATTTTGCTTGTTAATACTCAAATTATTTATCTGTGAAATTAGCACTAACGGTCATCATTCCAACGTATAACGAAGAAGATCATATTGCCAGCTTGTTGGAGCAGGTGGTTTGGGCAGATGAAGTATTGGTGGTGGATTCGTTCAGCACAGATGCAACGGTTGAATTGGTCAAAAAAACGACAGCCAAGCTCTTACAACGCACTTATACTGGACCTGCGGACCAAAAAAACTGGGCGATTCGTCAAGCGAAACACGATTGGGTTTTGATTTTGGATGCAGACGAACGATTGAGTCCAGGTTTGACCGAAGAAATAAAAACCATTGTTCAACAACCTAAAACAGATTGTGCAGGATACTGGATGTATCGGCAAAATTATTTTATGGGCAAAAAAATTAATTACAGTGGTTTACAAAGAGATAAAGTTGTTCGTCTAATTCAACGCGATTTGTGTGCTTATGACAACAAACAAGTCCACGAAGAGATTGAGAGTACCCACAAAATTGGATTTCTTGAACACAAATTAGCGCATTATACGTATAAAAATTTAGCGCATTTTTTAGCAAAAAATGAACGCTATGCACTTTGGTCGGCAGAAGATCATTTGCCCAAGGTAAAACGGGTTACTTGGTGGCATCTTTTGATCAAGCCTTTTGGGCGATTTTTTAGCCAATATATCATAAAGCGAGGTTGCTTGGATGGTCAGGCAGGTTTTATTTTTTGTGTGATAATGGCTTGGGGGGTCTTCTTAAGGTATGCTCGAATCAAGGAATTATTAAAGGAAAAAGAAGGGAAAGCGTAATGGCTTATTCGTTTACTGGAATTATTTTGACAAAAAGTGTACTTTAGAGGAAATTTATTGGCGAATCAGCATCAAGTTTCAAGTTCCATGAATGAAAGTGACAGCAGAGGTTTTGTCACTAGACAATGTGTTCCCAATTCAATTTTTGTCCCACTTTTTAAAATTACACAATATGTATTATTTATCAATCCCCATAACTTTCTTAACAGGAGTATGTTTCTTGTTCCAATCCAATTTTATCTTAGCTCAATCGAACACGGAAGTCTTAAAGACGGAGACTTGTTGGTCCTATAGTATTGAAAATAACATTCCTGTTACCAAAGGAAACCTTTCTAGACAAGTAGAATACAATGACCAAGGAAAAAAAATAAAAGAGACGAGTTATACAGAAAAGGGCACGATAGCCTATGAGTATTTTTTTGATTACAAATCTAATACTAGAGAAACGTACTGGAAATTATCAGACGGAACGAAGGTTAAAAGTGAAACGGAAGTGTACAATGCTGCTGGACAAATATTAGAACGGGTGCTGTATAGTACCGATGGAAAGTTGCGAAACAAGACGGAAATCGCTTACGAGAATGGAACGAAACGTAAAGAAATTTACTTTGATGCGTCCAATGAAATTACCTATACTGTTAATTGCTACCCAAATCAAGAACGGAAGACCATCATTGAATTGTGTACAAACGATAAAGGCGAGGAGGAAATTAGAGGAGCCATTACTTTAGATGAGAATGGTTTGCTCAAAGCGTATGAAAAATATGAGGCTTCAGGACCTTTGATGCAGAGCATTGTCTACGAACGAGATGAAGCTGGGCGTATTCTGGTTAAAAAAACCTCTGCTGCCGATGGGACGGTCGAATTAAAAGAAGTGTTTGAATATACAGAAAATGCAACGCATTATTCTGTTTATATCAATGAAGGCACTAAATTAGTAGAATATGTTGTTTCTAAATATAGTTATTACCAAAATAAATAAAAAACCTAAGTAGATGGACAAAATTAGTAGTATAAAAATAAGCGTATATTTTTTTCGCTAAAGAGTTAAAAAATGCAGCTTTAGCGACGAGCTAAAGTAAGGCTTTTTAAGGAATTTAGCGGACAAAAGATGCCCTATTTTAGTGTTAATTATTTTTGTCCATCTACTTATTTAATCAAAAACAATCAATCATGAAAATCCACAATTTTAGTGCAGGGCCTGCAATTTTGCCTCAAGTTGTATTAAAAGAAGCTGCTCAAGCTGTTGAAAATTTTGAAAACCTAGGATTGTCAATTCTAGAGGTGTCTCATCGAAGCAAGGAAATTGTGTCGGTTATGAATGAAGCTCAAACCCTAGTAAAGGAGTTGCTTCATTTAGGAGATGACTATAAGGTCTTATTTTTGACAGGTGGTGCTAGTACTCAGTTCTTTACGATAGCAATGAATTTATTGAATCCAGAAGAGACGGCTTGCTATGTGGATACAGGCGCTTGGTCGACCAAGGCGATCAAAGAGGTACACAATTTCGGAAAGGTTAATGTATTGGCTTCGTCTAAAGCGTCCAACTACAATTATATTCCTAAAGATTGGCTTGTTCCTGCCAATACAAAATATCTACACATTACTAGTAATAATACTATTTATGGAACACAATATAAAACCTATCCAAAGTCAGACAAGGCTATTTTGGTAGCGGATATGTCTTCGGATATATTTAGCCATACCTTTGATGCAACACAATTTGGGTTGATTTATGCTGGCGCGCAAAAGAATTTGGGACCTGCTGGAACAACGCTTGTGATTGTCAAAAAAGACATTTTGGGGCAAGTGACTCGTGAAATTCCAACGATGTTGGATTACCGCACACACATCAAAAAAGATTCTTCGTTCAATACGCCTCCTGTTTATCCGATTTATGTTTGTTTGTTAACCTTGAGATGGTTGCAAGGACAAGGAGGACTTAAGGCAGTAGAAGCAAATAATAGAAAAAAAGCGGATTTATTGTACCGTGAAATTGACCGCAACCCATTTTTTAAAGGTGTTGCAGCAGTAGAAGATCGCTCTAGTATGAATGTAACTTTTGTTGCGAACAATGAGGCTCATGGAGCTGCGTTCTTAGAATATTGTACGGCTAATGGTATTTCTGGAATCAAAGGACATCGCTCTGTGGGTGGTTTCCGTGCTTCTATTTATAATGCTATGCCATTAGAAAGTGTTGCGTATTTAGTGGATTTAATGAAAAATTTTAAGCCAGAGTAAATAAAGATTTTTTAATTGAGTTGCTAGTTGTACGTATGAAGTAGGACTAGCAACTCATTTTTTTTGAGGGAGGTGTAAACAAGACCTTATAAA
>CACVAQ010000413.1 GCA_902727865.1 uncultured Aureispira sp. | reverse complement strand
TAAAAAACGTCCAAACACTTGGGGACAGTAGCTAAATTAAAGTCCACTAAATAAAACACATACTAGTTTAGAAATTAAGACGTTTTAAAATTATAAGAAGCTTTTAGTACCTTTAGAGCATCAAGAACCATCAAAAATTCAAAATCACTATGCATTACAGAATTAGCATCTCTTTTATACTTTTTTTTGCTTTGCAAATAGTCCTATTTGCTCAGGAGGATTCTAGTAGTTATAACAAAAAATATGCCTTTAAACCTAAAGATATGACAAAGGATTTAGAGGTAGGGCAAGAGTTTTTGTACGTAGATGGGATTTATAAAGTATGGGACGGAGAACGGTTTAACTGGGGATTTTATAAGGAAGAAACCAAGGAAAAACTAACCAAACCTAAATACGATACCATTACGTATCGTTATTTACATCAAGAAAAAAAAGGATTTTATCGGATCAAAGAAAATGGCAAATGGGGAATGCTAAAGGAAGACCGCAGCGTTTGGGTTCCTGTTCAGTACGATGCCTTGAATTATATTACAAAACGCCAACATCCTTATATTAGTATAGAGTTGAAGAACAAGTATGGTGTTTTAAGTCCCAGCGGAACGCCTATTTTAGAGGCAATTTATGAAGATATTTTATTTGACGGTTACCGATACAAGGTTAAAAAAGGCGACAAATGGGGCTTGAAGAACTCGAAAGGAGAAGCGTTGATTCCTACTTGCTTTGACCAAATTGGAGACCATCAATACATCAGCCATACACGGGTAAGAATTGGCAAAAAATGGTCGGTGTACAATTGGATTAAAGATAACCCTTGTAATACAGAAAAAAAATACGACGATATTGATTATTTTTCTCGTTTTTTCGTGGTTCGAGAAAAAGGTAAATTTGCCTTGTTGGACATCAATGCTAAAGAGGTTTTACCGTTCGAGTACGATTTTATGTCTCCATTTTTTCTAAAATATTTGAATACGATCTTGGTCGGTAAAGATAAAAAAGTAGGCTTATTAAGAATAGACAGCACAGATAAAGTACATACCTCTATCCCTATTGAATACAATGACATCTGGATAGATGAAAATAATTTCAAGTTAAAGGTACGTCTAGGGGATAAGATTGATTATTATTATGGGAATCAAACGCTTTTTGATTTGGCTTATAATGACGTTCAATATTATGAGGATATCAATCGAATGATGGTGAAGAAAGGGGCGAAATGGGGCATGTTAACAGTTGATGGCGAGCCTATTATTCCGATTGCTTATTCTAAGATTCACGTAATGAACGAGAATCAATTTATGGTTCAAAAAGGAACAAAGTGGGGCGTTTTGAATGCGAAGGGAGTCGAACTGATTCCAGCCATTTACGATGAATTTGATTATCGCCCCAAAAAGAAAATTTTCTTTGTTCGTAAAAAAGGAAAGTGGGGCATTGTTTCGATTACCAAAGGAGTTATTTTGCCGCCTAAATACGAGGATATGTGTACGCTTTCCAACCGTACTTATTTGGTGCAAATCAAAGGACTTTGGGGGGTTGTCGCTGGTGGCGGACGTGTCATCATTCCTGCGGAATATAGCTTTTATGAGTATAAATATAAAGATAGAGAGGTTGTTTTGATTCATGCCGATGGGCGAGTGAAAAAATACGATCTTCGATAACATTATAAAATAATAACAGAATGGCAAACAAGGTAGATTATAAGATTGGAATTATAGGCGGAGGTTTTGGTGGCTTAGGCATCGGTATTCGATTAAAAAAAGAAAATAGAGATAGCTTTATTATTTTTGAACGCGCAGAGGAGGTTGGCGGCACTTGGAGAGACAATACATATCCAGGTTGTGGCTGTGACATTCCTTCTCATTTGTATTCTTATTCTTTTGAGCTAAACCCCAATTGGTCTCGTGGCTATTCCAAACAGCCAGAAATTTTAGCATATATGATTGCTTGTAAGAAAAAGTATGCTTTAGACGCACACATTCGTTACAATGCAACCATTACGAAGGCTGTTTTTCATGAACAAGAAGGATATTGGGAATTAACCGACCAAGCAGGAAAGGTAACGCTCGTAGAAAATGTTATTGCTGCAATTGGACCCTTTAATGTGCCTAATATACCTAAGTTTAAAGGCTTAGAGAGCTTTGAAGGGGCTAGTTTTCATTCGTCGCAATGGGACCATACGGTTGATTTAAAAAATAAGCGGGTGGCTGTTATCGGAACAGGAGCCTCGGCCGTTCAGGTTGTTCCTGGTATCGTGTCCGAAGTGGAGCACTTGTCTCTTTTTCAACGTACTGCGCCTTGGATTTTGCCCAAAGACGATTTTGAAGTATCCAGTTTTTCTAAAAAAATTAATCGAACCTTCCCTTTTATTCAAAAGTTAAGGAGATTAGGGATTTATTGGTTTTTTGAATATTCTGGTAGGGCTTTGTTTCGGGAGAATTCTACTCGAAAAATGATTCGAAAATTGGCACAAGATCACTTGGAAAAACAAGTTCCTGATGAGGTTTTGCGTAAAAAGTTAACCCCTAATTATGAAATTGGTTGCAAAAGAAGATTGCCTTCGGATGAATTTTATCCTGCACTAATGCAAAAAAATGTAGCAGTAGTCTGTGATTCTATTCAAGAAATCACTCCCAAAGGAATTGTCGATAGTAAAGGAGTGTTACATGAGGTGGATGTCATCATTTATGCAACAGGCTTTCATGTAGCAGATTTTAGAGGTAAAAACCTAGAAGTTATCGGGAGGGGCGGCCTAAATTTGTTTGAAAACTGGACAGAGAAAGTACCAGAAGCTTACTACGGGACAGCGGTATCTGGTTTTCCTGGCTTGCTCTTTGTCTTAGGGCCCAATACTGGTTTGGGGCATAATTCGCAACTGCACGTCATGGAATCTCAATTTAATTACATCATCGGTTACCTCAACGAATTGGATAAATTACCGACAGCGTATTTAGATGTCAAGCCTAGTGCACAAAAGGAATTTAACGATGCTATTCAGACAAAATTAAAAGGCATGGTCTGGTCGTCTGGTGGTTGTACTAGCTGGTATTTGAAGGATTCTGGTCATAATTCTACGCTTTGGCCTGGTTATACGGTTACGTATCGATGGAAGACACGGAAGATTATACGGAACGATTTTGAGGTAGTGAAAATGGGCTAATGTATAGCGTCCAACACCTATTGATAGACTGATTAGCTTGATTCATGCTTATTGAATACAAGTGCTAGGTCGCGATGAATCAAGCTAATCATACTGTTATTTTAATCATATGGATAAAAGAATAGCTTGTAGGCTACACTAGAGTAGCCCTAGTGATACTATTG
>CACVAQ010000412.1 GCA_902727865.1 uncultured Aureispira sp. | reverse complement strand
TCTTCAGCCTGCATTCACTTTTTGCAACACACATTATTGGCGGTGAAATTAATTATCAATGTTTGGGCAACAATCGCTATGAAATAAGCTTTCAGTTGTTTAGAGATTGCGATACAGGAATACCTTTGTTTGAGAACCCTGCCATTATATACATACTAGGGGCAAATGGGCAAGAACTGGATACGATCAGCATGAATTTACGAAACGATGATACCTTGACATTTGCCAGCTCGGCCTGTTCTGTCATTCCTCCCAATGCCTGTATTCATACAACGACTTATCGAGAGGTAAGAACCTTGCCCTTTAGGGCTGGAGGCTATCAGTTTTTGTATCAAATTTGCTGCCGAAACCAAGACATTATCAATATACTTGATCCAACAGGAACACAAGCCGCCTACCATGCTGTAATGACCGAAGCCGCTCTTTTGGGTTGTAATAATTCGCCTAAATTTGACGATTGGCCGCCCTTTTATATTTGTAATGGACAAGCGTTTACGTACGACCACGCTGCGACAGATGTAGATGGGGATTCGATTACGTATCAGCTATGTACGCCAAATGATATTTTTGGTTCTATTTTTAATTCCTTGGTCGATTGGAGAGCGCCATACAGTGTCAACAATATGCTTGGAGGACCACTGCCATTTAGCATAGACCCTGTTACGGGTTTGCTAACGGGAACGCCTTTTACCAATGGAACGTTCGTTTTTGGAATTTGTACTAGAGAATATCGAAATGGTGTTTTGGTTGGGGAAATACGACGAGATTTTCAATTTATTGTAACGCCTTGTGTTACCTCGATTGTCGCAGATTTTGCGCCTGATATTCCTCCTTGCAATGCTTCTTTAAACATTCGTTTTGATAACTTAAGTAACCCCATTAACGGACCTTTTATATGGGATTTTGGAGATGGGAGTTCAGTCACCTCGACTACAAGTCCAAGCCATTCCTTTCCCGATACAGGACAGTATACCGTCTTGTTAATTGCGGGATTGGGAACCGCTTGTGCCGATTCTATCGAAATGCAGGTGCAATTGAATATCGAGGCTACGGACATTGACGTCATAAGTGCGCCAATTATTTGTAACGACAACAAAGTATTACTAGTTGCTTCTAATGTGTTTTCGGAATTTAATCAAATCGTAAATTACGATTGGTCTCCTTCTGGAAATATCCTGTCAGGACAAGGAACCGATAGTGTTTGGATGGCCGTAAGTGGCGGCAGTTTTGGGGTTTGGGTAACCGCAACGAATAATTACGGTTGCACCGATTTTGTGCAATTGACGCAAATAGATGTGCCTATAGAAACGGTTGTCGCAGACTTTGACTCTAGTTTATTGGTGTGTAATGAATCGTTGACGGTAGATTTTAACAACCAAAGTACAGCGAGTAACAATCAGTACTTGTGGAATTTTGCTAATTTAGGCAGTTCCACCACCTTTAATCCAAGCTATACCTTTCCAGATACAGGAACGTATGAAATTACGCTAATCGCAGGAGTAGGAAGCCCTTGCCAAGATACGTTTAGCAGAATGCTATACTTGCCTTTAACCAAACCTTCTATCGCTGCAATCGGTTCGCAGACCATTTGTCAAGAAGACACTTTATTATTAACCGCATTTACAACAGGATTCAATTACCATGACATTGTTGAGTATACCTGGACACCTACAAATAGTATTATTTCAGGGCAAGGAACGGATAGTATTTGGGTTTTGGCAAATGGAGATATTTATTTTGAAGTCGTGGCGACGAATACCGAAAGTTGTAAAGATACCAATTACACCAGTGTTATTGTTAGTACGATTTCTCCTGTATTGACGGTTTCGGCTACGCCCGATGAAATTTATGTAGGACAAAGCACGCAGTTATTAGCCAATTATGAAACAGATCATAGCTATAATTGGCTGCCTGATACAAGCCTAAGTGCGACGACTATTCATAATCCTACCGCCAACCCTCGGACACTAAGTACGTATTATGTAAGGGTAGAAAATACCTTTGGCTGCTCTTTATTGGATTCGGTTGTCGTCCAAATTTTACCACCACTTTGTGGAAACCCTGTTGTTTTTGTGCCGTCGGCTTTTTCTCCTGATAACGATGGTTATAATGATGTACTGATGGTGGAAGGCAATAATATTACAGAGATGACTTTTACGATTTATAATCGTTGGGGACAACAAGTATTTGAGACCAAGGATCAAAATAGGGGCTGGGATGGAATGTTTAATGGAGCCTTATTACCTCCTGATGTCTACGGGTATTATATGCAATGTACTTGCGACGACGGGAGCGAAGCTTTCTTGAAAGGAAATATTACCTTGTTGCGTTAACTAAGTTGGAGCTACGACTAGTTTTATTTTGTATCAAAAAAAGCAAAGCATTAATGGAAGAATGGAAGATATTAGACGATGTTGAATTAACTAAAAAAGTGTATACTGAAAAAGGGATTGCATGGGGTGCTTTTTGGGGAGGACCAGTCGCCGCAGGATATTTTTTAATTGAAAATTATAAAAGCTTAGGTCATAAAGCGGTCGTCACCAAAGCCTGGGGAATTACAATCTTTAGTACTATTATTTATTTTATATTGGCTTATTTTATTAAAGAAGTCGGGCGCATCTCCATCATCCCACTTTTTATTATCTGTATGATGCTGGCTCGGCAAGTCTTTACGCAAAAACAAGCCGCAGATGTTGCCGCACATATCAAACGAGGAGGCAAAGTACACAGTAATTGGCGAGTGGCTGGAATTAGTTTGCTCTTTTTCCTTGGAACAATTGGGAGTATTGGAAGTGTCTGGATGATGTATACCATACAACGTCCTATGGTGACTATTCCGCTTCCTGTAGAACTGGTCGGACCGACCACGCCCGCTCGAAGTACGACTAGTTCTAGGAATAATTTAATGAAGTCGGTCGTGAATAACCTACAATCCAAGAGCTATGGGGCAGCGGGGCATGTGATTGTTTATAATGATTTCTTTTTTTCTGAATTGAAAATAGATAGCATTGCCGAGGAATTAACAAGCTTAGGATTTTTTGAGTTGGATAATAAAAAAAGCATTTATTTAGAAAAAGTATTGTTTGATTATGAATTCTCCATTACAGATGCTAGTGCAGATGTTGCGAATGAAAAAACGAGGATTCAATACGAACAATTAAGAGCCAATATGGAAGCGTTCTTAAAGGATGGAAAAGTAACAATTCTTTTAATGGATGAAGACTCAGAAGCTGTTTTGCTGCGATTTGGAGTATAAATTGAAGTGTGTAAGTCCTAAGCCTCATAAAAAATACGAGGCACACGGGCACTAATATTCGTTAGGATTTCATAGGGAATCGTTTCCAGCGTTTGCGCTAAGGCCTCAATCATTTCCCTTTGATCAAATATAATGACTTCATCGCCTTCTTTTGCTTCTGGGAGGTGACTAATGTCCACAAAACACATATCCATACAAATATTTCCAATCGTAGGAGCGAGTTGATTATTGATTTTTACCTGTGCGTTGCCATTGCCAAAGGCCCTTAAAAAACCATCGGCATAACCAATTGACAAAATGGCAATTCGGCTCGGTTGTTTGAGCGTTCCTTTTCTGCTATAACCCACCGTTTCTTTGGCATCCAAGGTCTTGATTTGAGCAATGGACGTTTTTAAGCAAATGACGTTTTGTAGTAAGGGCAATTGTTGATTGGGATCAATACCATACAAACCGATTCCAAGACGAACCATGTCAAATTGGTGCTTGGGAAAACGGGTAATTCCTGCGGAATTTAATAAATGCTTGATGGTTGTAATACTTAAATGCTGTTCAATCTCTTGTGCTAAATCTTGAAAGGTTTGAATCTGTTGTTTGGAAAAGGAGTCGTGTTGTTGCTCATCCGAAGCTGCTAAGTGAGAAAAAATCCCTTTGAGGTCTAACAATGATTGATGTTTCCGTAGCGTGGACAAAAGTACGGGCATTTCATCAGCGACAAAACCCAAACGGTGCATTCCTGTATCTAGTTCTAAATGAATAGGGTAGGGAGTGTCTAGTGCTTTGGTGGTCAAAAAATGGACGAAGGCATTTAACATACTCAAACTATACACAACGGGTTCTAAACGATGTTTGCATAAGATTTCAAACTCATAAGCCGCACTGTTCATGACCATGATCGGCAACTGAATCCCTCTTTTTCGCAAGGCAACGCCTTCATCGACATAAGCGACGCCTAAATAATCAACATGGTTGTATTGCAGCAATTGTGCAATTTCGTAAGAGCCGCTACCATAAGCCGAAGCTTTGACCATAACCATCATTTTGGTTTTAGGCAATAGTTGGTTTTTATAAATTTGGAGGTTGTTGGTCACCGCTTCTAAATTAATCTCTAAGATGGTTCCGTGAATGCGTTTTTTGAGCTGTTGTGCAATGCGTTCAAACTCAAAAGCTCTAGCGCCTTTGAGTAAAATACTTTCTTGATAGAACGAAATTTTAGCACCAAGATTGGCTATTAAATCGTTGGTTGTTTCAAAGAAATACGTTTCAGCAATTGCGTTGAAATAAGCGGCTACTTGTGATAATACGGAACCAACACCAATAAATTTTTGGATTTGATGCTCTTGTAACAATCGAGCAATTGAACGATATTGTTGGTGGTTTTTGAACTCAGGAATGTCGGATAAAATCAATGTTTTGCTATACTCAGGGCTAGTTTTATGCTTTTGTTGTAAGAAGTCTAGGGCTACTTTTAGACCTTCTAGATCATTATTATAACTATCGTCAATAATCTGAGAATTATTAATTCCTTCCTTAAGTTCTAAGCGCATTGGAACATCTCGCAATTTTTCAATGCGCTGTTCTATTGTTTGGATTGGAAGCCCTAAGTACAATAAGGTGGCGACGGTATGCAGGCAATTTTCAATCGCAGCCGCATTGGTAAAGGGGATGGCGAGGCGAACTATTTTATTCGTCCAGTGTATTTGAACCAAGGTTTTGTGGGTTCTTACCTGGGTATACATAGGAATTTTTGCTTCTGTAGACGCTCCCCAAGACCAAAGTTGTGTATCGGTATTGGTGAATGTTTTAGTAATTTTTTGATGTAGTAGCTTGTGGTTGATGCTATAAATGAGTATCCTTGCTTGCCGAAACAAGTATAGTTTTTCTTTGATTTTTTCCTCCAGATTGCTAAATCCGCTGGCGTGTGCCTTTCCTATATTGGTAAAAATGCCAATACTCGGTTTTAGAATCGCTTGGAGTTGTTGCATTTCACCGACAGTCGAAATGCCTGCTTCAAAAATAGCTAAGTTGTGTTGTGCATTAATCGCTAAAACAGAAAGTGGAACACCGATTTGAGAATTGTAACTTTTGGGACTCTTTGCCAAGGTATAGTCTTGTTCCAACAATTGAGAGAGCCATTCCTTTAAGATTGTTTTGCCATTACTACCCGTAATCGCAATAACAGGCAGCTCAAATTGTGCTCTATGATACTGGGCATATTCCTGCAAAACCTGAACGACATTAGGTCTTACAATAAAGTTGGCCTCAGGATATTTTTCTAAAGCAGGGGCTTCACTAAGGACAAAATGTCGAACGCCTTGTTGATAAAGCTCGGCAATAAAATGATGCCCATCGGTAAGGCGACCTTTGATCGCAAAAAAGATGCTTTGTGCAGGAAAAATCAACTTTCTACTGTCAATTAAGAGGAGTTTTTGTTGCCAGAAGTCAGAATCAAAATTGATGGAAGCCATAGATTATTAAAAGGGGTATGAATCCCTTTTTTGTAAGGATTGTAAATGAATTATTCGTTTGGGCGCTTTGATAAATTGTGCGCTAATCATAAAAGTAAGCTTTGGAATAGTCGTGTAAACCATTGTTAAAATTATACTCACACTAAGTTAAGTAAAAAATAGCTTGAATCTACTTTCTATGAATGAGAATGACTTTTTGTTAACGAATACAATAATTTTTAGCTAATTTTAACAAAGATAAAAAATAGGCTGAAATGGAAGGATACGAATTAATTACTTTGAACAAAGAGAATATAGAAACCGAACACATTTGCTGTGCGTTGACCAATAAGAACTGTGCAGCAGGCTATCAAGCTAAGAAAAACTGGTTGTCCGCTCAATTTGAAGATGGGTACACGTTCAAAAAATTTAATATTCGAGGCAAAGTATTTATAGAATACGTTCCTGCTGAAAACAGTTGGCTGCCTATTGTTGCGCCCAATTATATGTTGATTAATTGTTTTTGGGTGTCGGGTAAATATAAAGGAAATGGCTTAGGAACTCAATTGTACGAGGCTTGTTTGGACGATGCAAAAGACAAAGATGGTTTGGTCGTTGTTACCGCCAATAAAAAGCAGCCATTTATGTCTGAAAAGAAATTTTTTCACAAAAAAGGCTTTCAGTTATGCGATACTGCTTTGCCTTATTTTGAATTGTGGTACAAGCCCTTGAAAGAAAATGCGGTGCGGCCTCAATTTAAAAGCAATGCAAAAGAAGGGCGTTGCGATGTGCCAAAAGGTCTAAGTGTTTACTATACCAATGCTTGCCCATTTACCGAGTATTATACAAACGTAGTGCTAGTAGAAGCCGCAAAAAAGCGTTCTATTCCCATTCAAATTCATAAACTAAAAACTAAGGAACAGGCTCAAAATCATTTTGTGCCACACAGTATTTATAGTGTTTTTTATAATGGAAAGTTTATCACACAGCAAATGTTGACCGAAAAGTCATTTGATAAGTATATAAAGGTAGCGAAATGATTTGGACAAAAAAAGATATTAATAAATATGATTTAATTACTTTGTAATTAGCTGTAAATTAATTTTTTATGAAGTCTAAGGTGTGTGATAAAGCTGATGAATGAGCTTATTTGTATTTGCATTCTGATAGAAAATAACTTACTTTAGAATAAGAGAAATAAGACCTAAATATTAAACATTAATACGATTTAGCTACGGGGAGCCTTTGTTAATACAAAAGATCGCTTTGTCAGTCGCTAAGCTCCTGAGCGCTACGAGTTTGCTTCCTTCGGGTTTTTAACAAAAAAATGAAACACTAAACAAAACATCTATGAAATACCTATTCATAACGACAATTTTCCTTTTTCTATTACAACCGACACCGACAAAGGCACAGCAGCACATCGATCAAACATCCACTTGGGTTTATTACCGATCCGTATGGCAAGGGCCCGTGACGAGAACGTATTATAGAACCATTACAATTGATGGAGATAGCACGATACAAGGGCAAACCTATTTTAAACGGTCGATACAAGGCGTTGATGTGGTACTTGCATCTGCAAATCCTGTTGCAACGCCTGTACCAAAGCAATTTTTAGACTTAGTTCGGGATGATGCCAATTATTTTTACACGAATATAAACGGGCAAGACAGCCTTGTAATGGATTTTACGAAATCTCTTGGAGATAGCATATCAATTGATGGCAACTGTTTAGATAGTATTAGCCAGATAGATTCGTTGTATTTGGGAAGTACGCCTTTGAGAAGATGGACTTTTCAGAACTATGGGATACAGCGCTACATTGAAGGGGTAGGGTCAATTACAGGGTATAATTTAGGCAATCACTGCTCTATGATAGGGAGTCTTTATGGCTTGGTTTGTTATGAAAAGCAAGGCGAACAGCTTATTTTGAATCCTACGATTAATTGTCAGGTATATAATTCTATTACGAACAAAAGGATTGAAAGCAGCGAGATCAACATCTATCCTAATCCTACGTTTGGACAGGTTCAAATAGACGGTTTATCGTCTGTAGAAAAGACAATAGAAGTATTAAATGCCAATGGAAAATTGGTCTTTGTCAAGGAATCTAATGAAGTGAATCCTAGCTTAAATATGGCGAATTATCCTAGGGGAACCTACTTTTTACGCATTATCTCTGAGAAAGGCACGTTAACAAAGAAGCTGCTTAAAATGTAAGGAATGGTAAAAAAAAAGCAAGATGACAGACCCGTTCAAGGCATCTGTCATCTTGCTTTTTTTTATTGCAAACCACTTAGATAAGAGCCCAATAAATCTTTAAATTCATAGCCTTCTGTAAAGCGATCTTTGCTTAGTTTTTTATGTTCAACCAAAGCCCACAAAATAAACTCCATCAAGAAATACGTATCTTCTTTTGGCGTGTTGGGTAGGTATTTATCAATTAAAGTGTTTAAAGGTTTAATGCGATCTAATTGCGCCCGATATTCTTTTTCTGGCAACTCGTCTAACAATTCAAACCCACTTTCTTCAAAGAAAAAGTCCAAAACGTCTTTGTAGGGACTAACCGCATCTGGACGTTCTAACTTAGAAATTTTAGGAAACATAGTACCAAACAATTCAACAATGGCTTCCCCAATTAAGGTTTCCGCAACAAAAGCAGCCCCTTCTTGCTCTCCCTCATAGACCAATTCTAACTTTCCTGTAATAGAAGGAATCGTGCCCATGAAATCACTTAATCGAATTAAGGTTTTGTCATCTCCATTTTTCAAGGCCCGACGTTCTGCGGTACTCAACAAATTTTCAAAGGCTGTAATACTCATTCGAGCACTAATCCCGCTTTTTACATCAATAAAATCACTCTCTCTCGCTTGGAAGCTAATTTGTTCCAACAAGTTCTTCGCCAGAGAAGGCACGTGAATCGCTTCCGATTGACGTGCATCCAGTTTTGCTTCTTGTTCTGTAATCGTTCTAGCAATTTCGATGGTTTCTGGATAATGCGTCAAAATTTGAGACCCAATTCTATCTTTTAGAGGCGTTACAATACTACCTCTATTGGTATAATCTTCTGGATTTGCCGTAAAAATAAACTGAAGATCCAAAGGCATCCGCAATTTGAAACCACGAATTTGAATGTCTCCTTCTTGTAATATATTAAACAAGGCAACTTGAATTCTAGCTTGTAAATCAGGCAACTCATTGATTACAAAAATACAGCGATTGGCACGAGGAATCATACCAAAGTGAATGACTCGATCATCCGCATAGGTTAGTTTTAAGGTAGCGGCTTTGATTGGATCTACGTCCCCAATTAAATCGGCAACCGTTACATCAGGCGTGGCTAATTTTTCGGAAAAACGCTCGTCACGGTGTACCCAAGTGATTGGCGTATCGTCGCCCTTTTCGGCAATTAAGTTGGTCGCAAATCTAGAAATAGGATGGAAGGGATCATCATTGATCTCAGACCCCGTTACAATCGGCATCCACTCATCCAAGAGTTGTACCATCAAGCGAGCCAAGCGAGTTTTTGCTTGCCCACGAAGCCCCAATAAGTTGATGTTGTGGCGAGATAAGATGGCACGTTCCAATTCAGGAATAACCGTGTTTTCGTATCCCCAAACACCTTTAAAAACCGTTTCTTTATTTTTTATTTTAGCAATCAAATTATCACGCAGCTCATCTTTGATCGACTTACTTTGATACCCTGCTTTTTTTAATGCACCGAATGTTTTAATTGTATTCATTGTCTTATTTTATTAGTACTTGCTTCGTTTATTTTATTTGAAAGAGATATAGTCCACTTCTAAAGAAAAAGCGCCCTCTTTTTTTTCGCCATTAATAAAACCTATTCTTATAATATCTTTTAACACCTCTTTAGAAAGTAGATCACCCGTTGCTTTTCCCAAACGATAGGCTTTAAATTCTGCTAAAGAAAGCGTAATGGTTTCCCAATTACCAGCACTATTGGGAAGTGTTTTTTTGTAATAAGGCATATAGAAAGGACGGTGGTTTTCTAGCGTTAACGCAACAGCTTGTCCAGTTGTTTTGTATCGAATTTCGACTGCGGTATAGGCTGACAAATCGCTTGCTTGAAAGGGACCACGAACAGAGGCAAAACCTCCATTATTATCAAAAGAAATACTTCCCTGAAAGGAAAGACTATTTTGGTTAAAAGAAACGCTTCCCTGAGAACGTCCTCCCATAACGGTATCGTTAATTGCGGTCCATTGAGGGCTGTTCTTGTTTGTTCCAAAATCGAGTAAAAAGTTATGATCTGATAACATAAGGCAACTAAGTATAATTAAGGTTACTATTGACATGATCTTACTAAATTAATTCTAGGTACAGGACAAAAAAATATTTTAAATAATATTAGAGCTTAAATCTATTCAAAACTAATCTTTAGATCGCTTCGCTTTTAGATTTTAGATCGCGTTGCTTTTAGATTTTAGACCCTATAAGAGCTTAATAGGGTCTAAAATCTAAGTTCTAAAAGCATGAGCGGAGAGAACGAGTAGTTTTGTGTTCATACACAAACTGGGCTGCTCGATCTAAGATCTAATAAAAGGGTGTTAAGTGGATTCAACATTTTATTAGATAGAAAAAACTTTTGTCCTGTACTCAGAAATTAATTATCGAATTCGTTTTTTTCTATTCTGTTCATAATCCGTAAAAATCATCTCACCCAAGCCTTTAAGACCTGTATAAAATGCTTTTCCTTGATTTGACTTTGTAAAATGTTCTACAAAGCTCCTTAAATAAGGATCTTGAGCAATCATAAAAGTCGTGATTGGAATGTGTAACTTCCGAGCTTGAGCCGCCATGTTATAACACTTGTTGACAATATATTTGTCCAAACCATTGCTGTTTTTGTAATAAGAACCATCTTTCTCACGAATACAGCTCGGCTTTCCATCTGTTATCATAAAAATCTGCTTATTGGTATTTCGCTTTCTTCGCAGCATATCCATCGCCAGTTGCAAGCCAGCAACCGTATTGGTATGAAAAGGCCCTACTTTTAGATAAGGCAAATCTTTAATACTAATCGCCCAAGCATCGTTTCCAAACACAAGAATATCTAAGGTATCTTTAGGATAACGAGTCGTAATCAATTCCGCCAAAGCCATCGCTACTTTTTTGGCTGGTGTAATTCGATCTTCCCCATACAAAATCATACTGTGGCTGATGTCAATCATCAAGACAGTACTCATTTGTGCTTTGAAACTCGTTTCTTCGACCACCAAATCATCTTCCGTTAACTTAAAATCGTCAACACCATTATTAATCTGAGCATTGCGTAGACTTTCCGTCATTGAAATTCGCTCCAAGGAATCTCCATAGTGATAATTTCTGAACTCCCCATTGTGTTCGTCTCCTTGCCCTGTATGTTTGGTTTTGTGATTGCCAGAACCGCTGCGTTTCAGCTTTCCGAAAATCTGATTCAGTGCTTGTTGTCGAATCGCTCGTTCCGTTTTTGGCGTAATGGACAAGGCCCCGCTGCCATCCTTTGGGTCTATATCCTCTTTGATATAGCCTTTTTCTTTCAACTCTGCTTCAAAGTCCTCTAGGGTGTATTCTGGTGTCGTCAATTGGTATTCTTTGTCCAATTGGCGCATCCAATCCAAGGTTTCGTCTACATCCCCAGAAGTATAGGTAATTAGCTCTTTAAAGATTTCTAATAGTCGATCAAATGGCTTTTGATGTGGGGCTTCGTATTCTTTGAAGATAAATCCCTTTCTATCGGTCATATTTTTAGTGTCGTTTAATGGATACACTTACTAATACAAAATTTAAGGAAATAAGTTCTATTCAATAAGCATTATTACGAATAGTTACGCAGGTCAAAATAGTATTTCCCTATTTCTTATCTCCTCAAAAAACACCAACCGACTGGTAAAATTATTTTGGGAGGCTCAATAAATGAAAAAAGCAGCATTGGGTTTCTATAGAGAGCATCCATAAGGCTGTTTTTTCTTAAAAAAAAGTAAAAAAAAAGCTCTATACAAACTTCCTAAGAAGAACGTATAGAGCCATGAAATGACTTAAGCAGTCATTTAAAATCTGTCCTATAGACCAATTCCGCCACCCCCTTTAGACAATTCTTGCAATTGTTCTACAGTCATTTCTTCATAACCAGCAGGGATTTCAGATAAATATTCAATGCTTTCTGAAGCCTTCGCATCGACATTGTTTGCTATGATATTCACTTTCATGCCTTGTTGAGTTACTTCAATGCTCAAAGGGCAAGCCTTCATGCCAGGATATTGCATTTCCCATTGAGACGTTGCGGTAGGTTTAATATTATCAGTGACATACATAATAATAGGCTCAGAACCATCACCAGGAGTCAAAAGGACTTGATAGCATTTGTATCCTGCAATTTTTTTAGTTTTATTTTTGAAATACTCTATTTTAGGAGGAGCCGTATTCTTAGATTGTTTTTGCTGATATGCTTTCATTTCAGCTTCATTCATTCTAATAGCAATTTTTTTAGACATCATGTTCATCAACAGGATTCCTTCTTTTTTCTCTTTATCAAAATAAATATCCGTCGTAACCATCCCACTCATCATATTGACCTGAGCGACACTTACCGTTCCGTTAAAGCCTATTTTCATGGTAACATCTCCCATCATGGCAGCCATAGGATTGTCGCCATCTAGTTTCATGTCATACGTGATGACGGCATCTTGGATTTTTTTTCCTTTTTGAGCATAAGTAGGCATGAGCATCAAAGACATAAACAAAAGCGTAAACGCTATAGAAAGTATGTTTTTCATTTAGTTGAAAAGTTTTATTTTAACAAAAAAAAAATGAGATATTGAATAAACTGTTCCTTATCAGATTTGTTCGGTAATTTTTTTTAACAAAAATCAAAAAAGGTTTTTACCGAAGAAATGTATAAGATTTATTCAATCAAATTTAGTTCCAAATGGAATGAATATATCAAAAAGAGCTTAAAAGTCTCAAATGTACATTAGCGATAGGAGACGATATACCAGCTTTCATCTCCGCCCTTTTTCTTGGTCGGTTTAGTTTCATCCACCACAACTTTTACGCCCGATTGAAACTTTCTAGCCATCGCAGTCAGCAATCCACGGTCAAAATCACAAGGGTAAGGATTGTAACATTGCATGATGATTTTTTTACCTTCTACATCATGGCTGATCATTTTATAGAAGCCGATATAACCACCTTTGTGACTTAGCTTATACGTTGCGTCAATTGAATCTAGGGCGTTTTCAATAGAATCTATATCCAGAGGAAATTGAGCATGTTCAGGAACGGATTTACCCAAATCAAATATAGTATTGGGCCCAAAATCCTCTGCTATTTGAGCATAACAAGCTAACGAACTTTTAAGAGGATACCAAGTATCTAAACCTAGTTGTTTAAGTCCTTCTTTCTCTAATATTTTTAGTATTTTTTTTTGTGAAAAACTGGGTAGCCCCTTAATTGAACTTAAGAGTATTTTACCCAATACTAAAGCGTCAGTAGCAAATGGTTCCATCTGTATATAATGTAGGTTAAAAAATAAGGTAAAAGGACGAAAGAGGATTTAAAGGTAAGTAGTTGGACAAGATTCGTAGTTTGAAAATTTATATTATAGTGTATGTACATTAATGATAAGATACAATATACCAGCTTTCATGTCCGCCCTTTTTCTTGGTCGGTTTAGTAGGATCCACCACAACTTTTACGCCCGATTGAAACTTTCTAGCCATGGCAGTAAATATGCCCCGATCAAAATCACAAGGATAGGGATTGTAACATTGCATAATAATTTTCTTTTCTTCTACATCATGACAAATCATTTTATAGAAACCAACATAGCCATTTTTGTGATTCATGTTGTACGCTGTGTCAATTAAATTAAGCCCATTTTCAATAGAATTTACTTCTGGAGGAAATTGAGCATCCGCTAGAATCGTTTTGCCCAAATCAAACACGGTATGAGGACCAAAGTCAGTTGCTATTCTGTCGTAGACCGCAATGACCGATTGAATACTGTACCATTTCGTTGCATCTAGATTTTTGATTTGTTGTCCTTCTAAGATTGCTAACATGTTTTTCTGTGCAAAACTAGGAAGTCCTAAAATAGAGTTTAATAATGTTTTACCTAATACTTGAGCATTAGGATCAAATGGTTTCATGGATATATAATTAGATTGTAAAATAACATTAAGTAAGTAGTTGGACAAAAGAGGCCCCATTTATAGGACCTAACGATAAGATATGATGTACCAACTTTCATTTCCGCCCTTTTTCTTGGTCGGTTTAGTTTCATCCACAACAACTCTTATCCCCGATTGGAACTTTCTAGCCATAGCGGTAAACAACCCACGGTCAAAATCACAAGGATACGGATTGTAACATTGCATGACAATTTCCTTTTTTTCCATGTCGTGACTAACTAGCTTGTAAAAACCAACATAGCCATTCCTATGATTCATATGATAACCTACGTTGATTAATTCGAAGCCCTTTTGAATGGTGTCCATGTTAGGAGGAAATACCGCATTTCCTGGAATTGATTTGCCTAATTGAAAGGTTGTGTGAGGACCATAGTTTTTTACAATGTTTTTGTAAAAATTAAGGATCATTTTAATATCATACCAAGTATCAACATCAGGTTCTAGAATTCCTTCTTCTTCTAAGGTTTTTAGCATGTTGTCTTTTACAAAACTGCGGAAACTCCAAATGGCAGGAAAGAGAGATACGCCAAGAAATTCAGCATTAAGGTCAAAAGGTTTCATTTCCATAATAATTTATTAAAAATTTAAAGTTAAAAAAAGAAAGGGTTGAGGGACTCTTTCATTTCAGCCAATACAATGCTCTGATAAGGTATATTACTCCGTTGATTAGTTCACTACGTTTATTAGTTCGCTTTGCTCGTGAGCTCACTCCGTTCGGTTCATGAGCGCTACGCTTATGTTAGTTGCGCTCCGTTCGGGTTTTCAACAGAATAATGAAGTTAAATAATTAAATACAGATTCACGAATGTACAGGCTGTTTTTATTAATAGTCTGTTGGTGAAATTTATAACTCTGATAATCAATAGATTGCGATTTAAGTTTGTTTTGATTTATAATTTTGATTATCAAAGTACTATAAATGTATTTTTTGTTTTTTTGTTGAAATGGACAAAATTTACACTCGTTCCTTTGAGATAAATTGGTGGTTCAAAATAAGTAAGTGCTTGGACAAAATACGCCCCAGCAGGGAGTAGTAGCGTGGCTAATTTTAAACTTAATTATTTTGTGTTCCACTACCTAAATAGAGGGCGATTTCTAGCTTTATTCAATTCCATCTACTTAAGACAAGGAAGTAACGCAGGTGTAATTCTTCTTCTGGCATAGGAGCAGAGCATTGCTAGACCTCCTCCCAAGCTTCTTCTAGCAGCGTAAAGGTAGCCTTGTTAGGCAGTTCTAAACCTGGATAGCAAACCTTAGAAAGGAAAAGTCCTTGTGGATGGGCTGGAGGGATTAATGCTGGTCGTTTTTTATGAATTAAGCACGCTTCAAATTCTTCTAGGCTAAATTTGTCAAGACCAATTTCTAATAATTTTTGAACAAGAATACGGATTTGACCTCTAAGAAAGCGATTGGCAACGATTTGAAAACGAAGTTTTCTTTTGTTCTTGGTTTGAAATAGCGTCGCCTTGCTTACTCGACAAATAGTGGTATTGTGCAAGTCTGGTTGCTTACAAAAGCCTGCATAGTCGTTGTATTGTGGTAATAAGGCAACGGCTTTTTTCATAAGTGCAAGATCTAAGACTTTATCGACATACAAAGAACTCATTTGATCAATAAAAGGATCTTTGTCTAGATGGATAAAATAATCGTACGTGCGTTCTTGTGCATCAAAACGAGCATGTAAATTATGAGCGGTTGGAATAATATCAAAAATTGAAATCGCTGGAGGCAAGGTTTTATTTAAAATAAATTTCAAATTGTCTCGAAGCGGTTCTTCCAAGTCGGTATGAAAAAAAAACTGACTGGCATGTACACCAGCATCCGTCCGCCCACAACCGATAATCGTTACAGAGGGCACTTTTAAGACAATCGCCAATTGGGTTTCTAGTACTTCTTGAACAGACAGTACATCGGGTTGGCGTTGATAACCTCGATAATTTGAACCACTATAAGCGATATGAAAAAAATAACGAGTCAATAGAAGGAGTGTTTGAGTCAAGATGAAAAAATGATTCTTGGAATGGTCCAAGAATCTGCACATTCGGTTCTTATTTTTGGTTGTTTGACAACTCAAAGACTCCCCGCAGCTGATTTTTGCCACAGCGGACTCTTTTTCTTTTTCATAACAGTAGGTATTTAGTCGTAAGTGGAAAATCGTAAGTTGTTGACTACTAGTAGTCTAACTTACGACTTTTTACTTACGACTTACGACTAAAA
This sequence comes from uncultured Aureispira sp., assembly GCA_902727865.1. Taxonomy (GTDB): domain Bacteria; phylum Bacteroidota; class Bacteroidia; order Chitinophagales; family Saprospiraceae; genus Aureispira. Next base: position 646 of record CACVAQ010000412.1, on the reverse strand, counting down.
TAGTAAAGCCTAAGTTATTTTTTATGGGCTGGCAAAAATTGTCAAAGAACCTTATTTTTTAGTTTCTTCTGAAACTTTGATTGGAATGCGAATCAAGGTTTTTTCTTCTTCCCAAGATATAAATTCTTCCAATTCAACCTTTAAATTATTATACAACCAAGTCAACAAAGCAAAATCATCTAAAAAACCAGCCACTAAAAAGTCAGGAATTAAATCAAGAGGAGATAGGAAGTATAAAATGGCTGCCAAGCTAAGGGCAACATTCTTTTTGGAAATCCCCGCATATTCTCCTTTTAGATAGGCACGAACCAAACGAGTTAAGGTTCCCAAACGCTCTTTGGTCTCTTCTGCAAATTCTCTAATCGAATCGTACTTTTCAAGATGCGTCATAGATTGTTGCAACAATTTGAACACCGTCAAGGGTTTCCGAAGCAAGCGATAAGCACTTTTTACGAAAATGCGATAGAATAAACTTTCTGATACGCCTTTGCCATCGTCGTAAGTACTGTTGTTGGCATCGCTTGTAGTTCCGTGCGTGCTTTTTGACGCTTCTGATTCACTGTAGGCTTTTTTTGCTTTGGCAAATATTGTCTTTATCATATAGTTGAGCATTAATTTTTAATAAAAATAGTTGAGCTGTGCATTA
>CACVAQ010000411.1 GCA_902727865.1 uncultured Aureispira sp. | reverse complement strand
GGCTCAATTGGGTCTAAAATCTAACAGCGAAGCGATCTAGGATCTAAAAGCGAAGCGATCTAATCCTAGTTTTGGGTAGATTTAAGCTGTAAAATATTAATTAATTATTTTTTGTCCTGTACTCAGTGATTTATTCCCAAATCAGCGAAAAATCCATGCCTTCCGAGCTTGTTTTCAACTGATACACTTGCTTGCTTTTAAAGGCTAACCAAAAGCGTTCCCATTCTTCTGTTGTTAATAATAAAGCAAAACCATCCTCCAAAATACGACTAGAATTTTGTGCTTGTCCTCCAATTAAAACCAATAGACAACCGCTAATAATACTTCCTTTAGAATCGGGAAGGCTAATGGCTTCTGGTTTGTTGGGCTCAAAAGACCACGTTAAACAAGCATCTGCTTCTGCCGCCAAACTAGGCAAAATGCCAATAGGAACAGAACTAGGAAACGTTTGTTTAGAGAGGTCAAGGCTCAATTGCCGAGCGATTTTTAAATAAATATGTTTGTTCTTAACAGACGTTACAACGGCTTCTGGTAGATTGATGCGATTGACACGGGTTAACAAACTCTCTTTGAGCGCTCCAATGAGTAGATTGGCTCGATGATTATCGGTCCAGTAAGGAAAAGGGTAGTAGCGGGCTTGCTTTCCCAACATAGATAAAACCCTAAGCGCTCCAAAACTTGGAATAGCTTGTACTTCTTCCAAGCTAAGTAAAATTAGGCTCAAGCAATCTTTTGGAAGTTGTTTTTGTAAATGAAGGGGCGATTTAGCATAAACAATCCCTTTCCATCCCCACAGATCTTTTTGCCCAAACTGTGTTATATCCCCTTCTTTGACAATTTGTCCTTGTGTTGCAAATTGATAGACTTGTTCAAAAAAATGAAGCGGTTCTGTTGGAATATTATTGACGTCAATTTGATTTGTTTTGAGCACAAAAAAAAGTTCTTGTTGCCCCACTTGGCTTAAACCAGTACTCAAATAAGACAAGGCACGAACATTATTATTTCCCATCGTGACAGGAATTTGATGTTCGTCAACGATGATAGAGAGTTTTTTAGGGATGCGTTCTATCGTAATGGGAAACGAGTCGTTCGTTTTATTTCCCTTTAGTTTGTCGAGTATATTTTTAAAGAAACTCATAGGTTAGGTTTTTTTCATTCCTTATAATGTTTTGCTGGCTGATAGAAAATAGCTAATCGTCAAATACTTGCGTATTTGTGCTTGTTACAGTGTAAAAAAAGTTATTAAATAGTCGGTAAGTATGGTATCAGACACTTTCAAAGTGTCTGATACCATACTTTATGAAAAATAAAAAGAGTCTGCTGTGGCAAAAATTACTTTGTGAGAACCGTTCTCAAAGAACCCCCAAATTACTTTTAGGTAATAAAGGAATTTTCTAGCTTTAAGTCATCTTATTATAATAATAATACTCCGTTGATTTTTTAGTTTTTACTTCGTGAGCCTTCGGGTTCTATGAAAAACGTAAAAAAGCATCTTGCATTAGTTTGATTATCAGCTTTTTAATACTTTGACAACTAAAAACTCATCTTACTGATAATCAAACTAATACGATTTTTCAACGGAGTAATGATAATAAAAAAATCACAGACTATTATAATGAAATATTATCTTTAAATACTTATGTTGGATTCTACTAAAATTGAAGCAAAAATGATTATAGATTTAAGAAGTGATACCGTAACACAACCAACTTTAGAAATGAAGGAAGTCATGTTAAATGCCCCTTTGGGCGATGATGTTTTTGGTGATGACCCCTCCATTAATGAATTAGAGGCCTATGCCGCAGATTTGTTTGGAATGGAAGCCGCTGTGTTTTGTCCTTCGGGAACAATGACGAACCAAATTGCCATAAAAGTACATAGCAATGCGCCTGGAGAGTTGATTTGCGATGAATTGTCACATGTGTACAAATACGAAGGTGGTGGCGTTGGCTTTAATTCAGGCTTGGCAACCCATCTGTTGAAAGGACAGCAAGGTCGTTTAACGGCCGCTCAAATAGAAGCGGCTATTCAGCCCGATGATCCTCACTTTCCAGAAACTCAATTGGTGAGCCTAGAGAATACTTGCAACAAAGGAGGTGGGACGATTTATGACATAGAAGAACTTAAAAAAATTCGTATTCTATGCAAAGAACGAGGACTTAAATTACACTTAGATGGCGCTAGAGTATTTAATGCGTTGGTAGAATCCGATTATACGGCACTAGATTTGGGGGCGCAATTTGATAGCATTTCTGTTTGCTTGTCCAAAGGGCTGGGCGCTCCTGTTGGTTCGGTTTTATTAGGAACAAGGCACAGTATAAAAAAAGCGAGACGGATTCGCAAATTATTTGGCGGTGGAATGCGTCAAGCAGGAAGCCTTGCCGCAGCAGCTACTTTTGCGTTGAAAAATAACATAGAGCGTTTGCGAGACGATCATACCAAAGCAAAAATCTTAGAAAAAACCTTAGAACAGTGTCGTTATGTCAAAAATGTATTGCCTGTTTATACGAATATAGTTGTCTTTGAGGTCCAAGATGATGTATTACATTCGGATGTCATCGAAAAACTAAATCAAGAAAACATTAGAACAGTTGCCTTTGGTCCACAGCAAATTCGATTGGTTACGCATCTAGATTTTACAGAAAATATGCTAGAACGAACGGTTCATTTACTCCAAAATATCTACTAAAACAGCCTTGAAATACTTAGAAATGGCGTTCTTTCTTACTAGAAAAGCATCTTTTAAAAGCCTTTTTTTAATCTTTTTTCGGCTTTAATACCCTAAAAATGGACTTTTAGGGCTATTTCTTAAAAAAAAAGGGTGTGTGCTTTGGATATTTTAGATGTTATTGTACATTTGTTTTCCCTTGAAAGAGGGTATATTATTAAAAACACCTCCGTAATATCCATTTATTATGGAAGAAAACAAAGAAACTAGAATGGACAAATTTAATGAATTGAAAGGCATCGTAGATGCTTTAGAAGCTGATTTTGGAAAATTTTACAGTGACAACAACAATGCTGCAGGTACTCGCGTACGTAAAGGCATGCAAGAATTGAAAACTCTTGCTCAAAACATTCGTCTTGATGTTCAAGAAATCAAAAACAAAGCTAAATAAGCCTTGTTTGCTGACCAATACTTAGCGATACAAAAAAACAGTTGATAACATTTGTTATCAACTGTTTTTTAGTTTAAGTAAGTCTCCAGCTTAAATCTCAGCAGCTAGATAAGCACCTTGCTTGATGGCACGTTTCGCATCCAATTCTGAGGCAACATCCGCTCCTCCAATCAAATGAACGTTTACACCAGCCGCTTGAAGAGGC
>CACVAQ010000410.1 GCA_902727865.1 uncultured Aureispira sp. | reverse complement strand
ATAAATGTAACGATGAAATGTAAAAAAGGTTAGGCAAGTTCAACTTAACTGATTTTAAAGGTAAATAGAAAAATCATACAAAAAAAATCTTAAGAGGCTTTAGATTTCAACTTATTCCACAAGCCGTTCCAACCTTTTCTATACTTTATAAGTCTATTTTATAAGGTCACTCTAATACATTTTATTCCCTCATAAAGTGCTGCGTAATTCACTGCAACAAAACAAGCAAGAATAATATCTCAATAGTTTTTTAATATTTCATCGCTATTAAAACACAAAAAAGTTGAATATTCATTAGATTTACCCTTAGTGGTCTTTTGGTTAATTATTGTTGTCCATCTACTTAAATTCCATATTCTATTAGATAAAAAAACGTTTAGCTCGCTTTACTCATGAGAAGAGTTGTCCTGTACTTAAACTAATTTTATTATTACAACCATGAAAACTAAAAAAGAAATTCAATTGGCGGCCTTGACATTCACTCGTGCCTTTAAAAGCAGCCAAATATCAGATTTAGATGGAACTTTTATTCCTTTTAAACTAACACATTTATATAAAGAGCATCAATTCTACTTAGGGACATCAATTCTTTTTGGTGTTTTATTTTGTTATTTATCTTATCATGCTTGGTTTACAGATGCCGTCTATTATTGGCATATTGATGCACCAGTTATCATAGGAATATCCGTCATTGCCTTATTTTTTATCTGTTTTCTCTTTCTTGCTAGCCGATATATTCAAATTGGTCGAGACCTTAAGAATGCCTTAGAAAAACCGAAGACCTCCCCTTATGGCGTCCTTATTACAGATGATTATTATTTTGAGTACAACCCTAGTAATTTTCATATTATTTCTAGAGACAATATTGTACGTATTGACTACGAAGAAAAAAAAGAGCAAGAAACGTATTTAGAATTACTTCTAGATATGGGCGGTCATTATGAAATTCGTGGTGTCACGTACAAGGAATCTGACTTTGATTTTAAGGCCTGGATAGCGCTAGGCAAATAGATCGTTTTTTTCTAAAAAATGCTTATTTAAGTCTCTAATCCAACTTTAACGTATCTTTAACAGGTGTTTTATCAAGGTACGGATTGGGGTTTTCTAGTACACTAGAAGGCTCTTTCGCATCTAGTTCCTGCAAGTCAATTTTTCCTGTGTAAATGCCATACAAGGCAAGTCCTCCAATCAATAAGAGACCAATAAAAGAGAATCTAGAAAATTTCCAACCCCAAATATTTCCAAGGTATTCATCTTCATAATCCCCAAAAATCAACTTTCTAGCCTTCTCTCTGCGCTCTTTTCGACTCAATTCAATAAATGGCCTTTTGTCCTCTTCTTTTCCCATAAGTCAGCATTCTTCTAAGGTTAACCTTTCTTCGTTTTTTTATTTTTCTATAAAAAAATTAAAAAAATCAACGAACTATTATCTATAATGTACGTATAATTAAAATTCAAACGATTTTTAGTATCATTGTTGAAGCACAAAATTAATCAATTGTTCTCTAATAGCGTTTATTATAAAAAGAAAATAATTAAGTATCTTTTGTTTTTTGTTGAAAAATAAACCCAAAGCTAAACATTGAAACGGCTGTTTTCTTCTAAAAAAGATAGTTCTTTGAGCCTTTTTGCCAGCCCATAAAAAATAGCCTAGGCTTTACTATTTTTTATAAGTTGTAAGTCGTAAGTAAAAAGGCTAATAGTCAAAATTATTACGACTTTCTACTTAAAAATTACGACCAAATACCTACTGTTATGAAAAAGAAAAAGAGTCCGCTGTGGCAAAAATCAGCTGCGGGGAGTCTTTGAGTTGTCAAAGAACCAAAAAATCAACTACCTGAAACACTGCTTTGTGCATAATACTTGTTAAAAGAAAAAATGAAACTTATGAAGAATATTTTAATGGTTTTAGCCATTTCTATTTTAAGTTCTGGATTAACACTCGGAATTTATAAATACTGTATTGAAGTTCCTGTTAGTCCTGTTCGGGATGTTATTATCAAGGACGCTTCTTTTGCCAAACAAGTAAATCACCCTAATTATTATCCAGACATTACCAATGTAAGCTCTTTTAAAGATGCGGCTGATTTGGTTCGTCCAACAGTTGTGCATATCCATAGTAGTAGTGGGGATCGTTACGACCGTTTGTTTGGTGGGGAATCCTCTGGTTCTGGCGTAATTGTTTCTGAAGAAGGATATATCGTTACAAACAATCACGTAATTAGTGATGCCAAACAAGTCAACGTTACCTTGAACAATAAAAGAACTTATGAAGCTCAAATTATTGGTACAGACAAAACAACAGACTTAGCGGTTATCAAAATAAAAAAACGGGACTTAAAAAATATCAAATTACCAATGCTTCAATTTGGTAATTCTGACGATGTTTCTGTTGGAGAATGGGTTTTAGCGGTTGGTAATCCTTTTAATTTGACCTCGACCGTTACTGCTGGGATTGTTTCTGCCAAAGGTAGAAATATTGACATCCTAGATGGTGCTTACGATATTGAATCGTTTATTCAAACCGATGCCGTTGTGAATCCTGGGAATAGTGGTGGAGCTTTGGTTGATACGGACGGTAATTTGGTGGGTATTAATACCGCTATTATTACTCGCTCTGGACGTTATGAAGGCTATTCTTTTGCCGTACCCTCTAATTTGGTCAAAAAAGTCATGCAAGATTTGATTGAGTTTGGTAAAGTACAAAGAGGTTTCTTAGGAGTTACGATCAAAGACATTTCGGATGAAATTGCAGATGAGAATGACTTAAAATCTATGAATGGGGTTTATATTCAAGGAGTTGGAGAAGAAAGTGCCGCAGAAGAAGCTGGTTTGGAACGTGGGGATGTGATTGTCAAAGTAAATGGCATTGATGTCAAAAGTTCTCCTGAATTACAAGAACAAGTTGGCTTATTCCGTCCAGGCGAAAAAATTGCCATCATTTTCTTGAGAGAAGGAAAATTAAAATCAACAGAAGTCATGCTTAAAAATGGCTCTAACACCGTTTCTCTTGGCGAAAAAAGAACCGATGACGGCTTATTAGATTCTAAAGAAAATTTGTTGGGCAATTTAGGTATCTCTGCTGAAACCTTAGACGATGATGAATTTAAAGATACAGAAGGCGTCATTATTACAAAAATTGACAAAGACGGTATCATTGAGGGCACTAACATGGAACGTGAATTTATTATCACTGCTGTGAACGAAGAAAAAGTAGCTTCTCTTGAAGAATTTATAACGGCTATTGTAGATGCAGAAGGAGAAATTGTATTGGATGGTTTCTACAAAAAATATCCTGGAGAATATAGTTATGTCTTTGAAAAAGAATAAG
>CACVAQ010000409.1 GCA_902727865.1 uncultured Aureispira sp. | reverse complement strand
TAATCTGCAAAAATATTCTCTTTTTTACTATTCATATCTAAATAATCTTGCAAAGCTTTCTCAGTCAAAAAGACATCTGTCATCGTACATTCATCGACGTTTAGACCAGCCATTTGCGTACGGATTAGAATCGTCCGATCAAAGGTAGCCCCTTCTACATCTGCTTCTGTCAAATCAGCATCGGTTAAGTCCGCTCTTCTAAAATTAGTTCCAATTAAACTGGTTTCTTTGAACGAAGCTCCAGACAATTTTGCCTTTACAAACTTAGCTCCAGTCATATCCGACTCCGAAAAGTTAGCCCCTTCGCTATTCGTCAAGCTCAAATCTGCCACTTTCATATCTTGCTCGCCAATATCGGCACCTCTAAAGTCGGCATTTCTAAGACTTGCAGCTGGAACGGGTGCTTGACCGCTTATCAATCGATCCTCGTTGTCGTATTTTTTGGTGCGAATGGCGGGCTTGTCCCCAAATCGAGCCGCACGCAAATCCGCATCCCTAAAGTCGGCATTATCTAGATTCATCCCTCTAAAATCTACCCCAGCTAATTCGGCTTCTTTTAGATTCAATTTAGGTAACTCGCCATTTTTTTCTTTATAAACTTTCTGATAAGCAGCAAGGACTTTATAACCTCTTTTGACAATCGCTACCTGTTGATCGTTGTAAGCCGTTTCTGGATCATCTGCTTGTCCAAATAAAGTCGTTGAACAACTGATAAAAGAACATAAAAATGCGAAGAATGTAACTATTTTCATATTAATTGCTTTTGATTTAACTATATTTAGCTATTTCTGGTTGAATACCTATACTATTGTATAATACTTCGTGGGATTAGTTCACTACGTTTGTTAGCTCGCTTTGCTCGTGAGCTCACTCCGTTCGGTTCATGAGCGCTACGCTTATTGTTAGCTTCGCTGCTTCTCCGAGGTTTTAGTTTTTTTACCAAAAAACATAAAAACCATTTCATATCAGCTTGATTATCAATAATTTAACTAAATCAATAATTCAAACCTATCTTATTGATAATCAAAGCGAAGCACTCATGCAATAAACTAATATAATTTAGCTACGCTGAGCCTTTGTTACTTACGTGAGGTCGCTACGCTTAGTTCGGGTTCTCCACGAAGTAATGATTGTAAAGAGTATGCAGTTTATTCGAATCTCCTTAAATTTCTTAAAAAAATCTTAAAGAAACGAACAAACAGGCTTTATTTTACTGGATTTTGATAATTATCAAACCGTCGTTGCTCCCGTTTTAACAATGCCTCATACTTGTAAGGTGTTGGTAAAACAAGCGCTTGTTCCTTACCAGATATAGGGTGTTTAAAATTTAATTCAATTGCGGTCAAAAACAAACCTTTATGCTTCAAAACCAAGCCTTCCTTTCCATATAAGGCATCGCCTAAAATGGGAAACCCAAGAGCAGAAAGATGAATCCGCAACTGATGAGTTCTGCCTGTTTTTGGATATAAATTGAGTAAAGATAATTGACCACTTTTCAACGAATCTACGGTTTCCAAGCATTCATAAACACTTAAAGAAGCTTTTCCTTCTATGGGAAGATTAATTTCTCCTTTTGGGGCTGTTGCTCCAATTACAATGGCTTGATAACGCTTTTGAATCGTCTTGGCTTCAAACTGTGCCCCCAAATTGATTCTAGCTTGTTTGGTTTTTGCGATTAACAAAAGACCAGAAGTTGGGGCATCCAAGCGATGCGCTGCTCTAGGTTGTTTGAGGGCATCGGGTGCTGTAGAAGGCTGAATGTTATGCAACAAAGCATTTTCTACGGTTCTAAATTGATTGCCACTTACAGGAATACCTGCGGGTTTAACAATGACAGCCAAGTAAGCATCTTCATACAAGACATCCATTGGCATTTTCAAAATCTTGGTCGGTGCTTTATCCAAGTCTATCAATTGAATTTCTTGATGACTTTTGACCCAATCTCCCGTATGTCCTTTTTTGCCCTCTACATAAACAGCTCCTTTTTTGATGGCTGTTTTAACACTTTTCCGAGAAGGTAATTGGACAAAAACACCACACAAATAATCGCTTAATCGCTGCGATACTTCTATTACTGGAACAACATGTGTTGCCAAAACTACCTGCATATTTATTGCATTAAAATACAAAAGCCATTTCTCTAAAGAAATGGCTTTTGTTAATTATTATAAATAATAATTTATAAAATCCCTATGGAACGGTCAAAAAATAAGAGGAACAAAATTTGAAACGAGATTTTTGTTTCAAATTTTGGTAAAGATGAGAAGTATAGCGGGCTACACGCCCGATTCTTTAGTAGAATTAGCTTCGCTGCTACTTCGTGGTTGAGGCAAAAAGATTATTCAACAGCGAAGCTCTCACGACCTCGAAGAAGCAGCGAAGCTAAGTAAATGTTCATCTTATTTATTTACTGTTCCTATGCAGGGAATTTACCTACTTTCTCTGAACAAATGTAGTAGAAAATTGCTCTGTATTTGTTACGGTTAGATTTTCCCATTGTTTCAATAGCATGGTTTATGATACCATCTAAATCATCGCTTTCAGTAAGACCTAATTTTTTGATTAGGTAGTTATTTTTAACACGATCCAATTCTGTTTGGTCACTACCAGAAACAGTTTCTCCGTCTTTGTTATAAATAGAAGGACCACATGCTTTAGTACAAATAACTAACTTGTCTGCGTCATATGCAATGCCTAATTTTTCCATGTTAGCTTTGTAAGCTGCTACTTTTTCATCGAACTTGCTCATTGTTGGCTCTCTTTAATGTTTTAATTGAAAATAATGTTATGAAGTTGATACCTAAACAAAATAAGTACCAACCACCATTTGATCCACAAAATACATCATTTCTCTTGAGCTTGGAGTGTTTTTTTTTGCCAAAAAGTATTTTTTCTTGCCAAATTGGAACAGATCCATCAAGGGTTTTTATGTTTTGCTTTACACAATGTAAAAAAATAGGACAAAAAAAGAAAAAAATCAAGGCATCTTCTTTAAACATTATTTTTTTAAATACCCTAAAGATAGAGCCGTTCCACTCTTTGGAACGGCTCCTTCTCTGGCTCCCGTTTTGTATCAAAAAAGCAAGAAAATACAGAGCAAGTTGCAAATCAATAATTATAATAATAACTTTAGGGCTGTTAATAACTCTCTGCATTCATTTCTAAGTAAAATGCTGTAGCAATTGATAGCAAACCAATAGGGCGAGTCTGCTTCGTACCTTAGTTAATAATAAAATTCACAAGTATTCCTTAGGAACAGTAAAAAAATAAGATGAACATTTGAATAATCTTTTTGCCTCAAATTTCACTAAAGAATCAAGCGTGTAGCTCG
>CACVAQ010000408.1 GCA_902727865.1 uncultured Aureispira sp. | reverse complement strand
TCTAGTCGATATTTGATCATAGAAGAAGATCTCAAAGAATTTATCCGTAGCAGCAAACTGAATAAAAGCAATTATAAAAAGCTACTGAAACAGTACGACCATGAGAACGCCTTAATGGCTGAATTTATGGAATTTTTGTTTGACAAAATCAAACGAGCTTCCAATATGGCGATCTTTATTAATAGTAATAAATCGGTTACGTTTAAGGGCTTAAAATTTCACTTATTCTATCCTAGTGGCAGCCTTACGGAGGGAGACCAACTTTTTGAAGAAAACATTTTTTCAGTCGTCCAGGAGTTGCCCTATATCTACAAACATGAAGGAAAAACAAAATTTTCTTTTCGTCCAGATTTAACCTTCTTTGTGAATGGTTTGTTTTTGGGTTATAGTGAGTTAAAATCTACTTATAATAACCAAAACGCCCGTAGAAATGGACGTAAGAAAGTAGGAACGGACTATCAAAAAGCGGTTAGTAATTACTTAGAGATTGCACAACATAACGACGTAAACAAAGATATTAGGAATGATATGCTCAAAATCTTTGAGAAAGCGATTCATATCACTTGTACGGACATTAATAATACCTATGTTATCCGAAACCTTGCCCTTAATTTTGAAGAGCTTAAAACTCAAATTGATAGTAAAAGCTATTCTTTTGACAATTATCAAAAAGCCGTTAAAAAGACCTTTAAAAAGTATCCTTTATTGGATGAACATGAAACTAGAGTACAGCGATTTGAAGAAGTTTTCAGAGCGCACTATTCTAAGAAAATGATGGAGAAAGAAATTCTCTATTATAATTTCATTGAACGAGAATACACCAAAAAGGAAGGCAGCAAAGAAAAAGAGTACAAACATCATCGAGGGCGTTTGATTAGTCCTAGACCCAAACAAAAGTTTGGTACCGATAAGATCATTGCCAAAGTAGAAGAGTTTTTGGAGCATGAACAAGAACCAGATTATTTTATCAATAAGCTTAAAAAGGAACTCAAACACCTTAGTAAAACACAACAGGAAGAACTAATTCTAAAGCGTTCTAAGTATCAGAATAACAAACACGTCTATTCTTTATTGTTGCAATATGCCGCAGGATTTGGAAAAAGTAATATCATTGGATGGGCGGCTTTACAATTAAAAGACCTCAGAAAAGAGAAGCAGTACATTTATGATAAGATTCTGTTAGTAGTGGATAGAGTGCAACTTCGTGACCAATTAGATACGAAAATGCACAACATGAATATCAACAATCGTTTGTTCCTAGAAGCGGATAACAAAAAATCATTTTTAAAGGCATTAAATACAGACGTTAGAATTGTTGTGGTCAACCTTCAAAAGTTCGCTTCTATCAAAGAGGTATTGGATACGGATGTCGTTGAACGACTGGCAGCAATGCGGATTGCTTTTTTGATTGATGAAGTACACCGTTCCCAAAAGGGCGTACAACATGAAGAAATGGTCACTTTATTTGATGAACTCCAAAGTAGTTTTGATAATAACGAGCTATATAAGGCCCAACAAAAAAAGAAAAATCTAATTATTGGTTTTACAGCGACTCCAAGCGATCACACCTTAGCACGATTTGGAGAATTCAACAAATATGCAGAAGGGGAAAAAATATGGATTCCTTTTGATAGTTATACCATGAAGGAAGCCATTTTGGACGGTTATATTTTAAATCCAATTGCAGGTTTAGTGGCAGTTTCTTCAAAGATGTACTTTGAATTGCCTGAAAATATTTTAGAAGGTTTTGAAGATGCTCCTACCCAATATGAACGATCATTTGATAAAGTCATAGACACAGAATACAATAAGAATTATAGCGTCCGTAAAAAGAAAATCTATGAAGATGAAGAACGAATAGAAGCCATTTCTAAATTCGTAGTGGAACGCCTTTTAAGTACCGTTTACCCAACGATTAGAGGAACAGGCAAAGCCATGTTGGCAGCGTCCTCTATTAAGGCAGCAATAAAGTACAAGCGATATATCCAACAGTACTTTGATGCAATGGTACAAAATCCTAAGTATTATAAAAGTTATAAAAATGCTCCTGTTTACATCGTTTATAGTTCGGATGGACAAACGCATCAAAGCGCAACCACTTTAAATGGGAACCTATCAGAAGCAAAGGTTTTACAAAATTTTGCCCATACTAAGAATGGGATCATTATCGTAGTTGCCAAATTACAAACGGGCTTTGATGAACCGAAATTACAAACCTTATTCTTAGATAAAGAAATTAGAGGAATTAACGCCATTCAGACGATATCAAGAGTAAACAGAAAAACCAAAGATAAGAATGATTGTAAGGTGGTTGATTTTTCCTATAAGAATGTCAACATTGATAATATCAAAAAAGCGTTTGAACATTTTTCAAATCTTGTGGTTAGTGATTTTGACCCTTTAGGCGATGAAAAACGATTAGACGACCGTTATCAAGACTTAATTGTTCATCCTATTTATACGCAAAATTTCAAGGCCTTCACAGCGTACAATAGTAGCCATTCGGAGGATATAAAAATCCCCTTGGACTTTGGAACAAACATAGATTTGTATTTAAAAGGCGCTCCAGAGGAAGCCAAAAATTTAAAATCAAAGGTGAATCAATATTTTAGGATTCTCAATCTGATTGAGTCCGTTATACAGATAGAGGACAAACACAAAAACAAACTATTCTTAGAGTTTTGGAGAAGGTTCAACAATGAATACAACAACATCAAAGGAAATGAATCGGATGCTATATTAGATGATGTTGAAATCTATTTTGATAACAAAATTGGAATCGTTGCTCCTGATGATTACATAAATCCACCAACAACAGGAAGAAAGCCAGAAGACGACGACCCAACAATAGGCGGTGGACAACAACTAAAGTTAAACATTGAGCTTATTATCAAAAAGCTGAATGCAGCAGAAGTAGAAATAGAAGCCAAGATCAAGGATTTTGAAGATAAGGTAGAACTACTATTTGACTATATGCACAAAGAAGGAAAACGCCTTATTGCTAAGATTAAAGATACGAGCCCTAATTTTGACGCGAATGATATTTATCACGAATTTAACAAACTATATAGAAGCTTTGTTAGACGAAATAAAGCAGAATTAGGCGCATTTTTTATAAAAGAGAGCAAAGCTTTGGTCAATCAATTTTGTGATGAATTTGAACGTCGGATTAAGCAATAAGAAAACAAAAAGCGCAACAGGATATTCTATTTTGTTGCGCTACGCTCCTAGCCTTTCCGCACCCGTATTTTTTCAATTTCTTCAATAGGCAATTCCGTCAACTTAGCAATTGCCTCTATCCCCATACCAGCACTTTTAAGTTCTTTAGCTATTTT
>CACVAQ010000407.1:7532-16798 GCA_902727865.1 uncultured Aureispira sp. | reverse complement strand
CCATTACGATTGCTTTTATCAATGATTCTAAAGATCCTGACTTTTTCAGTATTGCAAGCAATAACTTTATGGAGTTTCCTGACGGGAAAGGCCTGCCAGATTGTGAAAAATAAATCGTCTTACAACATTAGTGCAGTAGACTTCTTCCGTGTACGCTTAGAAAAAGTATCCTTAATAGGATTCCAATTCTTTGGGACCTATTTGACTCATCACACGATTCATGACATCGTGTGATGAGATTTTATTTTTATAGAGAAAAAATGAACAAAGCCAAGCTAGTTCGCTTTTCCCAAAGCCTTCTATTGCTGAAAAGTAAGTGCATCCACTTGATTATTCTTTACACCAATCGTAGAAATAAGACTCGTATTTCACACAAAGCGTATCTGGAAAACGAATCATATCTCCGACGTCGATCCTAGCTTTGTAAGCAGAAGTAATTTGCATACTTAAATTATACACTTCAATGCTCTTTTGGTCTGCCAGATGAAGACTGTCCATCCGATGAATTAAGCTATCAATATTCATGTGGTAATCTTCGTGATGAGAAGGAGGGATGACCTTCTCTTTTTCGTGGGGAGCCATGAGCAAAAAGCCCAAGAGCCCAATTAACGTGATCAAAAGCCCAATGACTCGATATTCTAAATATAAACCGACCACAAAACCGATTAAGATCACAAAAACCAAAATTCCAGCAATTATTTTTCGCCTAGAACCCGTTAGGAATGGAGTTTCATTGGCGGTATCGTTTGCATCTTTATTCGCAAACCAACTTAAGACCGGTATTTTATTGACTAATTCTTGGTCTTCTGTAATAAAGGTTGGAGGCGCTGTTTTATAGCGAGTGATAACCAGTACACCAATGATTAAAGGAATTAAAAAAAGTTTACCGATTTTAGAATTTGAAACTCGAAACCATATAATGGAAAGAGGAAGCAAGACCCAGAATATTCGAATCACAGCATCCATGCTATAAATATCCACGGCCCCAGACAAGCTTTCACTACCAAAAAAACATTTCAAGAGCCACCAATAGGACGTTAGAGTTAGTCCAATCCATTTTGCCAGAAAACCAATGTCAATGGTGTTTACTCCGTGTACAATCGCAATCAAATTGAGAATTATAAAAAAAACAATAGGAGTGACAATAAAGGCAATAAAAGTGCCCACAAATCCACGAGAAATATAAATTGCTTTATTCACGCCCCGTTCCTCTAGGATATTTCTTAATCTAGAAAGGATAAAAAGGATCACTAAGAAAATAATTAACCAAAAAACGTATTTCTGAGGATGTTGGGCAACATCAATTAAAAATTCTCCCCAAGACATAGAAAGGAAGATAGCATTCATATAGGTTGTTTTTTATCAAAAAATAAAACCTCGGAAAAGGACCAGAGGCAATCGACTCCCTAAAAAGGGGCTTGTTATCTCAACACTTAGGGAAGCCTAAATCGTTCGGTTAGAATATATTCTAAACGTCTTTTTTTGCTTTTTGCTGCTCCCAATCGACTCGCATTTCATCTGCTGTCATCGTGCTTCCATCGTGGCTCCAACCAGGGGGAAACAATAGATATTTCAATTTGTCAGAAAAAGTAGGTGCTTTGTAAATGTCTTTTCCTAAATTAATAAACTCGTGACTCGCAATTTTTAAGGGATTGTAGGTGTTAATATTGGTTGTAATTCCATAAACAACAGGTTCCTTCGGATCTTCTTCCATAAAAGTGCCAAACAATCGATCCCAAATGATGAGAATACCAGCATGATTTCTATCTAGGTAGATAATGTTTTTTGCATGATGTACTCGATGGTGAGAAGGCGTATTAAAAAGAAACTCAAAGAAGGTCGGAAAGCGTTTGATATGCTTGGTGTGTACCCAAAATTGATAAATTAAACTAATCGAAATTTGAGTTAAAATCATTAAGGGCGGAAATCCCAAAAGTGGCAACCATAGATACCATAGGTATTTATAGCCTAGCTCTGCCCAACTTTGGCGAAGCGCAGTACTTAAATTATAATGTGTAGAAGAATGGTGATTCACATGGGCTGCCCAAAGTAAGCGTACTTGATGAGAGAAACGATGGTGCCAGTAAAAGGTGAAATCGTCTAAAAAAAACAATAAAACCCAGCCTAGGATCGTCCCAGATAAGGCCTCGTTGAACAAGCCATAATTAACATAAATGAGCTCAAAAAGAATCAGTGCGGTAGATTTGGTGATTAGATCAATGAAAATAGATCCTAAGCCCATTGAAATACTAGCCGCAGAATCTTTTAACTGATAATTGTCAGATCGTTCTTTGTAATTCAAATAGGCTTCCATGCCCATGAGTAGGACAAAGAATGGAATTGCATAAGAAATTGGGTTATCAAAGTTTATTATTGGTTGTATAAATTCCCACATAATTTTTTTTATAACTGGTTTTAATCTTATTTCTTTACTGTTCCTAAGCAAGGTTTTTTACCCAAAGCCTACTTTTTTGTATAAGTTTGATTCTTAGGTATATTGGAATGAGCAGACTCTATGTACAAGACAAAAAGAATGGACGAATTATTTGCAAAGCAAAACCGAAGAAAGGTCAAAGATAGCCTGTGTTTTTTTTGTTAAAACGCCTGTCTTGCGCCTAGTTTTTTTAATATAAAATGGCGATCTCATGCAAGATAAGCCTAAAATGTCGTTTAATGGATACAGTTTTACTTAAAAATACAATAGAACTGGTATATTCAGCATTTTATAAAATCTATTTGATTAAAAACTAGAGGATTGACCATGTTGCGACTGAAAAAAATTCTTTACTTATTGATTTTTATTCCTTGCTTTGTCAATGGACAAGGAGCCGATTTGAGCAAAATGTCATGGGAAGATTTGGTGCATAAAGTGGACGATTATCAAGCAAAACGACTTTATGCAGAATCGTTTCCTTATGCTTTGCAAATGATGTATTTGGCAAAGGAACGTTACGACAAGAAGGAGTCTGTTTATGGATTGATTTTAACCAAAACAGCAAGGGCTAGTGAAGCCATTGGAGATTGGAAATTGACACAAGAAATTCGAGTAGAATTAGTGGATGTTGCGGCCACTATTTACGGAAAACAGTCGCTAACTTATGCTTCTACATTGGTTCAGTTGGCACAGGTTGAGATGAAATTGGGGCATTATGAAAAAACAGAAAAACTATGCTGGGAAGTTAAAAATATCAAAATTAAGAACCCGCTGAATCAACGTTATTATGCCATTCAGTTTTTTAATCGCTCGATAGACCAAGTTAGAGACCCTGAGAAACGGAAGGCTACTTATCGAATTTATTTGGATGTAAAAATAATTTTAGTCAACAGTTTAATAACGCTGGCTTCTACTTACAAAGCAATTGGCGATACCAAAGCCTATGATTTGACAAATGAAACGGCTTTAAAAGAAACGTCTATAACCGTTCAATATGTATTGAACAGTTCGGGAGGGGTGATTTCGGATAAAATCATAACGGATATGTATAATTTATTTAGCATTTTTGAAGATTTTGAAAATTATCAAAAAGGAGAAGCCTTGTACTTGTCAACAATGGATTTGACACGAGGCTCTGATTTATACCAACCATTGGCATATAATTTGGCTTCTATTTATGTTACAATAGGAGAGTATACTGGTGCAAAACTGATTTATACCAAACTCCTTCAGAATGCAGAACAGGTGCATGGCGTTCAAAGCCTTCCGTTTTCCGATGCTTTGGCGGATTTAGCGGTCTTTTATATGTTAATAGAGGATAGTTCGGAGGCTGCGAAGTTGTATTTAAAAGCCAAAGGAATTGTACAACGATTGGAGGGGAGAGACAGCGAACGGTACAAAAAATTGAATAAGGAACTTAAAAACGTTTATAAAGCCACACAGCAACGAGATGAATAAGAGCTATTTTATAGGGTTGATTTTTTGCCCCTTATTGTTGTTGGGACAAACGACGGCAACAGAAGAAGCTTTTGGCAAAGCTTGTGCTTGTTTTGAGGCGGTTGATTTTATCAACTTAGATCAACAGTACTTTTCCATAAAAGCCGATAGTTGCATCGAAGAGGCCTTTTATACCAACTTAACTGGTGTACTCAAAGAAAACAATACGAGCTTGGAAGACAGCGAAGGCATGCTGAAAGTTGCCCAAGTGATGCAGGCCTATTTATTCAAAAATTGTACAGGCTTTCAGCAGTTTTCTAAGGGTATGGCGATGGAACAAGTCACCGAAATTAAGCAAGAAAATAACTCCAATGTTGGTTTGCTTTATAGTTTTAATACCAATCAACAATTTCCGATTATCACCATTCTTACAGAAGAGCAGGAAGCTTTAGAATTTATTTGGTTTCGAGAGTTTGACGGCTCCACTCGGTTTATGGAAGGCATTAAAGCCTATGAAAATACGGTCGTAGAAATCGTTTGGAAAGAAGTAGAATTGTACGATGTTGTCACTCAAAAGTATCCTTTCTATAAAGAGATCGTATTAATTGAGGAGTTGAAGGTGGTTGATAAGAAGGAACGTAAAGTTTGGGTGAAAGGCTATGAAAAGGGGCGGAGGCGAAAAAAAAAGCTATAAAGACCTAAAAAAGACCCTGAAACGGAGTGTTTATTGGGCAGAAATAAGCAAATTAAAGTAGAAGCGCACAAAATCAAAAAATTTAGTCTCTCTTATCTTTTCTATAGAAGGCAAAAAAGCATAACTTTACAATCAAAGTAAGTAAACGGAGATAAATCTGCTTCTACTTGCACAAAACTATTTTTAAGATAAAAATAGGCGCCTTTTTTAGATTATGTACCCAACTTAATCGTTCGGTGTTGTTTTCATTTTTGTTTGAAAATGAAAACAACACCGAAGTATTACAATATAACCTTTCAATAAACGGCTCCTTTAAAAAAGTTTAACATGAAGTTACAATTTAATTTGTTGTTGGTCTTTCTGTTTCTGACGGTGAGTCAGTTCGCAATGGCACAACAAAAAAGTGGTATTCGAGGAACAGCATTGGACAAAGAAACAGGAGAACCCTTAATTGGGGCGACCGTTTATTTAGAAGGAACGACGTACGCTTCTGGTACAGATGACAATGGAGATTATAATATTGCAGGTGTTCCTGTTGGGGATTATGTTTTAAGAGGACTGTACTTAGGTTACGATTCAATTGCAATAGCAGTAACTATTGGAAATAAGATGGTGAATCAAAATCTTTTAATGGAAGAAAACACTTCTTTAATAGATATTGTAGAAGTAGGGGCTGGTAATTCTGCAAAACAGAATGATGTTTCGGTTTCTTTAATTAGAATTACGACCAAAGATATTAAACGTATTCCTGCGGCAGGAGGAGAAGCCGATTTTGCACAGTACTTGCAAGTATTGCCAGGGATTGTTTCAACGGGAGATCAAGGCGGGCAACTGTATATACGTGGAGGTGCGCCAGTTCAAAATAGAGTCTTATTAGATGGAATGACCTTATTTAATGCCTTTCACTCGATTGGCTTTTTCTCTGTTTTTGAAACCGACATTATTCGTAGTGCAGATGTGTATACGGGGGGCTTTAGTGCCAAGTATGGCGGTCGTTCTTCGGCAGTAGTGGATATTAAAACAAGAGAAGGAAATAAAACTCGTTTTGCAGGAATGCTAAATGTGAACCCATTTGTTGCCAAAGGAATCTTTGAAGGGCCGTTGGTTAAATTTAATGAGGAGAATGGTTCAAGTGTTTCTTTTTTGATGACGATCAAACATTCTTATTTAAGAGAAACATCTCCTTTATTATATAGTTATGCGAACGAAGGCGGTGTCTTGCCTTATAACTTTACCGATGGGCATGCTAAAATTTCATTCAATGCCAACAATGGTAGCCGTATCAATGTCTTTGGCTTTTATCATACCGATAATGTGCGGTTTGATGGCTTAGCTGCCTATGATTGGGATGCTGCTGGAGGCGGTGTAGATTTTAGAATTGTTCCAGATGGCGCTCAATTGGCTTTAGATGGAACGATTGCTTATTCGATTTATGGTTCTGAATTTAATGAATTGGGAGCGATTAGTAAAGTACGTCGAAGTAATGTTGCTAGTTTTAATGCCAATCTAAATGTAAGCTATTATTTGCCAAAATCAAGGGTTGTTAATGTTGGTGTAGAAATCAATAGTTTGGCTACTTCTTTTGAATACTCTATTGGTAGTAATTCTGGGGTAACCCAAGGAGATAAAGATGCCCCGCAAACCAATATTGAAGCGGCAATATTTGCTCATTTTCAAGGACGTTTTGGACCAGTTGTAATTGAACCAAGTATCCGTATGCAAGCCTATGCTTCTTTGGGTGAAGTGGCTATAGAGCCTAGATTGGGACTGAAATGGAATATTACAGACTTTTTCCGTTTTAAAGCGGCAGGAGGTTTGTATTCTCAAAACTTAATTTCTTCTGTGGATGAGCGGGATGTTGTGAATTTATTTGTTGGCTTCTTGGGCGGACCAGATGATGGCGTTTATCGGTTGAACGTTGCTGACAATGGAACGCGTACGTATACCAAAATGAAGAGTCGTTTGCAAACGTCTATTCATGCGATTGCTGGTTTTGAAATCGACGCAGGGAAATACCTTACGTTTAATCTAGAGCCTTATTATAAATTCTTCCCTCAGATTGTTTCTTTGAACAGAAATAGAGAAGCTGGAGATGTTGGTAAAAACTTCTTAGCAGAAACAGGAGATGCTTATGGAATTGATTTTTCAGGAACGTATGACAAAGATCAGTTATACTTATATGCTTCTTATTCTTTAGGCTATGTAACTAGAGATGATGGTGTACGAACTTATTTTGCTCATTTTGATCGTCGTCACAACGTGAATATTGTAGGGTCTTATCAATTTAGAATTGGCAAAATGAAACCTGCCTCAGAGGAGGATAAAGTTAGTAAACGAACAGAATTTCCATTTGAAGTTGGTGTGCGTTGGAATTTAGGGTCAGGATTTCCATTTACAAGAACGCAAGGCTTCTATGGCAACCAATCATTTCTTGATGGAATTGGGACCAATTACCTGACCGACAACAATGATCCGAATACCAGCTTAGGGGTTATTTATGAAGAGGAATTAAATCAAGGTAGATTACCCTTTTATCATCGATTAGATATTTCTTTTAAATACACACTCGATTTAGTAAAACACATGAAGTTGACCTTAGGTATTAGTGTCACGAATGTTTACGATAGAGAGAATATTTTCTATTTTGATCGAATTGAATACAAGAGAATTAACCAACTGCCAATTATGCCAGCTTTGAATGTGAACTTAAAATTCTAAGCGATCAAGTATTTTTAATAAAAAAAAAAACAAAAAAAAGTTAGTGATTAGAGTCACTAGCTTTTTTTTTTGAATGAATTTTCAATAAAAAACCGAATAAGTGCCTATAATTAAAGAAAATCTTATCTTTTACTTAGATTAATTGCAAGTTTTATGGATATTTCAATTTCAACAGATATTTTTGTACTTGGATGATATTTGTTAGAACAGATATGCTTGCATTGTGTTGAGAAATGTTCTTATTCTAACATAATATATCCACCACCAAATTATCTAATAATAAAAACTGTTAAAATGAAGAAGTTATTTTTAGGCTGTTTCCTAATGCTTTGTTGTGCTACTCTTTCTTTGGGACAAGAGGAAGCAATCAAAGATAGTATGGAAGTATTCTTTAAACTAGACAAGGCTAACTTGTTAACCGAAAGTACGGATGCTATTACAGCTGCTTTTGAGAAAAATAAAGAGAGAATATTAAAGGTTCGTGTTGCTGGTCACACCTGTGATTTGGGTTCGGATAACTACAATATGGGACTTTCTGAAAAGCGTGCTAACTCAGCGTTTGAATACGTAAAGACTTTGGGCGATTCTTACCAAGAAAAAACGGAATTGTTTTTCTATGGAGAGAAAGAACAAAAATACGATAACAGAGACGAAAATCGTCGTGTATTTGTACTTTTCTATTTGGAAGATGACGATAGAGATACGCTGATTAAGAATGGTTGTTCAGAAGCTTTCATCGAGAAAGGTACTTACAAGCCTGCGAAGACTAAAAAGGCTGCTTTTGAATTGAAAGACTTTTCAACAACTCAAGCATTGAACGCAAATAATCTTTCTGTTGAAGATACAGAAGGACGTAAATTGTACTTTAACTCTGTTGTGTATTTCAACGCTACTTTTGGAGGATCTGACTTAGCTGCTAAAAAAGTAGTTAAAATCAAAATGCCATTAGTAAATGAGGGAAAAGAAGGCTACACTTTCTATGAAGGAGAAGATAAAGGTGGAAAAATTGTTTGGAAAAATACAGGAAAGCCTTGTGTTTTAACAGGAAGCGGAGATTGTAAAACGTACGATTTCGATTGGATGAATAGTGGTTATTGCGCTTGTGCTATGCAAAGAGAATGTGAAGACGATTGTAATAGTGACGCTTTCTCTGGTGTAGACAGACCTGATTTAACGGGAGAGAATATCCGTTACAGTGCAGATAAAACAATTGCTGAATTTGAAGAAGGGACTTACGCTAGTTTAGATGGTGTAACTGTTGTTGATGATAATAACAAAGAAGAAGATTTAGATATTTGTGAGCAATTTGAATATGGTATCGCTACAATGGATTGGTTTCCAAATATGCACAAAATGACTGACTTGAAAAATATTATCATTAAGTCTGAAACAACTCCAGCTAGTAAAACAACTCGCTTGTATCTTAAGAAAGAAGGGTTGAAAGATGTGAAGGAGCCTGTTATTTTAGTAGGAGATCGTCATGCAAAAGGATATGCAAAATATGCAGATAATATAATCTCTCCAACACCTTGTTTAGGTTCTGTTAACTGTGAATACCTTGTTTATGATGTACCATCTACAGGTATCTACAAAGTAGGTGACTGGAATTCTGGTGCTGCGAAACCTAAAATGGAAGAAAAATGGGTTTTAAAAGTTCGTTTGTTGAAAGAATCTGTTGTGTTTGTGGGTAACAAAAAAACAGGAGAAGTTTATAAAGCGAAAAATGCGGTTCGTAAAGACAAAACTAGACCTAAAGAATATATTATCTATGACTGTGATAATGTAGGTGATTTGGTTGTTTATGTTCAAAACTCAACGAAACCAAAATTCAAATTATATCAAGAGGCGCTTGTTTCTGAATTGAAATATAAAAAAGTAGCGAACATGTATGTAATGAGAAGATTGAAATTTACGAAAGTTCAAGATTTCAGCGAAGCTGTATTGACAAAATGTAAATAAAAACACTTTTTGTGTTCTTAAAAA
>CACVAQ010000407.1:0-7432 GCA_902727865.1 uncultured Aureispira sp. | reverse complement strand
AAAAAGAAAGCCACTTCCAAATTTTGGAAGTGGCTTTCTTTTATTAAACCTAGAGTATGACGGTAATTACTGTCGATACAGATAGCGTAAGCTAATTATGCGCTAACAGTTATTTTTAGGGCGATTTTTTTTAGACCTCTGACAGCATACAAGCTATTATTCAGGCTTTTTACAACAACCATTAAGCTTATTATAAGCTGCTTTGTTTGCCTTTAAATTATCAGCATCATAACCTGCTTTTTGAATCGCTTTTTTGATTTTTTGAAGGCTCGTTTTTTCTTGCAAAAACTGGACAGTTACCGTATGGGCATTTTCGTCTACATGAACATTTTTTACTCCTTCCAAGGCAAACAGGGCATCTCCAATTGTTTTGCTACACATCCCACATTGATTCGAACTTTTAACAACAGCCGTTTTTAGGGTATAATTTGTTTTCCCTACTCGGTGTCCTCCATCTTGTTGACAACAACCAGGCAGATTGCGGTGTGCTTCTGGATTTGCTTTAAGAGTATCGGCATCATAGCCCGCTTCTGAAATGGTTTTCTGAATACTAGAAACGTCTATTTGGGTCGGTACATAAATCACCGTTAGAACCTGTGTTTCTATATCGAGACTAGCTCGTTCAACGCCTTCTATCGTATACAAGGCTTCTTGTAGGATCGTTTCACAAGAACCACACTGAGAAGAAGTTTTAATTGCTACTCGCTGTTGATTGCTTTCTAACAACCAATCTTTTGGGTTTAAGTGTGCTTCGGCAGAAACAACAGGTATACTCGAACAAGATTGAACAGGCGCAAAGCGTTCTTTTCCCTCAAAAGTATATTTGATACCAGCATAAATTTGCGCTCCAAAAACAGGCGCAAAAACAGACGTAGCATCAAAATTTGCATAGGTATTAGTTGTTGACGTTCCAAAAGGATCTTGATAACCGAGAATAGGTTGTTCTTGTGTATAATTCGTCAAATTCTCTCCGCCAAGGTAAACTTGCCAGCCTCCTTTGAAAAACTTAGAGATATGAGCATTCAAGCGAGCATAAGTAGGACTATATTCTTCAAAACGATAGTCAGGTAAGTGATCACCATAAGGCGTATGTAAATGTGGCAAACGTTGTGGTCCAATAATATTTAGCGTCACATTAAATTCCCAATCTTTCTTAGCTGTGGTATAATTTAAATGCATCAAGCCTCTATGTCGTGGCATTAAAGGCATTTCGTGTAAAACAGTGCCATAGGTCATCCGTACATCGTTCAATTTATAGGCAATTCTAGCTTCTAAGCCTTTTACAAGATCTTGGGTATAGCTAACTAAAATACTATTGGCAAAAGACGGTCCCTTTAAGTTATAAAATTGAATCGTATTATAAGTTGGGTCCGCATCTAAATCAACGACCAATTGGTTTTCAAAATCCGTTCGATAGACATCTACATTTAAGCTCCCTTCCAATTTGGGGCTTATCTTGATGTTCCAAGCAAAGTTTAACCCATAATTCCAAGCCACTTCTGGCAAGATGGTTTCTTGAATAGAAAATTCTTTATAGCTCGGCATGAATTTTAAATTCTCTATTAACAAATTAGTCGTCCGCACGCCACGACCTGCCGAAGCACGAATGACCATATCGTCAGAGAAGTTATACTTTAAGTTTAATCTAGGCGAAGGATATATTTTTGTAAATTCCTGTGTGTGAATTAAATCAGAACGCAGCCCTAAGATTAATCCAAACTGTGTTCCTTTGTCTTCATTGAATTTTTTTGTGAAGTCATATTCAGCATAAATAGCGGCTAAATGTTCGGTTCGGTCATTGTTAATATCAACAAACTGTTCTTTGAAATCAATCAAATCATAATTTAATCCAGTACTAAGGTTGTGCAAGCCCGTCTTACCCAAATTGGTCTGAAAAACAAAATTAGCATAGAAGCGTTTTTGTAAACCGCTGTATTTCTTGTCTCCAAAATAAGAAGTGTGCTGATGGATGTTCGCATCATAGAGAATGGCAAGACTTTGGTTTGGATTATCAAAATCCAAATAGCCTAATTTCCCAAAGGCACCAATCCGTCTGATTTCACTGTTTACTTGATACAAACGAGTCGCAGGCGTACCAGCTATTTTTTGAAACGTAGCTTGAGTTTGCCCTCCAATTCGATTGTCAATAATTCCCTGAACGTTAATCTCAAAATGCAAAAATTGAGGTTTGTAAACCCATCTAGAAATGACATTTACTTGTTGTTTTTTGGGAATGTCTAGAAAGGAATCTTCGTTATAATCAATCTCAGTCCCGTAATAATTTCCGTGCATTAGCAAACCCGTACTCCAATCTTTGGTAATTCGGTAATTGAATTGTGCATTGAGTTCTACTCGCCCCGTGTAATTGGCAAAAAGATTTAGAAACAAAAGAGGTGCTTTATAAGGCTTGATTAATTCCGTGTTAATTTGCCCTGTAATGCCTTGTACACCATTTCGGACAGTACTAGCACCTTTCGATATTTGAATGGCTTCAATGAATGTTCCAGGGATGTATTCTAGGCCATAGGCACGACCCAAGCGATTAAAGGAAGGGCGATTTTCTATAAGCATTTGCGTATAGGTTCCCCGAAGCCCCAACATCTCAATTTCTTTTGCCCCAGTAACCGCATCACTAAAGTTGACATTAACTGTAGCATTGTTTTCAAAGCTCTCAGAAAGGTTGCAACAAGCCGCTCTGCGCAATTCACCTGTTCCGATGGTCTCTAAGTTAATTGGGTCTAAAGTGGAGGTGAAGCTACTTCGCTCTTTCGCTTCAACGACAATATCTGCCAAAGTGGCATTGTCTTCCACAACAAGCTTCAAACGTTCTTCGTTCGGTAGAATTTCGACTTGAACCGTTTCGTAGCCGACATAACTGATCTCTAATAGATGTGGTCCAAGACTGTCAATTCGTGGAATGTCAAACCAACCATTTAGGTCTGTGGCTCCACCAATCGTTGTGTTTATCCAGTTTACTGTAGCGCCAATCAAGGGCTCGTCTGCCTTGTTGACCACCATGCCTGAAAAACGCATCGGGTCGTCTTGTGCTAGGCTTGTATTTATAAAAATAAGGGAGAGTAATGCAATCCAAAAGGATGATATATAAGGCATCGTGTTGCTGAGTTAAAATAGGCTCAACTATTGAATCCTTAAGTGACCGTGCAAAAGTTACCACAAAAAAAGGGCTGTTTTTCAGCGCTCTTCCTTGATAGCTCATACAATTAGACTATTTTATTGTACGTTTACTTTTGTGACACTGAACTTAAAAGAATAGTAAGACTAAGATTAAGAATATAAAATAACAAGGAGCGCTATAAAAAAGATAATTTTTTATAGTCAGAATAACAGTTATCAATATTCTAGCAACGGTAGATTTGAAACCAATTTAAGATAGATTCCTTAAATCGGGGAGGGGCTTTGTTCGACAGATTGCTGTAGGCAAGCCTTTGAGGGATTAGAGTAGGTTGTTCATATTGAACGACAAGATTGGCAACCGAATAGGCAGCTACAAAACTGCTTGTCGGCAAAGGAACTTCTTTCGAAAACTCTAAATTGATGTTTGCTTTGGCATATTTAAAAGAAGAAGAACAACAGTCTTTTTTCGCCATAATGGTTGGCGACTCAAAATCATTCTGCTGTTTTTTGATTGTTGTTGATTTAGAACAACAGCTTTTTTTTGCTGCCTCAGCAAGTTTATCTTTACAACAATCTAGGTTTAGCTGAGTCGCTAAAAGGGCTAGATATTGCTGTCCCGTACAATGACACAACATAATGTTTAGACCAATTCCAGTAGTTGAAATTAGAACTAAAAAAGCCAAACTGATGGCTGTTATTTTATGTTTTGTACTTGTCATAGTAACGAATGTAGGCGAAAAAAGAGATGAAAACAAGTTTTGCTTCTATTTTAGGATAAATTTATACTTTTTTTACAGAACAAATTTTCTTAGAAGGGGGAGGCACTTGTTGCTCGCAGTCGAGCTTTTTTTTGGAGTCAAAGCACCACGAACGATTAATTAGAAACAGCGTCCAACCAATTTATTAAGACCGTATCTTGCCCTAGATTTTCATTTTTATCATAATACCAAGCCGCTCCAAGTCCAAGATGTGTCGCATTATCATAGGATGGAAAATGGAGCACGTTAGGAACCGTTTGGTCTAATGTATTACAAAACTCTAGAACGGCATCATAACTAACCAAGCCATCTTTTTTGCCATGTAAACACAAAAACGGGAACGTATCCTGCGGACTGATCCAAGTAAGAGGATTTGCCAAGGTATAAGATAGACTATCAGCAGGACCCGTGTAATTTAACAAGGTAAAGGTTTGCTCCATTTTGGACGTATTTAAAGCACCGACAATACTGAAGACTCCTTTTAGCATAGAGCGATCCAATCCTAAATTTGCCCATCTATTTTCATCATAAGCAAGTAAACTAGCTAAATTCCCGCCAGCTGAAGAGCCCCCCAAAATAATAGTAGGCGTATGAATGCCCTGCTCTTTTGTAAAATCTAAACTATGTAATAGCGCCTTGTTAACATCTTCTTGTAAGTCTTTGTATCCAAATTCAGGTGTTAAACGATAAGCAGGGAAGACCAAGGTATATCCTGCTTGTTGTAATAAATGGGCTAAATAGCGATGTTGGTTTGGGCTACCCAAACACCAACCACCACCATGTAAGTAGACAATGATGGTGTTTTTCTTTTGGCTATTTTCCAAAGCGGGATAGTAGTGATAATACTGTCTGGGATGGTTTCCGTAGACTACTTTTTGTTTATGTAGCCCATCTTCAAAGTCTGCATGGTCCAACATCCACAAGTGGCGAGGTAAATGCACGGCTTCTTGATATTTGGAACCTTTGGGTAATGTCCATTGCAAGAGCAACAACAAGCATAAAGATGCTGTAAAAAGTACGAACAAGAACTTTAGTACCTTTAAAAACTTATTTTGGGCAGCAGTAGATTTTATTATTTTATAACTGCCAAAAATAGTCAGCACCAAAAGGGTATAAAAAAAAAGATCGAAGAACATAGTTTCATTTATTGAAGATAAAAATTACCGAAGGATGGAGCGCACTAAGTTGTGACACAATTATTTGATAGACAAGCCATTGATAAACAAAAAACTCTTTTGAGTTTATTTTAACCTTAAGTTCTAGGAATATATTCTTAATTTATGATTTTCCTTTCAAATCAAGAACCGTTTTGGCAAACAAGAGCCTAGGTTTCCAATATTTAGAGCTGGTTACATTGTCAATGACAATCCCTCGTTTGCTACTGCTGTGGATCATGTACAAACCCTCAGAAGTATTTTTGTACACAATTCCTACGTGTTGGATTTTTCCCGCACGACCATTGCGACCAAAAAATAATAGGTCACCAGGTTTTACTTTTGAAATCGGAACTTCGGTGCCTTGTTTGGATTGACTGCCAGAATTACCAGACAATTTAATATCGTGTTTAGAACAAACATAATAAGTGAAGCCAGAGCAATCAAAGCCTTTGGGGTCTTTGCCTGCATATTTGTATTTTATTCCTTTATATTTTTCGGCATCTTTTATTAAACCTTGCCTTAAGGCGGTTTCTGCGGATACTTTCTTGTACTTAGTACTTGTCGAGGTCGAACGAGTCGTTTGGCAAGAATTAAAAAAGAGAAGGGATGAAATTAATAAAACAAATAAATTTACAGTTGATTTTTGCATAGATATATTTAAAAGCCTAGTTGGCACGGTTGTAGCTGCCTTAATGGCAAGTTTAATAGGTTAGTTTAAAGGGTTATTATACAGTACAAAATGTTATTTTGTCCTGTCGTAGAAAGCGATTCGGTATGCCTCTCCGAATCGCTTTTCTCATGCCCCTAAGCGTCGATTCGTAGTTGTTTTCCTTTCGCTTAATCTTCTAACGAGCTTAAGTGCTAAGTAGTATTTCAGACCTTGTTAAGAACCGAATATTCTTTATAGACGAAAAAAAAGGAATTGACACAAGTCAATTCCTTTTTTTTTGCTGTGAATAGCAAATTATACACAAGTTGTTGTTACCAAACTGGGCAACCATAACGTCTACCACCACCTAAATTATCAGTATCGATGTAGAAGCTAAAACGAATACTTACAGTATAGTAAGAATCGTTCTTCTTCGGATTACCTCTTTTTACACCAGGAGCAGTTACCTGTGAATTTACACCTGTAGGGTCAATTTCAACAGAACGGCGAGACAATGCCTTTGCTAGCGCTGCGGTGCCAGGATCCATATTTTGGTCAAAAACACTTTCATCTTCAACATAATCAAAGGAGACATCATCAATATAATCGGTAAAGGTTGTACGATGATTTACTTCTAAGGCTAGGGCCCAAGTATCGTTATAAGACCATTTTACTCCTAAACCCATAGGGATACTTAATTGTATTAAGTCATATTCTGGACGACCATCTACAATACCTTGTCCTTCTGTTCTTAGAGGTTTTAGTTCTACCCAACGACCTTCATATAGTGCTTCTGGATTAAAGGCAAACATGCCAATACCAATAAACACATAAGGAGAAATGACACTATAATTTTTGTATCCTCCACTTAATTCAAAATTATATGGAATGATTTCAGCTGCAATACTGGCATCAAATACATGTGATCTGAAACTCAAATTACGGTAGTAGCGATACCAAGCAGCATTGAAATTAGCTGTTGGTGCAGTTGCCGAAAAACCACCTAAACCAGCTTCTTTATCATCTCCACGCAGTTGTAAATAATTCAAATCTAAACGTGCTGCAAAATGACCACCTATATTATATCTTGCAAATACACCCAAAGTAGGTCGAATAGAAGAAAAATCTGTATCAATTATAAAAGGTTGACCAAGTCCAGTTTGAGCTGTTTGCACACCTGTAGATAGGTCTGTCGTTATTCCAGCACCTCCAACGCCACCTAAATCTCCTAAAAATTGAGTCGTTCCTATTTGTATTCCAATTTCTAAAGGGTATGCTGGTTGGTAGCCGTCTTGAGAAAAGCCAGCTGTAGCTCCAAGCATAACTAAACACCATAAAATAAAAATTCTTTGCATCTTGTAAATCTTGGTATAATGTTAAGTAAATAGCTTCCCGTTTGTGGGATAGGGGATTTAAAGTATACTACCTAAACGCCATTAAGCTGATAAATAGTATTTTAATGTTAGATTTTTTCTTTTTTTTTTCAAAAAGCTTAAATCCGCTTCATTTTTTATGAAAAAAGCGACCTCCCGTTTAGTAGGACTAAAGGTATAAACTTTTTTCTAGATTACAAATGTATTGATTTAGTTCTTCTTTTAACAGTTCTTTCACATTATTTTTAATAAAAGTAGCCCTTTTTTTTTTCAAGTCTTTCATCTGGGCACATTTATAAATAAAATACGGGACAAATAAATTGTATCTATTTGGTTATCAATAAAATAGGTTTTTAAGCG
>CACVAQ010000406.1 GCA_902727865.1 uncultured Aureispira sp. | reverse complement strand
CTCATCTTGCTGATAATCAAAGCGAAGCACTCATGCAATAAACTAATACGATTTTCCAACGGAGTAATGAAACGTTAGACAGGCCCTAAAAATACAATGAAAGAACGAGTCCTAAATATCTACTATACCTTCCCAGTTCAATTGATAAAATTGCAATTGAAGCATAACATCCTATTGTTAAGCCTTTGGGCGGTATTGTTTGCTATTGTGAATGGGAATTTGGGCTCTTCTATGGGATTCCACAAGATGTTTTTGGATCCAGAATATATGGGAGAAGTAACCTTTTGGAGTTTTTTTATCATAGGTTTGGCTTATGGCAGTTTCTTTATTGCTTGGAATACGAGTATTTATATTTTAAACAGTTACCGATTTCCTTTTCTAGCTTCCTTGCATCGCCCTTTTGCAAAGTTTAGCTTCAATAATTTTTTTATTCCAGTCGTTTTTATCCTTTTTTATGTATTCAAAATTGTTCATTTTCAGTGGTACAATGAATATACTGGTCAATATAGTATCCTATTTTATTGCTTAGGGTTTTTGATGGGAGCCTTTATAATGGTGCTTAGCTCGATGCTCTATTTTCAGTATACCAATACCGATATGCAGACTTATAGACAGTTAAATAAGTTGAAATTGTCAAAAATGTTGAAGGCAATTGTTGTCAAACGAAAAGAGCGGCAACTGAATATAATGGATCACGGACCGTATAAAAATGCGTGGCGAGTAGACTACTTTTTGACAGAATATTTTCAATGGAGAATTGTACGGAATGTAGAGCATTACAATTTTAAATTATTAGAACGAGTTTTTCGGCAGAACCATGCGAATGCTTTGGTGATTCAAAGTCTGAGTATTACTGCTTTAATCTTGATGGCTGCTTTGGTTGAATACGAACATTTTAGAATCCCTGCGGGGGCTAGTTTGTTGTTGCTGTTGTCTATTATCACCACTATTATTGGAGCCCTAACTTACTGGATGGAGGAATGGAAAGTCTTATTTTTGTTGCTGACGTTTTTCTTTGTGAATCAAATGATGTCTTGGGGGTGGTTTGCGTATCAAAATAGTGCTTATGGCTTAAATTATGCCGCTCCTCCTGCCAATTATTCTGTCAAAGCCTTGGATTCTATCTGTTCTGAAAAAAGATACCGAGAGGATACTAAAGCGACATTGAAAATTTTAGAACGTTGGCGAAGTAAGTTTGGATCTAGTCGATTGTTGCGAAAACCTAAGTTGGTTTTACTCTGCGTGAGTGGCGGAGGGATTCGTGCAAGTTTGTGGTCAAATCATGTGATTCGAGAAGTAGACCAGTCGTTGAATGGGAAGTTGATGAAGCATACCGTTCTGATGACGGGTGCCTCTGGAGGAATGTGGGGCGCCTCTTTGTACCGAGAATTGTACCACCAAAAACAAAAAGGGGAAGCCATTGACTTGCATGACGAAAAGTATTTAGAGTATAGTGCTAAGGACTTGATGAATTCGTTGGCGTTTACATTCCTCGTGAATGATATTTTTATTCCCTGGGTCAATCGAGAGGTAAACGGATATACCTACCGACAAGATCGAGGCTATATTTTTGAGCAACAGTTTATTGAAAATACCGAAGGTCTATTGGGCGAGTCTTTAAATTATTATAAAAAGCCAGAAGAAGACGCTTTGATTCCAATGATGTTTGTCACACCTTTAATTTCTAACGACAGCCGAATGATGATTATTTCGCCCCATGGAGTTAGTTATATGATGCGGCCTCCCTTTAGTTATCAAGGAGAAGGAGGGATCGCTAAGATAGATGCGGTTGATTATGGGGCTTTGTTTTCTGCCCACAATCCACTTAATTTGAGGTTTGCTACTGCTTTGAGAATGAATGCGACCTTTCCGTTTATTTTTCCAAGTGTACAAATGCCGACAAATCCTGTGGTTACGGTAGTAGATGCTGGGTTTAGAGATAATTTTGGTTTAGAAACCGCAACGCGTTTTGCGACAATTTTTAGGAAATGGATTCGAGAAAACACAAGCGGTATTACCATTATATCGGTTCGCTCTTATGCCCAAGCAGAGAAAATTGCCGAAACAACGACCAAATCTTTATCTGAGTTAGCATTTAATCCTTTGGGACCTGTCTTTGCCTTGGATGCCCTTCAAAATTATCATCACGATGCCTACATTTCTTATCTAAAATCTAAAATAGGATATGATAAAATTGATGTCGTTAATTTTGTGTACAAACCAACGATTTTGACCGAGCGAGCGTCCCTTAGTTTGCATTTGACACAACGAGAAAAAAACGATATTCTCAATGCCATTAATCTGGATGAAAATCAACAAAGTATAAAGCGTTTGGAAGAGTTGATAAAATAAAAAATACTTTTTTTTTAGAAGCTAAAATAATTTTTAGATGATTTAGTTTCTTGATTTTTAGTGTTTTATGTTTTTGAATGGTCGGGTGGAATTATTTAGAAAGGCAAAAACAATAAGTATTAAAGCTTTTGTTTTGAATATGATGAATAGTTTTTTATCTTTGCACGTCCAAAAAGAAAAGTATTTACTTAGAATAAAATATAAATATTCAGATGAAAACGATCGCATTAACAGGTACTTCAAGAACTGACTTAGGTAAGAAAAGTACAAAAGCACTACGCAATGCAGGTTTGATACCTTGCGTTCTTTACGGTGGCGAAAAAAACCATCACTTTAGTCTTACTCATAAGGCTTTACGTGACTTAATTTATACAAACGAATTTAGAACAGCAGAAGTTGAACTAGATGGTGCTAAATATTCAGCAATCGTCAAAACTGTTCAATTCCACCCTGTAACAGATGCGATTATGCACGTTGATTTACTACAATTAGTAGAAGGTCAAATCGTACAAGCAGAAATTCCAATTAGATTGGTTGGGGCTGCTGCGGGTGTAAAAGCAGGTGGTGTTTTGATGCAAAACATTCGTAAACTGAAAATTAAAACGACTCCAGACCAACTTACTTCAGTAATTGAAGTAGAGGTAGGACACCTAGAACTAGGTAAGTCTATTCGTATTCGCGAAGTTAAAGTAGGAGCTGGTGTTGAGATTATGAACTCAGGGGGAATTCCTTTGGCTTCTGTTGAGATTCCACGTGCATTACGTTCTTCAGAAGCGAAAGTAGAAGAAGTAGTAGTAGCGGAAGCAGAATAAAAAGAACTTATTTCACTTTAGTCATAAGCTACTTATTACTAAAGTTGGTATATAAATATCTTAAGACGTACTAGTATAACTAGTACGTCTTTTGTTGTATCATTATTAATGATAGATTAATAAGTAGATGGATTTGTACTAGTTTTTATTGGTTGAAATGCTTATTTTTCTGATAATCAATTAG
>CACVAQ010000405.1 GCA_902727865.1 uncultured Aureispira sp. | reverse complement strand
ATTTTTCCTTCCAGAAAAGGATATACCATTTCCCCTCGCAGACCATTCCCCAATCCTTTGCTATTGTATCTAAATTCCAATGCCAATAATTTAACCCTTCACGAAATCCTTCTCCTAATCCAATATAGGCTATGGAAATATTAAGGAATGAAAAAACTAATAAAAACCCAACGAATATTTTGTATAATTTTTTGATGGGGTTTGGATTTAATTTTAACTGAATGAGGCTAAGAAGCCCATGCCTTACTACAAGAATGACTATATTCCATACTAGAAGATTGAGAAATAAGCCAGAAATACTATAGTAGTATTGCATTGAACTTCCTAAGGATTCTTGTTTAAATATAAATGGACTTCCATAATATGTTGGGAACATTTCGGAACCTTCACAATTATATTCAACTCCAATGATTGAAGACAAGGTGAATCCAAGTGAAATTATTGCAATGATCAAGTACTTTGCACTATTCAGAGATGTTTTTATTTTTTTTGCTAAAGGCTGATCTGAAATTTTATAATTATTCATTATAACATTTATTCTTTTATGCGAGGAGTATAAGTAGATGGACAAAAAATTAACACTAAAATAGGGCATCTTTTGTCCGCTAAATTCTTTAAAAAGCCTTACTTTAGCTCGCTGATAATGTAATCGAATGTAGCTTTGGGAAGACGCAGAGTAATCACATACAGTTTTCCCAAATAGCAAAGTCATAAATTTTGTGATGATAAGAATGGGGGGTAAGCCTTAGGCTTTGAAGATCATCATGAATAATGGTAATTTATGGTTGTAGGTAAAAAGCCAAGAATTACATAATGTCCCTACTCATGCAAGCCCCAATCTAGATACGTAATAAGCATTGCATTTTGTGCCCTTTCCACCTCATTGGCGATTTCCAAAGGAGGGTGCTGAAAATGGGAAATGGGTTCTGCTAATCCATAGAACAGCAAGCCAATACCTACCGAAAAAAGCATCACAAATTAAGAAAAGACTGAAAATTCAGGTTTTGCATTTTACCCCCCAATCGAATAGTATAATACTTACTGAATGCAAAATAAATAGCCGCTATGACCAATACATTTGTACATAAAATGTAAAACCAGCCCGCATTTTCAGAAATTTCACTTTACAAGTTAACAATAAAAACCGTCATCTCATCCTTATAGAAAAAAGACAGGACGATTATGGTTAATATTATCAAGACGGAGGGATAAAAACAGGTACATGAATGTAAAAGTATTTCTTTTGGTCTTGCATTATGTTTTATTTTTTTGAAACTATTACAGTTTTATCCCCCAGTAATAAGCACGTTCTTCCATGTCATATGGACCTTCTTGTTTAGTTATGGATGATACCAATCTCTCTTGTTTCAATGTATCGCAGACTTCCTGAAAATTTGTAGATTGATAATAGCTTCGCCTGGTGACAACAACAATAAATCCCGATTTTTTAGTAATCCTGACCAACTCTCTCAAAGCATCAGGAAATACATGACCTGGTGTAAAGACCCCGCAACTGATAACAGCATCATATTGATTGTTTGCAAAAGCTGACAGATTATTGATGTCGGCATCTCCAGATAAAGATTGATAGACGTTTGTTCCTTTTGCAATGTCAATCATATTTTGTGCAATATCGCAACCGTTTATATTGGTATATCCCAATTTTTGTAATTGCAAACCCGATAAACCTGTACCACAACCTGCATCCATGATACGAATTTTATGAAAATCGGAGGGGTTTTGCCAAACTTGCTTTTGAAATGCTAAAAAGAAATGGGCAGAAAAAGTAGGTGCTATATATTGCTGTTCTTCCACATCTTTGTCATACAAATCGCTCCAATTATTATAAAATGAAGAAACTTTACCAATGTCGCCATTCATGTTGTTGTGGGCTTCTTTTAGCTCTTGTAAACTTTTTAAAGTGGGTGAATTTTTTGAAACCATTGTATTCTCTTTTTTTATTTTTTTCATATCTGATGATTGTGGTTTGTATATTTTTTTACTTTTTTATTCCAAAATGGAAGTTTGGAAAATTATTATGATTTAAGTAATCGTTCAGAAAAAAGTATAGCCTAAATAGCAATTCTTTTTGCACTACTCTTCATCTAAAAAACTTGTCTTAGCCCGCTAAGACTTCCTTTCTCTCTTTGATTCGTACTAAAAATAATTACATTTTTACTTATTCTTTTTTCCGCCTACTTACTTAACTGGCTGATATAACTCCTCTTTTTCTTCCAGAAATAAATTTTTCATTTTTTTTGCTTTTTTAACTAATGTGGGATTGTTTGAACCTGCCGTAATTTTATTTAACCACCAAAAGAATGTCTCATTTGTAACATTTTTAAAAAAAGGAACTTTAGCCAAGATGGTAGCAATATCCATAAAATTAGCTTCATTAATGAGATGCTTTAAATTCAAGATACTATCAAGTTCTTCTTCTGTTAAAGGACTTCGTTCAATTAATAGAGGCTCAACATTCGTATTGTAATAACTCAAGTCTTTAAACAACTCTTTGATTGGCGTATTGGGCAAAAAATCCAGAACTAAACTGTATTTTTTACTACCCAAAAAGCTTCCCGCACTATGGATCACTCTGGCTTCCAAATACCAAATTTCCCCCTTCCTCATACTAAACACTGTATCCCGTTCCGTATTCATGCAGTTTTCATCAATCATCAACGGAATGTGTACTCTGGTAAATCCATTTTCTAAATCCAAATAATCCCTGTGTGGGAATATCAATCCGTTATTTTCAGAACAGACAACTCGTACAATTTGAATTTTTTCTGTACAGAATATTTTTTCAATGATTTGATTGATATAGGGTAATTGCATTCCCATTTCTGTTTTTTGTGGAACACCCCTATATTCATACAACAGACTGTCGCCACTAAGTCCTGAAAAATTCCAAAGTGTGCACGTTTTCCAAGTGCCAGAACGAAATTCACTATAGGCATCCGAGAACTGGAAGTTGTTGATGGTTTGAATGTCTTTTTTGAGATCAACTTCGTTAAAGTTGATTTGACCAATGATTTGTGAGTCCATAATAAATTGTTAGTTAATAAATAATTAGATATTCAACTTGATTTCCAGCAATATTCGATTTGAAAATTCTATAAAGAAATTATGAAAATATCCGTTTTTTTAAGTTAAATTAGGGCAACCGCATCAAGAATCTAAATAAGCTTTTAAGAATATTTACAATACTTCGTTAGGGAATTATATTAATTTGATTATCAGTAACTAAAATTAAAAGTGCTTTCAAAAGCAAGGAAAGGCATCAACTAATTTTGATGT
This sequence comes from uncultured Aureispira sp., assembly GCA_902727865.1. GTDB lineage: Bacteria > Bacteroidota > Bacteroidia > Chitinophagales > Saprospiraceae > Aureispira. The sequence goes on along the minus strand of CACVAQ010000405.1, from coordinate 54 downwards.
GTTTGTCCTATCGTTTTTTTTGTATATATGTAATTATTAATACTTCGTGGGATT
>CACVAQ010000404.1 GCA_902727865.1 uncultured Aureispira sp. | reverse complement strand
TTTTGCTTTATCGGCTTCTGCCTTTGCCCTTTCTGCTTCGTTAAGATTATTAATAGCTTCTCCTTTTGCCTTATCGGCTTCTGCCTTTGCCCTTTCCGCTTCGTTAAGATTATTAATAGCTTCCCCTTTTGCTTTATCGGCTTCTAGCGTTGCCTTTTCCGCTTCGTTAAGACTCTTAATAACTTCTCTTTTTGCTGTATCGGCTTCTAGTGTTGCCTTTTCCGCTTCTATTTTTGCGCTAGTTGCTTTTATCATTTGTAACCAAGAAAAGCCAAGTAAGATTAATAAAACGAAAATAAATAGGGCGACAGAAATTTGAGTCACTCGCTTTTTTCTAGCAGCTTCTTTTTGAGCTCGAATAACCTCCTGTTTGCTTTCTTCAATCAACTTTGTTTCTTCTGGTCGTAGTTTTAATCGTTTCAAAAAAGGGCTAATAAAGTCCAATTGTTTTTCAGAAAACAACTCCCGTGCTTCATCTTTTAGTAGACTTTGGCTTTTAATTAAATTGCGAACTTCCAACAAGGCAATTTCATCGTCACTCCGCTTTTCTGCAATGCGCAAGGCTAAAGAATCGTGCGCAATTTCATACAGCTCCTCTTCCTCAATATAACGTAAGATCCGATTGTTCATCAAAGCAATGACAACATGCTCAATCAAGTTCTTGGGTATGTCTGGAAAGTTTTGGTCTAATCGAGCTATCCCAATCGGTTCTTTGGTGCCATCTATGGTCACAAAAGGCGACAGAATTTTCCAAATGATTTTTACTTCACATTTTTGATCTTTGGCAATTTCAACAATTTGTTCGTCCAAAAAATTTCGCAAAATATCCCCAATGTCCCCAATCTCGCCTAGTGCTTTTAAATTAAAAGTAGCTTCTGTGGTAGGATTTTTAGATTTATCCTTAGAAATATGCCGATAGAACTTATCTAGAAAAACCTGCAAATAAGGCAGCTGAATGGTCAAGGTTTTCTCTTTACCTCTAATTTTTTCAAAGACTTGTTCCGCAATCGCTTCTGCCTCTTCTTGCTTGATACGAACAATGGATTTTTCGGAATTTGTTGCTCCTAAAACGACATTTTTAACACTTCTAAGATTCATTGGGTCGATGCGAAGTTTCTTCCGAAACAGCTCTGGCACCGCTCGTTCAAATTCGTACAAAGAGCCTAAATACTCTTCTCGAATACTAAAAATAAGCTTGACAGGTTGTTCTACCTTAAGAATCTCTTGAACTGTCGCAATAAATTGAGCCTGTTCCTCTTTACTACCTAAGATAAAAAGTTCTTCAAATTGATCGAAGATCAAGTAGATTGGACGAAAATGTTTGAGGTAGATATTTTTGAGAAAAACCTGCGTTTGACTCAGCGTTTTTGTGGCGACAGTTCTTGCATCATCACCATCCATTATATCATTTAACCAATCTAGGTTTTCCGACGTTTCCTTTAGTTTTGGGGGTTCACCTCCAACCGAAATCAAAGACTTCTGCAAAGATTCATTCAAGTTTTTGTGCCTTCTGACAAAAATTTCCAACCAATCGTGTTTCTGGAATTTACTAGCCAAACCACATTGAATCAGGCTTGTTTTTCCAGTTCCAGAGGCACCATACAAGAGTAAAATATCAGATTGATAAATCATCTCATAGAGTTGGCGAATTTCTTCATCACGACCAAAAAAAATGTCCTTATCCTCGGCAATATAAGAATCTAAAAACTTAAATGGGTATATTTTATTATTCATAGGGGATTGTTCTATCTGTACTAAATGTCTAGGCAAAAATTAACCAAATAAGTCATCGAAGCTGACATCTTCTGCCCCGCCTTCTCCTTGTGTACTATTTTTAAGTACCTCCTTTTTTGCTTCTTCAAATTGCTGAAAAATCAAATCAAATTTCAATTTGATATAATCATTTTTCTCCTTCATTATATTCTCCAATTTGGTGTTGTCATTGAGCATATTTGAAAAATTAACATTCTCAATACTATTATCTTCCAAAAAACGATAGTTGAGACTAGCATCCGAAATATGCTTAGAGGAGAAAAAACATATTTTAGCCCCATTTTCAAACATTTGCGTATTGTAATCAATCACAAAAGGCGACAAATTAACATACTCTTCGTAGTTCGATCGCTTATCATAAATAAGGACTGAATCGGTTACTACGGGGGTATTAAGAATGTTTAATTTCTCTGTATTTTCATTAAACTTTTGGTCAATCCCCAATTCAATATAGCTGTGAATATATTGCGGCGAAGACGTTCTTTTTTCATCATAAACAACACTCTTCACCGAAAGCATATCATAATTCATAAACAGAATGAGATGTGTTAAAAACTGGGTCAATTGCCCTTCTATTTCAAAACAAGTCATTAGAGAATGTTGCGATTTGTCAAGTAAGCTTTTTAGTTTTTGAATGCGATTACAACTCTTTTTAAAGCGGTCTATTTTAAGTTCTTCAAGCCCTTTTAGAGGCAACTCAAGCGCATGCTTTTCGAAGAGCTTCATTAACAGTTCTAATAAAGTAGTGTAGTCCGCTAAACTCCGCTCTATCGAATCATCAAAAAACAGGTTCAATTCTCTAGTTTCTTCTTCGTTCAGTTCATAATTATTTGTTTTTTGAACGTCCCAAAAAGCAGAAATAAGGGTAAAGTTTAAAAGCTGTATTGATTTTTGAGCCATCAAATGACAACTCTGAATATAGCTTTGTTGTTTCTCCTCCGAAAGGGCTTCTTTGCCAATCGCCATGATTTTGCGCAACTGAGCACCAACCACGCCTACAAAAGCAAAGGTGATTAAATTTTTAGCCACATCCGCAAAACGACTGTCGTTTTCCCAGCCATTAATGGATTTGGTTTTATCCAAAAATTTCTGCGCAGGTACCAAACCATTCTCCGCTAAGGCAGTCATTAACTTTTTAGTCATTAAGACATTAAAGGTCTTTTTAAGCCCTAAATCGGCTTGCCCTAATTCCCCTAAATCATAAATCTTGTCTGCCATTTGCACTTGCTGTGCATTCATCTGTTCCAACAAGGCGTTTAGGCTCGCCATTTCATTTTGGATTTCCTGAGTGGCACCATTCACCTCTAGCGTAATACTACTGTCGGTGATCCCTTGTATGATGATGTTGTTATTGCCCTGATTCGTTATATTATTTTCCATGTAGTCTTGCGGTCTAGTTTGTGCAACTTTATTGTTTCTGAGTATTTATTGCTTGGAAATATGGTCTTTTAGTCGAATTGTAAAGGTGTATGGTTTATTCATAAACCATATCTGTTAATTATTGCTTTCTGATAGGTTTATTGATATTCCTTGTTCGTTTGTAATATCAAAATTGCAATTAGGAAGCTCTTTTTGTAATGCCTTTAATTTTGCT
>CACVAQ010000403.1 GCA_902727865.1 uncultured Aureispira sp. | reverse complement strand
TTACTAAAGTAAGCACCTATAAAAGAGAAAAAAAACAGCATGAATAAAAAGATAGAACCCAGTAATTTCCCCCCATTTGCTTGTACGCATAGTCCTAATTTACCAGCGTTGTTAATGCATTTGAACTGCACGATTATGGTGAGTACCTATCAAGCAGGAAAAGTTGTTTTAGTGAGTGCAACCAATCAAGATCGCTTGATACAATTGCCTAGGACGTTTAAGCGAGCAATGGGCATTGCGACGAAAGGGGATAAAATGGCCATAGCGACCGAAAATGAAATTGTTATTCTTGCCAATTCTAAAGAATTAGCCTACTCTTATCCTGCAAAGCCGAATACCTACGATGCCTTGTATTTGCCCAGAGCAACTTATTATACAGGGCATTTGGATATGCATGATTTGCATTATGGAAACGATACGTTGTGGGGCGTAAATACTTCTTTTTCTTGTTTGTGCAAGATTGATTCAGATTATAGTTTTCGCCCAGTATGGAAGCCTCATTTTATTGATAAGTTAGCTTCTGAAGATCGTTGTCACTTGAATGGTTTGGCGATGGAAGACGGAGAGCCAATGTATATTTCTGCTTTAGGAATGGGGAATACACATCAAAGTTGGAGGAATAATATTACAGGAGGCGGTATTTTGATGCACGTACCTAGTAATGAAATCATTGCTACAGGTTTAGGAATGCCGCATGCGCCTCGATTATATGACGGGAAACTGTATGTTTTACTTTCTGCCAAAGAGCAATTGATCTGTGTCGACCCTAAGACAGGAACTTATGATGTTGTGGCCGAAGTACCTGGTTTTGTTCGTGGAATGGCAAAGCATGGAGATTATTTGTTTATAGGAAGGTCTAAGTTACGTAAGAAGTCGACGACTTTTGAACACTTAAAAATTGCACCTGAATCTGATGTAGCAGGCGTTATGGTTATCCATTTGCCTTCGGGGAAAGTGGTTGCGAACCTCAATTGGTTGGCAAGTGTGGATGAAATCTACGATGTTCAAATATTAGCGAATACCAGCCGCCCTAATATTATTAATACTTATACAGACGCACATCAAAAGGCATTGGTCTTGCCAGATACGACCTATTGGTCCAAGTCAAAGCCCAAGAAATAACCGTATAAACGATAAAAAAAACAGCTCTAAGAGTTGTTTTTTTTGTTATCAACTTCTTTAGAAAGAGAAGATTGTCTCGCAAGAATTAACGTTGGTTTCTAGATGGGAAAAAATATATTGTATTTTTTTAAATGAAATTAATGTATTTATAAAAAAAAGTCTTATATTGCAGAAAAGAAAAACACAAATAAAGATCAAAAAAAACATTTTCAAAAAAAAAAATAATTCTTTAACTCAACAAGGAACAAGTTCAATGTAAGTTGAATTGCAGCATAAAATTAAAATTACATAAATGATTTTTTTCACTGTAAAAAGTGAATTGCTTCCTTCAATAGGAAACAAAATATAAAACGATTTATACTCTGTTTAAAAACGTCGAATGGCTCTTTTAAACACGGAATACCTATGTTTATGAAAAAAAATAGCACACCTATATAGAAAACCCTTTATGAGTTTTAATAAGTTGTGCTAGATACTTCAATCCAAGGTGCTTTTGTTTATGTTTTAAATCTATGTTATAAAAAAAAATATTATTTGTATACGTATATTTCAAAATAGCCTGTGTAATTAGTTTAATAATCCCGTAATTTTGCACAGACTACTGTTTTTTATAAGTATTTAATAGTCATTACCCTAATTTATTTTTTACACATTTAACACAAAAAGTTATGAAAGGAATTACCCTAGTAAAGTTATTTACTATACTTACAATTTTACCATTAATGTTTCAATCTTGTACTAAAGAGGCACCTAAGCAAGTAGAAGACACTGCTGAGGAAGTTGTTTCGCCAGTTAGTAATGAAGGGAAAGTAATAGCGAATCAATACATCGTTATGATGAAAGATTCTGAAGTTGCACCTGCAATATCTTATGCAAATGGATCATTTGCTGACAGAGCGACAAAGAGTCAATTTATGAAAGAAAAATCAGTAGTTGTTATAGACGAATTAAACAACTTTTTGATTAGTCAAGACATCAATACTGAAAATGTAATTGCATACTATACAGCTGTTGTGTCTGGTTTTGCAATCACGTTGACAGATGCAGAATACAAAAAATTATCAGAAAGTAACAAAATTGCTTCTTTGGAGCATGACCGTGAAGAAGCTCTACCTAGTTTTACAGTAGAGAGTACAGATAACGGTGGTGGAAGAGCGCAAACAACTCCATGTGGAGTTACTAGAGCAGGAGGAGCAGTAAATGCAGGTACTTCTAGATGGATTTGGATTGTAGATACTGGAATCGATTTGGATCACCCAGATTTGAATGTTCAAACAGCTTATTCTCGTTCATATGTAGGAGGAAACGCTGATGATTGTAATGGTCATGGAACACACGTTGCAGGAACAGCAGCAGCTATTAATAACAATGGAGGAGTTGTTGGAGTAGCAGCAGGTGCACCAGTTGTAGCAGTGAAAGTTTTTGGATGTAGCGGAGGAAGTGCAACTAGTACGATCCTTAGTGGATTGAACCACGTTGCTAATAATAATTACGCAGGTGATGTTGTGAACATGTCTTTGGGTGGATACTATGGTAATGGTTGTGCAAACGGTTCTTCTTACAAGTCTATTTTAACTGCCCTTGGAAATGAAGGAACACGTATTGCTTTAGCAGCAGGAAATGAAAATGCAAATGCTAATTACTCTGCACCAGCTTGTATTAATGCAACAAACGTCATCACAATTGCTTCTATGACTTGTTCTTTTGGTTGGTCTTCATTCTCTAACTACGGAAGAGGTCCTTGTGACTTTATTGCAACAGGTAGCTATGTTTACTCTACTTATTTGAATGGTTCGTATGCAACATTAAGTGGAACGTCTATGGCGACACCACATGCAGCTGGTATCATGCAAGTTCGTAATGCTTTGCCAAGAGCTTCTGGTCAAGTTGCTAACCGTGGAGTTTACTACCCAGTAGCAGTTAGATAGAACGGTTTGGTTGAACAATTAGACTGATACTTAATATAAACAGACTACGGAATATACTTAAAATAGCTGCCTCTCAGGAGGTGGCTATTTTTTTTTGAACGGAGGCCCTGTTCTTAATTGTTCAGAACCTTCTTTGGTGTTCTTGTCAGTGAAATACAGGTCAGTAGTTGGTCTGCCGTCCTGAAATAGGTTGACAAAAAACAACTTAAAACTTACGATCAAAACCTTACTGCTATGAAAAAGCTATGAAAAAGAAAAAGAGTCCGCTAGGTCAAAAAATATTTCGTGACAAGAGTTGTCAAAGAACCAATTTAATACCGTGTGTAAAAAGTTTCAATAGATCAAAAATTAAATAATTATACCTAAAGAATCCTTAGGGTGCTTGAAGTATGGTATCAGACACTTTGAAAGTGTCTGATACCATACTTGCCCACTATTTAATAACTTATTACACACTGCATTTAAGCAAACTCTACGCAAAAAATCAAGTAGTGAAAGCGTCCAATTTTTTCTGTAAAAAAATACAAAAGCTATTTTGACTTCTTGTCAAAATAGCTTTTGTTTCTTAAACGGTTTACTGTTGTTGTTGGCACATTTTCTCAGCCAGTATCTTAGCTCAAGATTGGAGCTGGAATTTGAGCAATAACACTATAAGTCCCTCCTTGTTCTTCTAAGACACTTTTCCAAAGTTCTTTATGCTCGCCAAAAACATAGTCAAAATGACCATCAGTTGTTATCCAAGAAAAAGTTTTACACTCCTCTTTGAGCTGCCCCGAAGACCAGCCAGAGTACCCGACAAAGAAACGAATGTCCTGAGGTTGTATTTTTCCTGCTTCAATAAACGCTTTGAGTTGTTCAAAATCTCCTCCCCAATAAACCCCCGAAAGAACCTTGATGCTACTGGGCAACAGATCGCCTTTGGTGTGCAAATAATGGATGGTATCTGTTTGAACAGGACCACCATAATAAACCTCAGATGTAAACGCTGGGAAGCTCGAAATTAAATCACTAATATTCATTTCGATTGGTTTGTTTAAAATAAAGCCAAAAGAGCCATCTTTTTGATAATCACATAACAAAATTACCCCTCTTTTGAAGTTGGGGTCCATCAAAAAAGGCTCCGCTACCAATAATTTTCCTGCTTCCAGTTCTTCCTCTATACGATCACTCAATGTTTTCTTAATTTTAATTTTTTTGAATAAGGAACGAAAATTTAAACTTACTCTAGGGCTAAGTTAGTAAAAAAAATAATTCTTCCGTAACTTTTCTATGACACAGCATTATTAGTAGAAATACAAATGATGCAGCTAAATAGTTCTTTAGCTATTGCTTTTGCCAAACTATCTTGTAGGGAGATGGTTTGGCTTTTGTTTATTTTTATTTATACATTTATTTGATGCTCAGTTTTTTAGTGAAAATGAGGAGCAAAAGTCTATTTTTTTTTTGACAATCATATCTATTTGATACGCATGAAATCACGAAGTATGCTAAGTAGATGGACAAAAGATGCCCTATTTTAGTGTTAATTATTTTTGTCCATTTATTTATATAAGGCTGTCTTGATTGTAACTAAAGCCCCTAAATCATATTTCTACTCTCTTTAAACTTTTAAGAAGATTTATCTAAGGTTGTTTTACGCTTATTTTTTGATTAAATTAGACTCCAATAATCAAAAAAGGCTATCTTCATTCAAAATTTAAAATGGATAACTATTCATTGTCGTAAGCATTTTTTTTAGACTGAGTACAGTGTAACAGCAGTTTTGACGATAATTACAGAGGCTTTTTAATGAAATTCAAGGACTCCGAACGTTTGCGCATCTTACTTATTCCCAAATCTCTCAACGGACGTAGAGACAAATGTGGTGAAGCGATGACAAGAAGGGAAGGAGGAAGATCTTTGTAAAAAGACTCGCTTATTGTAAATACCCAATTTGCTTGGGTAATTCCTATTGAAAATTTATCTTACAGTCTACTTATTACATACTGTACTTAGTTCACGATTTTGTGGAGATCACGCAGTCACAGCGTAGCTAAATAAGCGTAGCGCTCATAAACGTAGTGAACTAATCCGACTAAAGTATTATAGTTACAATGAAGTAAAATAAAAATACATTCAATGAAAAAAGAATATCTAGCCCATTTTTTTCTCATAATAGAATCTTTGCTGTACGCAGGTAGTTACACGGTAGCCAATGATGCCTCAACTTATATTTCTCCTTTTGAGTTAACCTTGTTACGGGCAATTTTTGCTGCTATAATATTTGGAACCTTTCAGTTTATTAGTGTTCGAGAAAAAGTAGATAAGCAAGACCTGTTGTTATTAGCAGTTTGTTCTTTATTTGGAATTACAATTAGCAATGTGTTGTTTTTTGGAGGCTTGGCACGCACGACTCCAGTCAATGCTTCCTTATTAACCTTAACCTCACCACTGTTTTTAATTGTATTTGCAATTATTGCTAGAGGAGAAATAGCAGCAGGGAAATTAATAGGCGTCTTGATTGGTACGATCGGAGGTGTCCTTTTGGTCTGGGGAGATACAGGTCTGATGACAAATGCAGTGAATCCTATATTAGGCAATATAATGGTTGGTGCGAGTGCTGGATCTTATGCGATTTATCTAATATTAGTTCGTCCTTTGTTATTAAAGTACCATCCATTAACCATTCTAAAATGGGTATTTACGTTTGGGATACTCTATTTATTGCCCGTATGGGGCTGGGGCTTAACCAAAATAGAATGGAGCGAATTTAATGCAAGCATTTGGATTGCATTAGCCTTTATTTTAATCGGTATTACATTTATTACTTTCTTGTTAAATACTTTTGCCCTCAAAGTTTTAGATCCGACCATAGTGAGTACTTACATTTATACAACGCCTTTATTTACAGCTTTGATTGGTGTTTTTTTAGATGGCGACAGCTCTTCTCTCAGTTTGTTAATTGCAGGAATACTGATTTTATTTGGAGGTTTTTTAGTTTCTCAAACAAATGAAATACAAAAAAAAGAAATAGATTCAAATTAATTTACGAGCCAGTTTTTTTACTGACTTGTTGTTTTTTTTAACTAAAAATATTGATTATCAGTGAATTAAGTTTGTTGGGTTGCAGAGAAAATACATTGGATTTGCCCTCTAAGAATAGCCGTTTTAGGTTTTTTTTAATTTTATTTTAAGATAGCGGTAACATAAGTTGATTTGCTTACATTAAGAGGAAGTTAACACAAAATATTCCTAGCACTTATGTGCTGAAAGTTCCTAAGTTACCCACTTAGTTTTAAAGCTAAAACACAAATAAATAGACTAAAACCTAAAATTAGGCTACTCAGTATGAGTAGCCTTTATTTTTTTATCAAAATTTGACAATAGAACATTTTTTGATTTTCGCTTTTGGCTATACCAATCCCTGTTAGATTAAAATCTCCTTCGATATTATTACGATGACTATCACTGTCCAGCCAGCTATTAACAATAGAAGGGGCATTTTCTTGTCCAGACGCTACATTTTCGGCTACACTCAAACCATGTAATTTACTTAATAACATTTTTGCACGTGCTTCAAAATCTTGATGCCCAAAAGGAATGGTTCCAGCAGCCATGTTTTGTGCGTGCTGTGTGGCAATGACTTGAATGTGTGGATTCATTTGAAGGGGCGATAAATATTGACCTGCTCGGTGTCTATTCACCAGCTTTAAAATGGCGTAATTGAGGTTTACTTCTGAGACGGCCTCTTTAGCCGAAGCACTTGGATGGGCAACAGAGGAGGGGGCTTTGATGAAAATTTGTGTAAAAATAGGGTCCCCTTGCTGATTTTTGACAACAGAAATCCCTGTTAGATTAAAATCCCCTTCAATATTATTGCGATGTCCAGGACTATTGAGCCAAGCTTGAACAACTTCTTCTGCTGTTTTTTGCCCCATGGCTACATTCTCTGAAGCAGCCGAACCTTTGAGGCTTTTAACCAATGTATTCGCACGATCTGAAAACCCCTCATGCCCAAATGGAACAACTTCCTTGACTATATTAGTAGAGTGCTGAAAACTAGACGCTTGTATTGCAGGATGAAAGACTAGTGGAGTTAAACTTAAGCTCGCTCTATGTTGATTAATTAATTCTAGAATTTCTAATTCTAAATCGGAAATATTAGCCATGTTTGGTGCGTTTTTATCGGGTTTTGGTTTCTTTTTGTAGAAAAATGTAAAAAAAATAGTATTCCAGCAATCTATTTACAACAAATATACGTTATTATTAGTATAAACAAATTAGGAGATTTAAAGAAGTTATGAAAATAAAAGGAACAGTGCAACACCAAAGTTTATCTGGTGGTTTTTGGGGCGTGATAGATGAGGATGGCAATAAGTGGAAACCTCAAAAAATGCCTAAAGCATTACAAAAAGAAGGCTTGAAAGTGGAAATAGACGCTGAAAAAACAGCTGGAGGAATTTCTATTTTTATGTGGGGAACTACTATAAAAATTCTGGGGTTTAATATAGGTACATGATAACACAAAATGCGTAACAATTTGTCAAAAAAGGTAACCTTTTGATAAAAAAGGCATTAATAAATGAACTACACAACTTAACAGGATAAGTATGCTGACATTAATTATATTTTTAGCCTCCTTTGTTGCTCTCTCTCTTTGGTTTTTGTTCAAGGAGAATAAAGAGCTGAGAGGTGTTTTTGGAAAATTGTTTTTAGGCTCTTTTGGACTTTATTTAGGCACGGCTGTTTTTATGCCTGGTGTGGTCTCTTGGTCTACTTTGGCCCTGAATGTTGGGTTTCTTTTTGGAGCAGGCTTTTTTCTAAATACCTTTAGCAGTAGCAAAATTATTTTTATCCCAATGTTGATTTTAATGACGCTAGGGTATTATTGTGGTGTAAAAGGCATTGATTGGTTTCCATTTGCAAATACAGAATCCACCAGCAATAGCCTTGAAACATCTTCTAATATAGATGGCTTAGATCCTGATAGTGAGTTGTTAGTAGAAGTTAGTAACGGACATCAATTGTCAGAGTTGCAGCATGTGATCAATAAATACGACTTGAAATTAGAACCTGCTTTTGCTTTAAAAGATAATGCTAGCACCGATTTAGACGACTATTATGCGGTGAATATTCCTGCCGAGCAAATGCAAAATTATACTGCTATTGTAGCTGACTTTAAAGCAAGTAATTTAATTGACCACATTGAAGCCAATGAAATTTTGTCTTTAGATCCAGTAGAGACCATTAGTGAAAATACACCCAATCGCAAAAAACGGTATACAGCGAATGACCCTGACCTAGGAAAAGTATGGGGACATGATGCAATGGAAGTAGAAGCCTTGTATGCTTTGTTGGCGACTGAAAAAGTACAGCCTAAGAAAAAGGCAAAAATTGCGATTATTGATACAGGAGTGGATTACAAACACGAAGATTTGAACACGAACTTTGTCTCTATTTCTAGTGAACATAATACAGATTCTCATGGTCATGGAACGCATTGCGCAGGAATTGCCGCTGCGGTTTCGAACAATGGAATTGGAATTGCTTCTTTTGCTCCGACCAGTGACTTTGTGGAAGTGACGAGTGTGAAGGTGTTTGGTAAATATGGAAATACATCGCAACGCATCATTATTAATGGGATGTTGTTGGCGGCTGATAATGGCGCAGATGTGTTGTCGATGTCTCTTGGAGGGCCGTCTACAGCGCAATCGCAACGTGCCTACAAGCAAGCGGTTCAATATGCAAATAAGAAAGGCGCAATTGTAGTGGTTGCTGCTGGAAACGAAAATATTGATGCCAGAAAACGGGCGCCTGCTTCTGTAGATGGCGTGATTACGGTGGCTGCTTTAGCGCCAAGTTTGGAAAAAGCAGCGTTTAGTAATGATGTTAGTGGGTTGAAAATGGGAATTGCTGCTCCTGGAGTAGATATTTACTCTACGATTCCAAATAATAAATACGAGTATTTTAACGGAACATCTATGGCAACGCCTTATGTAGCAGGCTTGTTAGGGCTGATGAAATCTATTCGACCTAATTTGACGACACAACAAGCTTATAAGATATTGAAACAAACAGGGCTAGAAACACGTAATACGAAGGCAACAGGAGCGTTGATTCATCCAGCAAATGCTGTTAAAAGTTTGTTAAAAGGATAGTGGTTTTGGCAATATTTTTGCTGTATTATTGATAACTATTAATAAGAAATTATGAAAAACACACTTATATATAACATCATCTTGACTTTCTTTTTAGCAAGCTTGCTAATCGGCTGTACAAATGATGCTGCACAAGTCGTTACTAATGATAGTGATAGTGTGGTCAATACAACACAGACAGCAGTTGAAAATACGCCTTTAGCCGCTTTGACGGATGAAGAAATGACCATTTCGGTTCCAATGCAAGAGCATGAAATCCGTTTGGTTCGTGTTAAATACGAACAAAAACAAGCCAAATTGTCTGATGCAAATGTCAAAGAGTTGGAATCTTGGTGGGACAGCTTGCCAGAACCCTTACAATCTCAAATCAAGTCGAATGAAATTGATATTGAAGTTGTTTCTAATATTCGTACCAACGACAAAAAAGACATCAATCCTAGCTTAAATGATTCGCAAATAGAAAATACTGGCGAAACCTTAGAACAGATTATTGGTGCTCAAACAGAAATGAAATATACGGTTAGTACGACTTTGATTGACGGTCAAAAAAATCCACAACAAGGGGAGCACGCTACAAACATTCGTTTGGTAAAGCAAGTTCCTGTTAAATTACAAGAATTTACAGCCGATATTTTTCTTAGAGAAAAAAATGTCACCAATGATAATATTAAAACCTTACAATATTGGTGGACAAACCTTCCGAAAGATGTTCAGAACAAAATCAAAAGAAGAGAACTTGTTTTAGATGTTGTTTGCCATACGGTAGAGGAAATTGACGGTGCCGCAGATTTGATTGCTGCGGAAGATTTTTCTGCTGTCATGGGCGATGTGCTAAATCGTTTAGTTGGTGTTTATAGAGCGGGTCCTAAAGAGTATTCTTTGGCTCAAATTGAAACAGCTACTAGTGTAGAAAAAGCAACAGATAAAAACTTAAAATTACCTGCTAAGCAGTATGTTAAGGTTTCGTTGCGCAAAAATAAAACGTTCTTGCCTAATTCTTTGTAAGTAAGAGCTTGGTGCAAGCTATAGGATAAACGAAGTCCCTCAAAAAAAACTTTTTTGAGGGACTTTCTTTGTTTAAGAAATAAGCTAAATCCACTACTGAAATTTATGCTCGTACTTTTGGCTGCTTTGTTTTTTTATGAATATTGAAAATTTTACTTCGACTTGGAGAAGAGTTTATGAGTAAAATCTACGATTTTGTTTTTGTTGGGTATTGATTCTTTTTATCTTTCAGGATTCACAGGGTATACACGCCGATATGTTACACCATTCAAGTGGCTATTCGTAATAGAAAAAATTAACATTATAATGACGTTTAAGAAAGAAGAATTAGACAATTTATCTAGTTTATTGAGCAGTTCGAACAGCGCTGATATTCAAGTTGCTTTTCAAATTTTGGAAGGGACAGAGGATACGACGGTTTTAGAATATTTTGCCAGTGATTTTTTTGCAATGTATGTTATTGCAAAAGAACTTGGAGCACCTCAGTATAAGCAGAAACACCATAGTGTTTGGGAAAACCGTCATACTGTTGAAGCCTTTCTAGATCGAATTAATATTCCTGAAATTAATGCGGGAATGAAAAGCCGTCGGAACATAGTTGGTAGTAGCAAGATGAAATCTAATCTTGTGAAGTTATGCAAAGGCAACATACTCGACGCAAACAAAATCGCTCTATTTATCTTTAAAAAATGCGGTCTTGGACTAAACTATTTAGTCAGTGAACTCGATGATAATGAACTGAGACCTATTTTAGCTGATCTAAAAAATGGTAAAAAGTTAATTTTAGCGAATAGAGATTTAACAAAAGTCCCCAAAGTTATTTTTGAGTTTACAGACCTAGAACTTCTTAGTCTATCAAGTAATAAAATCGCAAGTATTCCTAAAGAAATACAGAAACTTGTTCACCTAAAATACCTTTTTCTGGATGCAAATCCAATTAAAAAAATTGCCCCTGAAATTAGCAAATTAAAAGAATTGGAATACATCGATTTACGAGGCGTACACGTACATTTGAAAGCAGGAGAAGTGACAAGAATGAAAAAATTAGAGCCTGTATTGATTGGCTGGGCAGGCAGCTACAAAGGGCCTATTGATTACCCAGAGGAATAGGACTAAAAAGGGCAAGGCGTTGCTTATTATAGGTATTTTTGAAGGGGAGGGTTGCTCGCTTCATTCTTCTCCTCAATAGGATAGATGTTGCCCGTTTTGAGTAGTAACCTGAACAGATACGGTTCGTGTATAGGCAAATTTAGCGCGCCCTTCTTAAAAAATCTAATCCATCTTCTAATCCTGCTCTATAATCCATTTTTAAAGCCTCTGCTTTCGTGCTTAAGACTTTGCTTTGCATTGCTTGGGGGACAATTGTTTGTATAGAAACACCCTTAGGAGGGCTTTTAATTAAATCCGCAACTTGCTTATACACTTCGTCTTCCTTTTGCATCAATTGATTAATGGCTGGGAAGTTATTTTTTAGCAAGTAGTTGGACATCATTTTACTCCGACGAGTGCCCCAAGTATTGCTATCTGAATTTGTCCGAATGACCGTAATGTCAGTAGCTCCTAGTTCTATGGCTCGCTGAACAGGAATGGGCGCAGCAAAAACACCATCTACTAATTCTTGTTCGTCTATAACCAGTGGACATTCCGAAACATAGGGCAAGGTTGACGTTGCCCGTAAATACCGCTTCCAATCGCTCCCTTGGGCAGGACGAATAAAAATGGGTACTCCAGCGTGTAGATCCGTACAGGCAAATTCGACGATTTTGTTTTGAACAAGTTGAGTCGCTTTTTCTTTATCAAAGGGCGTAATTCGATCCCAGATATAGTCTATTAAATCAAGTTCTAAAAAGTAGCCTCCTTTTACAAAACGACTAAAACTGGTAAGAGAAGAATCGGAATGAAGTTCGGAGACCAACTCCCATCCTCGTTTATATTGCTCTACGGTATAACAAGCCATAACCGCTGCCCCGCCTGACACGCCTAAAAAAATATCGAAGGGAGCATATTGGGCAGAAATCCACGCATCTAATACTCCTGCGGTAAAAGCTGTTTTAAATCCTCCTCCTTCACAAATTAATGCTTTCATAATTATTGGGTAATAGGTTTTGTTATCGTTATTTTGTGGAATGAATTAGTGACTCTAAGGTACTAATTATTGCCTTGTTTTCTAAAAAATATTTAAGAGAAGTCTTTGAATGATAGGTTTGTTTCTTACTTTTTTTTGTGATAAAAGGAGTGAAAAATGTTTCTAACCCAACCATTTTCTAATGGTATCAATGCAGCCAATCACGCCTTACAAGCGAAGCCCAAACCCCAATTCAAACAACTGCCAAGGCATCGCCCGATTACTAACGACTTGATAATCTGCCCCAAATAAATTATTAATTTGAAGGTAGAAACTAGCCGCAGCCTTTTCCAAGGGAATCGCTTGGCTCAAACGAAGATGACCGACATGAAACAAGGGCAATATTTCCGTATTGGCATTATCAACAAAACGCAAAGAAGTTAAACTGTGCTGATAGAGCAAACTCGTTTGACGGTATTGAATTTGTACGTGTATGTTGGCATTGTGTTCGGGCGTATAAATGAGTTGTTTGCCAAGGGTAGCAGGGGCAGCGCCTTTGGTTCTAGTACTTTTGGTGAAGGCGTAGTTTAGCCCTGTTTTTAGCTGCCATTTTTTCCATTTTATTTTTCCTTGAAGGTTCAATTCTAGCCCTCTAGCCCAGACTTGTTCTATATTGCTTGGACGCCACAAACCAGCCGTATTGGGCGACCATAAAATCCAATCGTTGATTAGGTTACAGAACCCCGTTAAGGTCGTTTTTAGACTGTATTTTTTAAATAGTAAGGGAAGGCTAATGCCCAATTCGCTATTCCAACTGTATTCAGGCTTTAAATTAGGATTGCCTAAGGTATTCCAATACAAGTCATTAAAGGTGGGGAGTCGATAGTTATGGGATAGATGTACATTGAACTGAAACTGCTCGTAGAATGTCCATACCGCACCTAAAGAAGCAGCAGGCGTGATGAATTTTCCCTGAACCATTTCTTCTCTGATCGAAAAGGTTCCTTGCCATTTTTTTTGAGGGCTGGTTAGTTTATACGCTCCGAAAATGGCCAAACGATGTTGCTGAGGATCTTGGGCATAGCCTCCCGAAATGGCTTTGAAGAAGCTGTAGTTTAGTCCAACATTAAAATGATGAAAATCGTTTAGATACCATTTGTTTTCAAGCTCTGTAATGGAACTTAAAATCCTACTTAGCGCATTCACCGCATCACTTTGGAAGTGCAAGGACTCTAAAAATAGAGCCGAACGTGCTTTCCAAATTTGTGTACCAAAATAGGTTTTCCAATGTGCTACTAAGCGAAGCGATTCATCTTTTTGAACGTCATTGCTCGTACTAAGTAATAGAGGAGGAGGAATCTGGCGTTTGCTATCTTGATACCAAGCTTTGAGCCCAAATTGATGTTTTTTTACCTTAAATTGATGTTCCTGAAAAAGCCCCCATTGCTGCAACCGAGCATTACTTTGTGCTTTGATGGGTTTTGGGAAACCAAAGGCATTAACATCTTTGAATAGATAATTGTTTTTAGCATTATGATAAAAAGAACGCACACTGCCAGCATACCAAGCGTTGCTGTAGGTCAGTTTGAGCTGTTGCCCAAGGTCTTCATAGCTTCCTCCATGTATATTCCCTTCAAAATGCCAGCCTTTTCCAAATTTAGATTTTGTGCCCAAATGCAAGGCGCCACCAATTGAACTGTTGCCAAATAAGGCAGATTCTCCACCATATTGAATGTCAACATAATCTACAAAAATGGTTGGCAACAAAGAAATATCCGCCTGTCCCAACATCGGACTTTGAATGTTAAACCCTTCCCACAAAACAGCGGTATGACTCGCACCACCACCACGCCCAGAAAGGCTACTAATGCCACTTGGTCCATAGTTTTTAACAAAAAACGTACTTTCTAATTGGAGTACCTGAGCTAAGTTTCGAGTACTATAGTTTTTTAAAACAGCTGCTCCCAAATGCGTTGTATTATGTCCCAATCCAAAGGCGGGGAGCCGACTTTTTTCTAAGACAATCGTGTCGCTATGATCGAGCCAAATGCTGTCTTGTTGGGCATAGAGTGACGTTGTAAGATAGACTAAGAGTAGAATGGAGTAGCATTTCATTTCCTTGATTTTTGTAGGCGCAAAATTAAGGATTTTAGAGAAGCTTTTAGAAAAACGCTGTGATTATTCTCCCTCTTATTCGGGAATCGTCAAGGTGTATTCATCGTAAACAAGACCGCCCCAAACACCTAAACCACCTTCGATATTGGATTGAATGCGAGTATACGTTCCAAAAGGACCTTGTGAACCTGTATTGTATTCTAAGGTTTGCCAGAATCTAAAATGAGCATAATCAAGGTTAGCCGCTCGAAAAACAACCGTATCGCCTCTCCAGAAATAGCCAAAGGAATCAAAGTCAAAATCACTAAAAGCATCTTGCCCTCGAATGACACCAAAACTAAAATTTTGTCCCTCAAAAATATTATCATCACTCACCGAACCATTTGTTCCTTGCGTACTCGAAGGATAAAAGGACTCGTCGTTGCGCTGAGAAAAACCTCTGTAATAATTTGGACCAATTGGGTCTTTAAAATGTGCCACGACTTCTACCAAGGAGTCGTTGGAAGGATAACTAGGATGATTTCTATACGTTAGAGAATCAATGGAAACGACATAAGGAATCGTTGTGGTCGCTGTTACGGTATTAAAATTAGCTGCTTTAATTTCCAAATCATATTTTCCTCCTTCTCGAACATCAATCCCAAAACCCACAATCCCTAAAAGATCGGTGTAAATACAAATATCAAAAGCGGTGGAATCAAAATTAATATTGGGAATCCCAATGGCTTGAAGAATTGCATCTCTCAAAAAAGGGGGCAGGGCTTGTAGATCGCTCACGCAGAGCTCTTGTAATTGGACTTTATTATTCCCATCCGAAATACTCACTTCGGCATCGTGTACAAATATATCCGACAAAATATCGCTGCCAATACTAGAAGAATATTCAATACTCTTGGTTAGAATGACGTAGGGGGGCAATGCCCCTGGTCCTTTTGTAATATAGCCTTCGACGACCAATTCTGGTCCATCATAGGTTGTTTCTGGGAAAAATTCTTTTTCACAGGCACTTACTAAGAGAAATAGCATAAAGAAAATGCTCAGTGCAGATATGATTTTCATTGAAATGGTTTAAATTGAATAGAGATGCTATACAAAAATAATGCTTTTAGAGCAAATTTGTTTAGTCTAGAAGGTTAATTTAAAAAGAATTAACGCTTATCTTGTAAAGAAAGCCTACTCGAGCAGTAGAAAGACAGCGGACGGAGGTGTTCGTCTAATTGTTCCATGGTTTTTGTCGATTTTGTGACCAATATCTAAAGATACAATCGTATCTTTCGCATAGAAGTTGTTTAGAATAGAACGATTATTACTTTTTGTTGTTATAATAATTATTATTATGAAAAAACAGAAAACGACAAATAATGAAAAAGATAGAAAAAACAGAAGCAGAATGGAAAGCACAACTTTCTGACTTAGAATATAAAGTTTTGAGGGAAGCGTCTACAGAGCGTCCGTTTACGGGCGCATATTGTGACAACGAAACAGAAGGAACTTACTTGTGTAATGCTTGTAAAACACCTTTGTTTGACTCGACCAATAAGTATCATTCTGGTTGTGGCTGGCCTTCTTTTTGGGGAGAGTTGGAAACGGCAAATATTATACACAAAGCAGATCACAGTCATGGAATGACACGGGTAGAGTTGGTTTGCTCGGCTTGTGACAGTCACTTAGGGCATATTTTCAAGGATGGTCCTCCTCCTACAGGCGTTCGTTATTGTATCAACTCTGTTTCTTTAGAATTTGTTACTAAACAAAAATAAGATGAAACCAGTCATAGACATCCAAGATGTTAAGAAAAGCTACCAAATGGGGGAGCAAGTCGTGCATGCACTTAGAGGCGTTACCTTAAATATTAAGCGAAATGAATATGTTGCTTTAATGGGGCCGTCTGGTTCTGGTAAATCAACCTTGATGAACATGTTGGGCTGCTTAGATACGCCTTCTTCGGGGCTCTATTTGCTCAACGAACAGAATGTGTCTACCTTGATAGACGACGAGTTGGCGGAGATTCGAAACAAAGAAATTGGCTTTGTTTTTCAAACCTTTAACTTAATTCCTCGTTTGTCTTCTCTAGAAAATGTCGCCCTGCCTTTGGTGTATTCTGGAATGAAAAAATCAACGCGTTTGGCTAAAGCCCAAAAGGTTTTAGAGTCGGTTGGCTTGGGAGATCGAGTACATCACAAACCCAATGAATTGTCAGGAGGACAGCGGCAACGGGTAGCGGTCGCTAGGGCTTTGGTGAACGATCCTTCGATTATTTTGGCGGATGAGCCAACGGGAAACTTAGATTCCAAAACGTCAATTGAAATTATGGCTTTGTTTGAAGAAATTCACAACAATGGGAATACCGTTATTTTGGTCACGCATGAGCCTGATATTGCAGAACACGCCCATCGAATTATTCGATTGAAAGATGGTGAAATTGAAAGCGATATCCTTAATCAAGACATTATTAGTGCCATTAAAAAATAGCATTACTCCGTTGAAAACCCGAAGGCTCAGCGTAGCTAAATCGTATTAGTTTATTGCATGAGTGCTTCGCTTTGATT
>CACVAQ010000402.1:4424-17036 GCA_902727865.1 uncultured Aureispira sp. | reverse complement strand
GCCATTCCAAAAGCCTTGCAGGAAATGCAACATACTTTTCAGTTTTCAGATTTGATCCCTGCATTAGAAGACTTATTTAAACGGAAGTTGTAAGTAGTAATACTTCGTGGGATTAGTTCACTACGTTCATGAGCGCTACGCTTAGTTCGGGTTTTCCACGAAGTAATGAAGTAGGGTATCAGGCACTTTGAAAGTACCTGATACCCTACTTACTTACTTATCTATATTACCAATATGGCGACTAATAAAATTATAAGCATTTAAGCTCATAATTTTACTTGTAATTTCTGTTGGAGTTAAATCAAACATCAGTTCTCTAATTTCTTCCTCGGAAAACAAATCGTTAATCGCCTCAGGGCGTTCTAGGAACCGTTGAATATCAACCGCCAACTGTGGCAAATCCTCCGATGTTTGATAAGGATCTAAAGGCTCTGACATTTCATCAAAATCTGAACCGATAGCAATGTGATCCCAAGCGGCGGCATCATTGATGGTTTTAATCACCGTAAATATATTCGCCATTAATAATTTCACACAAGCCTCTCGTTTTTGAACGGTATTTTTCAGTGTCTCATTAATTTGAGTCAAGGCCGTTTGTCCACCCAAAACAGTCTTATCCAATGTGATTCCAATAAGCCCTTTAGATAAGAAAATTCTGTCAAGATCCTCCGAGGATAAATTCTGTTGCCAATGATTTAGATAATAATTATTGTTTTTAGAATCCTCATCTCGCTTTCTATACAAAGGATTTTTCTTTGGCAAACCACTAATTCCACAATGACTACAAATGATAGGAATACCATCTCCTAAAATTTCCGAACGTTCTATTGTTTTATAATATCGTGTTCTAAAATCCAAACTCATGTGCTTGATGTCAACCAAAATTCGACGGCCTTTTTCTTTCGAAATTAGGCGTTCCATAACTTCTATTCCTAATTTTGTTTCTTTTGTGTTCAAGCCGTCTGGTTTAGCATAAACGCCCTGTTGTGCTTTGTTCAACGAGTTTGCATTTCCTCCAAGACCATTAATGTAACTTTTGGCTAAAGAGATCCAAAGAATCGGAACATCTAAATAAATATCAGATCCATCGATCAAAGGCCGAGCCCCTTTCAGGCGTTCTACATTCTCCAGTACTAATGTTTCATACTCTTCAAGGTTTGTAATACCATCATTGATATAGATTGAATGCCCCAGAGCATGTCCGCCTTCTATGGTCAAGACCATGCCTACTCGATTCTTATTTTGAGCGACATCCTCTAACTCCTGTTGGCTCCGAATTAAAGAAAATTGGTATTCAAAGCCATTAATCATATAAGGCTTGCCTTCAAAACGCTCAATAAAGCTAAGATTCTCTACCAAATCCTTAAAATAATCGATCTCCTTACGTCGAAGAAACAATTGATTTGCATTGACACCAGAAACACAAGAAATAGTCATTTTCTTGTTCTTGTCCGTTAAGGCACTATTTGTTCCAATAAAAGGCTGTTCAATTGGGGACAAATTTAAGCAAGCAATACGAGTATTACCTTTCACCAAGGCTTCTAAATGCGATTGTGATTGTTTGGGAACAACCATCCCGACATTTTGCATCGCAGTTTTAGAACGCTGATCCTCATACCCACACTCATGAAACATAGGCTCCCACAAACCATATTGAAGTCCTATAGAACGTGAATTAAAGGGTTTTTTACTCGTATTGACATGAATGTCGATAAAAGGCTTGCTTTCATTCTGTCCATTTGCTAGGCTAACCCATAAAATAGAGCAAATTGTACCAACAATAAAGGTGCTATAGTTCTTCATCCTCAAAGGATATTTTTATAAAATTCCTGAAATAGTTTCAAGTAATTTTGGTCATTTAATTAAAAATATAAATGCGTGTTTCTTCTTAAGAAGCATACTTCATTTAGATGATGAAATACTATAGTTGTACTCATTTTGCTATTTATAACAAACAACTGGTAAGCTAAAAACCACATTAATGCTTTTTACAATTCCAACATCATTCCAATACTTCGATTTCGCTTATTTTTATTAATTATTTAACAGGAATTTTTATGGTACTACCGACACTTAATACGGTACTTGTCAAACTATTAATCTCCTGAATAGATTCTAAAGAAACATTATAGTTTTTATGCAATCTATAAAGCGTTTCTCCTTCCTTAACCACATGATTAATAAATCTAGTACCCGTTTTCACAGCTGGTATTACAGGAGTTGTTGTTGTGTTGGTAGAAGTGCCCCCAGCTTTATAATCTTTTGTACTCCCGTAATTCGTCGTATTCGTTCCATTATAAACGGGGAGCGTTGTTGTGGTAGTCGTTGTTGTGTTTCCTGTGCGATTTACAGCTGTATTTGTTGTACTGCTATTGTTCGTTGTCTTATTCGCGTTCGTAGAACTATTGTTTGTAGTTGACGATGGAAAGATCGCATTAGGATTTGTTTTATTTGTAGTAGTAGTAGTTGTTGTTGTTGTTGTTGTTGTTGTTGTAAGGGGTCTAGTACGTCGAATAACAGTATTAGATGACGTATTATTAGTATTATTAGTCGTCGTAGTCTTAGAACTTCCTCCCTTGACAACCTTTACATTCAAGAATGTTTTATCCTTAGATTTTGATGTATTAATTTTTGCCGTATCAGCATAAACCGTCTTATCATAAGTTGGCGTATTGACCTCTAGTTCTTGCGGTTTAGGGCGCTCTACTTTAGGAATAACAACCTTACTAGCTTGATTTTTTGTTGCTGTTACAGGCGATTTCAAATTTTCAGATTTCTCATCATCAATATAAGGCGATGGCAATAAATCAACATGACTCTTTGCTCTAAGCTTAGGTTTAGTGTCTGTTTTTTCTTTTAGAAAAATGAACTGCCCATTCTCTGGCTCTTCCCCTTTTTCCAAAAGATTGAACTCCAATAAACTTGATAAAGTTACTCCAAACTCTTGAGCAATTTCATACATTGTAATATCTCGCTTCACAGTATAGAAATTTTCCTCTCCTTTGTAAACCGTTCTTTTGGGTTGAATATAAGCAGGCTGATAATCTATTAATTCATCTCCATCTTCCAAGTCATTAAACTTCAAAAAGCGCTTATACGGAATTCCGAATCGTTTGGCAAAAGCTAAAGCCGATTCGCCCTTTCTAGAAATAGCATAAGAAGCGCCATTTATTCTAAAAAAACCAGGTTTATAAGATTTAAAGAGAAAAGATCTAGGTTTTGACCTGAACGTACCCGATGCCGCATAAATAGGCAATTCCTTAGGGTTTTTAACCTTTGTAGTATCATACGTTAATAGACCTGTTGACTTATCGTATGCCTCTAATTTATACTTTTCAATGGTCGCAATTAATTTGTCAGGATATTTAGGATCGGTTGCATAACCTGCTTTTCTTAGCCCTTTTGCCCATCGTTTATAATCGCTCCTTTCATAATCAAACAAGAAAGCATAATGCTTTCGATTTAATAAAAAGTCGGTGTGATCGACATACGAATCATCCGCAGAAACATAGACTCTAAAACAAGATTTTCGGGCCTCATCATCCCACTTGTACTTCTTGCCTCCTTCCCAATCTTTGGTACATTTAATTCCAAAATGATTGTTGGAAGATTTTGCTAATTGGCTGTTTCCATACGCAGATTCATGAATACCTTGAGCTAGTGTAATACTTGCAGGAATACCACTACGTTCCATTTCTTGAATGGCTATATCTTTAAATTTACTGATGTATTCATCAACAGTTAACTCTCCTTTATCTAAGCCTTGAGCAAAGATCAAGTTCGATAAACTAGCTATAATAGCTATGATAAAATATGTTTTTTTTTGCATGCAATTGATAGGTTTCACCTAATAATAATAGCCTTTAAATAGTGATATTTCTTTTGTAATTAACATCCATCTATTTAGTAAGTACTAATTGTTTAAATCAAAAAATATACCTAAATAATCCCCAGAAATACCAGCAGACCCTAGTTTTATACAAAAACAGGGCGCTATGAGCTTAATTTTTATAAAAACAGAACGTTTTAGCTATACTATACAGGTATTTGAGTTTAGTTAAAATATAAAAAAAAGATGCAAAACTATAGCTTTGCATCTTTTTTTTACGATTGTTTATAGTTTCGTTTAGACTATTTTCCTCTAGTCCCACCACCACCAAACTTCGAATCAAAGTTTGATTGAGTCGTCACTTGTTTTAAATTAGGTTGTTTATCACTTGTTTTGTTCAAGAAGATAAATTCTCCCGTTTTAGGCTCCTCTCCTTTTTTCAAATGATTGCGTTGATACAATTTTGATGCTTTAATTCCATACCGTTGAGAAATGGTATGCATTGTTTCGCCAATAGCCACTTGATGAGGTGCCGTTTGGTTTTTCACATAATTTGCTTTAGACTCAATAAATACATAATGTCCTTCTGGCAAATCAGAATCATCTTCCAAATCGTTGTACTTCAATAATTCTTTAAAAGAAATATTGTACTCTTGCGCAATTTCAAATAAATTTCTGTCCTCAGAAGCAACTGTTGCTTTTCGACCACTTTGGTAGAAAATCCCTTCATTGTTAATTTGACGAACAGGGAATATGTGCACTTGGTTTTTAGGTGTACCATCGGCATTAAAATACCCCATTAAAGGATCTGACTTGATCATATCTTGCTGAATATTTTCGACACGTTCCAATCTGCTTTGCAAATTTGCAATCATATCATATTGTATAGCAAGGTTATTATCAAGAATAGAAATTTTCTCGTTTAGCTGTTTCTTTAAATCTGCTTGTTTGATTTTAAGGCTAGTTACTTCTTGTTGTTTCCCGCTCAAACATTCTTTTAGTTCTAACTTATATAATTCTGTCTGAGACAAGATAGACTCTAAGGTCTGAATTCTGCTTTTTAGTGCTTGTAGATCTTCTTTATATTCTAATTCTTCAGTTGAGTTATTAAATGCTAATATAGTATTAGTGTGTTTGTCGTATTTATTCAAACTATAGTTCTTTATAGTTGTCATTAGCTTTTTTGCATAAGTAGGATCGGTTGCATAACCACCTTTTAACAATCCTTCTGCCCAGAACTTATAATCTGTTGTATTGGCTAAGAATAATTCAGAGTAGTTCGAACGTGAAGCCAAAAAGTCAGAGTGGTCTGCATAAGACTCTTCAACCGTTCCATAAGAACGGAAACAAGATGTTCTTGCAATGGTCGAACCATTTGCATTTTCACTACTTCTATGCGTATACGTTTCACCTACCCATCCCTTATGACACTTAATGCCAAAGTGATTGTTGGATTTTTTTGCCAATTCACTTGTTCCGTATCCAGATTCTAGCATTCCTTGAGCTAATGTGATACTTGCAGGAATAGAAGTTCGTTCCATTTCTGCAACAGCCAAGCTATAGTGTTCCCTTATATATTTTTCTGCTAAGGGTGCGTACCCTTCTAAGGTTAACAAATTGCTTGGAGCTGCCGGGGCTGCTATAGCTATACTGTTAACAAGCAATATGGGAATTGTTAATAATAAAATTAATCTCAATGTCATCCTAATATAATATTTTGCTAAGTTTGTCCACAAAACTAAAGAAGTTTTGCGGAATCAAAAAAAAATAAGCCTTTATATTTCATCAAAGCACAAAAAGCAATTAAAAACCAGCTTTTAAGAGTCATTTTCAACTAAAAAGCATCGAATTAATTTGAACACCCAACATATATCTGAGTTTTACATATTAACTTGATTGATAAGTACTTTGAACTTTATTTACAATCAATTTCAAGTTGTTTTTTTAGGCTAAAATACGGCTCTATTAAAGCTGAATTAACACCACTGTTTTTCACAAAAACACAGGCACTAATTGCACATAAAAAACACACTCAATTGATTCATTATTCAATTAAAATCGTAAGAATAAGCCTTTGCTGAATACATAAAAAGTATAAGTCCATTTTAGTGCTTTTACAGTTTACTTAATATAATTATTTATACTTAATAATCACAGTAAAACGCCCAAAAATACAAAAAAAATGCCATAAAACACAGTACTTTTTGTGCTTCTTAGCGTAAAAGAGACAAAAACCCACTTCCTACTCCTTTAGAAGAAGCGACTTAACTGTATTCTCAAAGCTAATTTTATTGTTTAACACATTCTATTCATTTAATTTCCAACAGCTTAAATTACTTCAATTAACATAAGACCATCTCGCAGGGGAAGCAAGATATTATTTACACGAGGATCATTTGTTACTTTTTCATTAAACAGGGCTAGTGCAGCAGCTCTTTTTTCTCGGCTACCTTCAGGCACCTTGCCATGCCATAATACATTATCTGCCACAATAACTGCGCCTATTTTCAAATTAGGCACTAATAAATCATAATAATTTGTGTAATTAATTTTATCGGCATCCAAAAAGACCAAATCCCAATTTTCATCCAAGTTTGGAACAATCGTCATAGCGTCTCCTTGGTGTTGTTGAATCGAGTCTACTAATCCCGCTTCTTCAATAAATTGGGTCGCAATAGCTTCCAATTCTTTATTAACATCTATGGTATGCAAGATGCCGTTTTCGGCTAAACCTTGTGCCAAGCAAATTGCAGAGTAGCCCGTGTAGGTTCCGATCTCTAAAATCCTCTTAGGCTTTTTCATTCTACTAAAAAAAGCTAAAAATTGCCCTTGTAAATAGCCTGATAGCATTTGAGGGCGCATTACTTCCAAATGCGTTTTCCGTTCTAATCGATTTAGAACCTCTGATTCATAAACCTTGGAATGTCGTCGTGCATATTCTTCAATATATTCTGGTGTCATTTTCATTGATTCAATTTACTTTTTATACTTTTACATTACTCCGTTGAAAACCCAAAGGCTCAGCGTAGCTAAATCGTATTAGTTTGATTATCAGCAAGGTGCTTTTTTATATTTTCATAGAACCCGAACTAAGCGAACTAAAGCATAGCGCTCAGGAGCTTAGGAACTAACAAAGCGACGGCTCGTATGAACAAAGGGGCACAAAGTAAGGATATAGTTCAATCTTTATAAAAAATGAATGCTTTTAGAACAACGTTTAAACCTCTTTATTGTGGAACGGCAACCAAGTTTCTCTTTGCTAAAAAAGCAGTCTTGACCGAAAGAATCCTTCTTTAACTTACAAAAATATAATAAATCTAATCTAAAGGAAGTTTATTTAAAATACTATTGGTTCAAATTTACACAAAAAGCGATTCACTAAAAAAATACAGCTAGGTTGGCATAGTTCTAGGTTGTTACAATATATTATAATCCTTCGGTAAATTTAAAAGCCTTGAAACAAAAAATTATCATTTTACTATATTGATCTACAGTTATTTAGTAAATTATACAGACCTTATTAGCTGGTTACAAATCTAATATTTTGTTCCCAAACGAATGACATTGAATAATTGGGAATTATTCTCATGGATGCTCTAGTCCAACCTTCTAAATAATCTCCAAAACATCTACACTCTATGAAAACGAAACTTTTTCTAATGCTTCCCATCTTGTTTCTCTTAGGATTAGCAACTACTCAAGCACAAAACAACAATTGGTGTGCTGTCATGATGGAAGGAAATTATTCTCAGACCTATGATAATAGTCCTAAATTTCCAGCGACATTTATAAAAACACAATGGGACAAAGGGCAATATATCACAGACCTTACGTATGGTAATGGAGAATGGTATGTTGTCACAAGTAGTACTGCTTATACACAGCAAGCTTATTTCAAAGACAAAAAATTTCCTGGAGAATGGGTAGAAAAAAAATGGAAAGAAGGTTTTGACATTACTAAAGTAGCCTATGGTGCTGATGTTTGGGTGGTCGTCATGTCCAAAGGTGCTGGCTTAACCAACGAGAGCTGGGGCAAGCGGGGTAGTTTCAAGGAAATCAAGGAATTTATCTTGGGTAAATGGAACGATGGAAAAGACATCATTGATATTTCCTTTGGAAATGGTGAATGGGTTGCTATTCTAGCCAAAGGGGCAGATTATGACAAGCAAGTATACAATTGGGGAAATGAATTCCCGCTGGAATGGGTCAATGCAAAGTATAAAGAAGGCAAACATGTGACTTCTTTGGCTTATGGAGAAGGACTTTGGATTGTCGTTATGTCTGAATATACCGTTAGCAAAAGTGAACAGTATATTGTTTCGAGTAACTTCCCCAAAGATTTCATACAAGAGCATTGGGATAGTAAAAAACGGATCAAGGCAATTCTTTTCAATTATGAAAGGGATTTAACAAAGTCGTTTGACGAGTCTTTTAATGCAGGCTTGGCAGCAGCGAAGGATAACAATCAAGACCTTGCTATTTATCATTATACCGAAGCGCTTAAAGTAAATCCGAAGGATGCAACTGCTTATAACAATCGAGCCTGGGCTAAATACCTTAGTGGACAGTGTTTGGGTGCTTTGGCAGATGCCGATAAGTCGATCAACTTAGCCCCTACCGAATACAGTTACCATACTCGTGGTGCGATTTATAATTGCTTAGGACGTTGCAGAGAAGCTTTGAGTGATTTTAATGCCACCATTAATGTTGCTAAGGAGAAAAAAGGGTATTACTACGCAGACCGTGCAAAAGCTAGAGTTTGTTTGGGGAATGTTGAAGATGCTATTACGGATTATGACAAAGCAATTGCTTCTGATGCTAATAATGGTTCGAAATATCGGACAGAAAAGGAAAAATTAGTTAAAAAACAAGGCGAAATTGAAAAGCCAACCATTACTTGGGATTATCCTTACAATGCTTTTGTTTCTAGTACCGAACCAACCTACAACGTAAAAGCTTGTATCCATTCCAATGCTGACATCAAAAGTATTCAATTATATGTCAACGGAAAAACGTTTGCGTCTAGAGGTTTTGGTCTTGATACCGACTGTACAGAAAGTGTGAACGAAACGGTTAAGCTTAATAATGGTAAAAATGAATTGGAAATTGTCGTCGAAACAGCGCACAGTAGTGTTCGTTCTGAGAAACGTGTGATTGAATATAAATCAAGTGGTACTGGACATTATCACGCCTTATTGATTGGGGTCGAAAATTATGACGACTTCTCTATCAATGATTTAGAAAAACCAATTGATGATTGTGAACTGCTGGAAAGTACTTTGGTGAATGACTATACCTTTGAAAAGAGTAATGTTCATGTTCTAAAAAACCCAACGAAAGAAGCGATTTTAGAAAAACTAATCTACTTACAAGAACGCTTGACCAAACAAGATCAATTATTGATTTTTTACTCTGGTCATGGCATGGTTAAAAATGAAATTGGGTATTGGTTGCCTTCGGATGCAAGAAAAGACAGTCGCCTAAAATGGTTCTCCAATTCAGAGCTAAGAGATTATGTCAACAGTATAAAAACACAACATACTTTAATCATTGCAGATGCTTGTTTTAGTGGTTCTATATTTACAGGAGGCTACCGAGATGTGACCGAGTTTGCTTGTGCTGAAATGGAAAAAATTCCGAGCCGTCGTGCGATGACGAGTGGAGCAAATACCGTTGTTCCAGACAATAGTGTGTTCTTCAAGTATTTGATTAAAAAATTAAAAGAAAACGATACCAGTTGTCTTTCTGCTGAAACGCTTTATACAAAGGTGAAACCAGCGGTTATTTACAACAGTCCAAACAATCATATCCCACAATTTGGTGTCATGCCACAAACGGGGGATGAAGGCGGTAATTTTATTTTTAGAAAACGATAATTTGGCTTTAACTTTGCCTATATAGCCTACTAAATAATATATACACAACGATATGATATACAAGGCAGCATTAATCGGTCTTACTTTTTTGATGAGTGCCAACGCTTGGGGGCAACCTGATAATTTTAAATTTGGAATGGGGATTCCTGAAGGTCCTGATCTTAACTATGACAACCTTCCAATCAAAGCAAGGTTAACGAGAGAAAGTTATCGGTCTGTAGACACCAAAGCCTCTTTGGAAAAATACGCGCCTGCGGTCAAAACTCAAGGAAAATATGGCACCTGTACTGCTTGGGCAGCGGGTTACTGTGGACGGACTATCCTGGAGGCACAACGCCAAGGCTGGGACGCACAATCTACGATTGATAACAATGCCTTTTCGCCTGGTTTTATTTATCGTGTGACCACCCCAAAAACCAGTTGTAATGGCGCTTTTATATCGGATTGTATTAAAAATATTAAGACGATTGGAATTCCTAAACTAAGTGACTACAATGAAGATTGCCCACAGGAGGATATTCCAAAAAGCATTTATAAAAAAGCAGCCGCTTATAAAATGAGTGGCTATGCTACGCTCTGGAACGCTGCCAATCCTTCTAAACCCAAAGAACGGGTTTTAGCGGTTAAAAAAAGTATCGACGAGGGAAATCCTGTCGTTATTGCCATGTATGTCCCCAACTCATTTTGTTACAGCAAAGGACCTACTTGGATCAAAGAAAGCACTGATCTTGCTGTTGGAGATCAAGGACACGCACATGGGCGGCATGCGATGTGTATTATTGGTTATGATGATGAAAAGGATGGTGGTGCTTTTAGAATACAAAATAGTTGGAGTGTGGCTTGGGCAGACAAAGGCTATATTTGGATAAAATATGAAGATGCGGCTGAATTTATTTATCAAGCCGTTGAGATGTTCAAAATGCCTTCTCTTGCCAAAGAGGATGAAAAAAATCAATTGGCTGGTTCTCTACAATTGAAAGAAGCTTCTGGGCAAGAAATGAGGGCAAGTCTTAAGGGAAATAACGTTTATGAAATGGATAAAGCCTATCGTTCTGGCACTCGTTTTAGAATTTATTTAAACAATGACCAGCCTGCTTATGTCTATGCTTTAGGTGCTGATAACAGCAATGCAATTTATCAAGTTTTTCCGCATAAAAAAGGCGTTAGCCCTTCCTTGAATTACAGCAAAAGTAGTGTTCCTATTCCTAGCGAAGAGCATCATATTAGAATGGATGGCAATATAGGAACGGATTACCTTTGTGTAATTTACTCTAAGCTTCCCTTGAATTTGGAGGACATCAAAAAATCGATCAGCAAACAAAACAACCGTTACAGTTTTCAAGAAAAGGTGCAGCGTGTCTTAGGCGATCAATTGATGTCTAATGAAGAGGTCCAATACA
This sequence comes from uncultured Aureispira sp., assembly GCA_902727865.1. Lineage (GTDB taxonomy): Bacteria > Bacteroidota > Bacteroidia > Chitinophagales > Saprospiraceae > Aureispira. The sequence continues at coordinate 5,931 of CACVAQ010000402.1, read as the reverse complement.
ACTCAAAAAATGGCGTCATGAGTTTTAAAGCAGAAGCAGAAGGCAAATCTATCGCTACGCTATTTGTTCAAATGGAACATACTGATTAAGGAGACTTTCTTTTTTTTAATAAAAAACAAAAAGCGTCTAAAAGTAACCGAATACTTTTAGACGTTTTTTTATATTTTTTTGCATCAACTACTCTATCCTAAATACATCTTGTACAATGCTTTAGATTAGAAATTGATCCGCTCAAAAAAGTACAAATAGACCAAGCTATGAAACCCATTCAGCAAAAAAAACAAGCTCCAAACAAGAAGCCTAAATTACGATTTCTACCTATTTTGTTATTTTTTATTTTTATCCTGTGGATAATTGTCCAAGCTGATTTAGGAATTGACAATCCCTTTGTTCAATTGGTTCAGCAAATACCTTGGGGAGATAAAATTGGGCACATTTGTATTTTTGCGGGTTTAACCTTTTTCTTAAATTATGCGCTTTCTCATGCCTCTTTTAAACTATTTAGAATCAAGTTATTAACAGGCTCTGTGCTTATTTTTTGCTTTGCTTTGATAGAAGAATTTACACAATTATTTTTCCCTAGTAGAACCTTTGACTTTGGAGATATTTTAAGCGATTTGGTCGGCATTTCATTGGCTTCTATATTGGCTTATCGCAACGTTCTTGCTGCCTCAAAGTGATTCTCAGGTTCTTCCAGTTGCCTAAAACACGAGGAAAAATGGCCCATGTGTCCAAATAAAAATCAAATTTACGCTTAGTGACCGCCATTGGAGTAGAGAACGAATGTACACTAATGTACATAATCGACAGAGGGTCAAACAAACTGCTCAAAACAGTTTACTTAGCCTTAGCTCGAACTTTCCTAGAATTTGGAAAGTTTCGTGCCGTAAACAAATCGCTTCTTCTATTGGTCTTCAATAGCGTGGCTATTTAACCATTCCTTTGGGAAACAAAGAAGTTCTACCTCTTTTGGAGGACTTTGGTCCAAGTGCGGCCTTCTTTTTTGCCGCTATATCCGCTTTATTGTTTTCCTTAGCACGGTCGGCATTATTAGGATTATACCCATAATCTTTACTATTGTGTACACTATTATAAGCTGGACAAGCAGGACCTTGATTACAAGCTGAAAAAGATAATAGTCCTAATAGTAACAAGCAAAAGCCAAATAATTTCATACTATAAATATTATACTAGTTATTAAATTAATAAGTAGGTAGATGGACAAAAAACAACGAACCTTAAAATTAGCAACGCTGCTAGGCTATACTTTTGGTACAGAGTACCAAGCTTACGCAGTTCACTACGTTCATGTAGTGGGGCATATTTTGTCCTACTACTTAGTTTGGTAATATTTTATTTTCAAACAAAACTTACTAAATAACTATAAATCAATTTAATAAGTTTTCTTTCAAGCGAATATAAATCTACATTTATCAGAATATTAAAGTTACGAAAAAAAACCTAGAACCTGCAAGGAAGGATACGTTCAACTTGGTCTATTGTTGTT
>CACVAQ010000402.1:2575-4324 GCA_902727865.1 uncultured Aureispira sp. | reverse complement strand
ACTATAAATCAATTTAATAAGTTTTCTTTCAAGCGAATATAAATCTACATTTATCAGAATATTAAAGTTACGAAAAAAAACCTAGAACCTGCAAGGAAGGATACGTTCAACTTGGTCTATTGTTGTTATTCCCTTTATTAATAACATCTTTTTAACATCTCGAAGCGATCTTATATTAATTTTAAGACTAAGTTTTTAACTTTTGATACTTGCGATTTCATTTTTAAAATTGTAAATTACTCTGCTATACAATCTTACATCACCAAATAAACATCACTTTATGAAAATAATTTATTCATTTTTAAGCCTTTTTTGCCTATTCATAGGGCAAGTCACTGCTCAAACCTATGCCGACGATGTTGCTCCAATTGTTTTTGACAACTGTACATCTTGTCACCATGCGGGCGGCATTGCCCCTTTTTCGTTAATGACTTATACCGATGTTTCTTCGATGGCATCCTTGATTCAAACAGAAGTAAATAATGGAGACATGCCCCCTTGGTCACCCAACAACAACTATTCTGAATTCGCGCATGTTCGTAGTTTAACGGCTGCTGAAATTACAACCATAAACAACTGGGTCAATGCAGGCGCTCCACAAGGAAACCCTGCCAACACTCCTGCAACACCTGTTTATGATCCGAATAACTGGCAATTAGGAACACCAGATATGAGCATCAGAATTCCAGACTATGTAAGTAAAGCAACCTTTGGGAACGATGATTATGTTTGTTTTTCTATCCCAACGAACTGGGCTACCAATGAAATCATTCAGGCGATTGAAGTCATTCCTGGCGATGCGTCGATTGTGCATCATGTATTGGCTTATATAGACGAAAACAATACCTATGGCACCGATACGACCAGCCACAATTGTGGTGGACCAACGAACTTGCCTCTAATTGCAGGTTTTGCGCCAGGTAGTTCTCCTGCACAATTTCCTAATGTGGACGGCTTTTTAAAAATGGGGATTAATCTACCCGCAAATTCGAGAATTATCCTTGCCATGCATTACCCCGAAGGTAGCCAAGGAACTTTAGATAGTACTCGAATTAACTTCCACTTTTACCCACAAGGAACCAGTGCTGTTCGTCAAGTTTTAGGCAACCCTGTATTGTACAATTACTCTTTTAACATCAATGCCAATACTGTGGATAGTGTGGATGCTTGGTTTCCTAACGCTAATTTACCCATCTCGACCGATTTATCTTTATTTAGTATTTTTCCACATGCACATTTGTTAGGGCAAAGTTTTATTGTTTATGCGGTGAATCACTCGCCACCTTATGATCAAATTCCATTGATCCATATTCCAAAATGGGATTTTGATTGGCAAGGCTTTTATGTTTTTAAACATTTGCAAAAATTACCTGCGGGCTACAAATTATATGGAAAGGCAATTTATGACAATACAACCAATAATCCATTCAACCCCAACAATCCGCCCCAAAACATAAGTTTTGGTCTGAACACCACGGATGAAATGTTTGTCATTTATTTACAATACATGCCTTATCAAGCTGGAGATGAACTGATTAATGTCGACAGTTTGCTTAATACACAAGTACCAACGGGTTCACAAGAACCGCTTGCTGTCAACAAAGAGGGCTTGTTCTTAACTTCTTATCCAAACCCATCGGACGGTTTGACAATGCTACAATATTACCTTCAAAATTCATCTGAAGTGTCTTTAGGCATTTTCGATTTACAAGGCAAATTGGTCAAGCAAATTTTGACTAAAAACGCAAG
>CACVAQ010000402.1:0-2475 GCA_902727865.1 uncultured Aureispira sp. | reverse complement strand
AGCTTTTTTTTTGATATTATATCTGCAAAAAAAATTGCACTTTTTTCCGATTTGCACTATATTAGAAGCCATTTCCAATACGGTATTAAACCTATCCAAGGTCTTCGTTGTTGTACTTATATTACGCTAAGTAAGTAGATGAACATTATCATTATAACCTAAATCATTATGAAAAAAATAGCTGTTTTCACCTCTGGGGGCGATTCGCCTGGTATGAATGCTTGTATCCGTGCGGTTGTTCGTGCTGCCATTTATTATAAAATTGAAGTGGTTGGCATTCGTAGAGGCTACAAAGGAATGATTAACGATGATTTTATTCCAATGAGTTCTAAATCCGTTAGTTATATTTTGCACAAAGGAGGCACAATACTCGGCTCGGCTCGTAGCGATGAATTTAAAACCGTACTTGGACGGAAGAAGGCCTATGACAACCTTAAGAAGCATGGCATTGAAGGAATCGTTGCGATTGGAGGCGATGGAACGTTTACAGGCGCTCATGTATTCATGCAAGAATATCCTGACATTGCCATTGTTGGTACGCCAGGAACGATTGACAATGATTTGTATGGGACCGATTTTACGATTGGTTATGACACCGCTATTAATACCGCAATGGAAGCGATTGACAAAATCAAAGATACCGCAGATTCGCACGACCGCTTGTTTTTTGTGGAAGTAATGGGGCGAGATGTTGGTTTTATTGCCGCTCGTGCAGGAATTGCAGCTGGTGCCAAAGCAATTTTGGTTCCCGAAAGCAAGACGAATATTGATGCCTTAGTTCAACAATTATTGGCAAATGCAGCTCAAAAAAAACTATCCAATATTGTTGTCGTCGCAGAAGGAGATGACGAAGGCGGTGCTTTAGAGATTTCTCAGAAAGTAAAAGCACAAACGGATATGTTTGATATTCGTGTCACGATACTAGGACACATGCAGCGTGGGGGCTCGCCTTCTTGCATGGATCGGGTCTTGGCTAGTCGCGTTGGCGTCGCTGCTGTCGAAGCACTCAAAGAAGGAAAAAAAGGCGTGATGCTTGGGCAAACCCATCGAGAGATTACGGCAACGCCTTTTCAACAGGCCATCAAACATCATACAAAAATGAGTACGGCTTTGGAGGATTTATCTAAAATTCTTTCGTACTAATGACTGGATAACAAGGACTACAACTAGAAAGGTTGAAAAGAGTTACCTAGCTCCTTTCAACCTTTTTAACATTAATTGACTCCTTCCAACGCTTCGGCTGGTCCAAAAAATTCATAGTGTATTGCTTCCTCAGCAACCTCTAAGGTATTTAATAAAGAAAGAGTGTTTGCCATAAACGCTTTGGGTCCACAAAAGTAAATCGCACTGTCTTTTAGGTTTGGAATAGCGCTCAGGGTCGCCAAATCTAAATAGCCTTTCTGATCATAATCCGTTCCCAAAACATCGGTGTCTAAAGGTTGATCGTACAATAAGATTGCCTTTACTCCTGCTCTTTTTCCTGCTTCAATTTCTTTTTCAAAGGCACGTGCTTGGCTATTCAAGGCACATTGAACCATCGTTACCTGTCGATCTGTTTGCTGTGCTAAATTTTTATACATACTCATCAAAGGCGTTATACCAACACCACCTGCAATCAAAACCACTGGTTTATCTTCTACTTTCAGCACAAATTCACCAGAAGGCATTCCGACACTCAATACCGCTCCGACCTCCACTTGATCGTGCAAAAAATTAGACACCACGCCATCTGGAGTTCCTGTTTCTCGTTTAACACTAATTCTAAAATAGTCTTTGCAATTACAATCCGACAAACTATAATTACGAGTATAGCAATGCGTTGTATTTGGAATTGTAAACGTCAGGGCAAGATACTGACCTGGTTGAAAGGTAGGAATTGTAGACCCATCTTTACATTGTAAATAGAAGGACGTAATGACCGCACTTTCTACTACTTTTTTAGTGACCACAAAATCTTTATGCCCTCTGAATCCCCCTTCCGATTTTTCACGATCGACATACAAATCTTCTTCTCTACCAATTAGAATATTCGCTAAAGCATCATAAGCTTCTGCCCAAGCGGTTACAATTTCTGGCGTTGCGGCCGCTCCTAGAACCTCTCCCATTCCAGCTAATAAATTCTCGCCTATAATCGGGTACATTTCTGGTGTAATAGATAAACTTACATGCTTTTGAGCAATCGTTTCAACGGCTCCTCCTAGCACCTCTAGTTGATCAATATATTGTGCATACATAAAAATAGCCTTCGCCAATACTTGTGGCTGTGTTCCCGTTTCTTGATGTGTCATATTGAAAATATTCTTCATCTCAGGATGTCTAATAAATAAACGCTTATAAAATGCTCGTGTAATTGCCTCTCCATGTTCTGCCAATACAGGAGCCGTTGATTTTACGATTTTTATTGTGTTTGCACTAATCATACTATTTTATTTATTTTTGATTTTTTAAAGGAAAATAGAGCCTACCTCCATTTAG
>CACVAQ010000401.1 GCA_902727865.1 uncultured Aureispira sp. | reverse complement strand
TTCAGCTAAAAGTAGTATCTGAGTAGATGAAGGAATCTATTCGAATAAGAATCCAAGACTGTTTAATAAAAACTTATGACATGATGAAGCACATTTATTTATTTTGTATGGCATGTATCATCAGCCAATCGGTATCGGCACAAGATATTCATTGGTCTCAATTTGAGTATGCCCCCTTGAACCTTAATGCCGCCCATACAGGTCTGTTCAACGGAGATTATCGTATTGTAGGAAATTATCGAAGCCAATGGTTTGATGTGCCTGTCAGTTACCGAACGGTTTCACTTACTTTTGATGCTCATTTGTTACCCTATCAATTGGAACACGATGTCTGGGGATTCGGCGTAACGTTTAACCACGATCAAGCAGGTGATGGACAGTTAAGTTTATTAAATGTCATGCTTTCAACGGCTTATACCAAGCGAATTACCAAGCATTTTTTCATTGGTGCTGGTGTTCAGTTGGGGTATAATAATAGACGTTATAATTTACAAAAATTGACCTTTAACGATCAATTTAATGGCGATGTCTACGACCCTAATCTACTTTCTTACGATCAGACGAAGTTTGCGGGTAAAACCAACATCAATTATTTTGACATCAATGCAGGTTTGAATTTTAGGTATCAAGCAAACAATCGTACGTGGATTAATTTGGGCGGGGGGATTTTTCATTTAACAGAACCCAAAATGTCATTTTTAGGCGTTGAAGGAGTGCTGTTGCCGATTCGGTGGAATGTGATGGCAAATGCTTCTATTCAAGTTTCTCAGCGGGTTGACCTGATGCCAACCGTTATTTATCAACGACAATTAGAAGCACAAGAAATTGTATATGGAGCAAGTTTGCGCTACCACTTTAACGTAAATCCTGGACGAGAAACTTCTGGAGAAATTGGAATCATGCATCGTTGGGACGATGCGATTATCGCAAGAATAGGCTTTGCTTATCAACAGTGGCATGTTGGACTAAGTTATGATATTAATGTGTCAGGCTTTGAAGCGGCTACTCAAAATAATGGCGGATATGAATTGTCTGTTGTTTACATTTGGAGTAAAGTACCTTCCTTAGGAGCGGTTAAAACGTGTCCAATTTTCTAGACAGGCTTCAATCAAGTGGCACAGATATTACAAAAGAATTAAACTCAGAACGTTAAGAGAACTTTACATGGAAAATCGCTCAAATTTATTAGCAGCCTTATGTGGTCTTGTTATGGTATGCTTATTTTTGCCCTTTACTTCTGTACAGGCACAAAACCTAAAGGCTTATGAAAAAGCAGCAGATGATGCTTTTTTAAAGAAGGAATATTATAATGCAATGCATTATTACGACATTGTGTTGAGGTCAAAAAAAACGACGGGCATTTATTACAAATATGCCGAATCTTGTCGTTTGTCTTATGCTTATGTTCTTGCGGAAGAGGCCTATAAAAAGGTAATTGATAGCAAGGACAAAAGCCGTTATCCGAAGGTAGAGTACTATTATGGTCTAAGCTTGAAACACAATGCTAAATATACCGAGGCAAAACGGGCGTTTAAATACTTTTTGGATGGTTATGATAAAGATAATTTCTACAAAGCAAAAGCAGCACAAGAAATGAAATCTTGTGACTTTGCCAAAAAACTTGTTGGCGAAGCGATTCCAGAAAGTGCATTAGAGTTCTCACATCTTAGTGAAAACGTCAACACCAAATACTCCGATTTTGGAGCGCATGAAGTGGATAGTGTCTTGTATTACTCTTCGTTACGATTTGATCGGAAAAGAGAAAAAGGAGAGAAAAAAGACAAGGAATTAGGGAAGCTTTTAGTGACTAAACTATTATTAACACCAGATCATACCAAAGAGAAAGGTAAGGAGCAAGAAAATTTGAACCTACCTTATGAGCATTCTGCTAATTCAGCTTTGAGTGCTAATGGAGATTACCTTTATTTTACGCGTTGTTCTGGAAAACGGTCGGATAGTTTGCGTTGTGAAATCTTTAGAAGTGAAAAATTAGCAGATGGAAAATGGTCGGCACCAGAGCGATTGCCAAACCCTATTAATGCTAACAATTCGACGACGACACATCCTAATTTAGCCTGGAATGAAGCAACGCAGTCCGAATGGCTGTATTTTTCATCGGACAGAGCCGGTGGATCAGGTGGGTTGGATATTTGGAGGGTAGAACTAAAAGAAGATTTAGCGAGTTCAGAACCTTATAACTTAGGACCAACCATCAATTCGATGGATGCAGAAGTAACACCGTTTTTTAATGTCAAAGAGAATCGACTTTATTTTGCGTCAAGATGGCATTTAGGTTTAGGTGGATACGATATTTTTTCTAGCGATTATAGTTCAAATAAGGAATGGGGGACACCTGTTAATCTAGGCATTCCATACAATTCAGCTGCAAATGACTTGTATTATATTCGTAATGCCAATGATACAACGGGCTATATTGCTAGTAATAGAGATGGCTCTCGCTCCTTAACAAAAGAAGCTTGTTGTAACGATATTTATTATTATGCTTATAAAAATACAAGCAATAATACTTGTTCGCCTCCTTGTGTTAAGCCTCCATTAGATACGCCTGATGTCGTTATTGTACCACCACCTGTAGATACAATACCTGATATCGCAGAAGTGCCCGTGGATACACCACCTGACACTGGAACAACACCAAATACACCTGATGTCACAGAAGTGCCCGTAGATACACCACCTGACAGCGAAACAACACCCAATAGTCCAGATGTTGTACAAGAATTAGATGATTTACTGCCTTTGAGTTTGTATTTTCATAACGATGAACCCGATTCAAATGTTTCCGTAAAATTCACAAATACATCTTATGAAGCAAGTTATGCTTATTATACGAGCTTAATTGAAGATTATAAACAAGCGTATAGTCAACAATTTAATCCAGAGCGAGCGGCAGCAGAACAAGGCGTCGTTCAGCAGTTTTTTGACGACAAAGTTCGGGGAGAATACAACCGAACACAAGAATTTTTTGACCGTTTATTGGAGGTGCTAGACAAAGGAGCCAAGCTAAAACTTTATATTAGAGGATATACTAGTCCTAAAGCAGAAGAAAAATATAATATTGCCTTAGCGAATCGACGGGTCTCTAGTTTGAAAAGCTTTATGTTGCGGTATAAAAATGGTGCATTTAAAAAGTATGTTGACCGAAAAGACCTTATTTTAACAGAAGCTATGTTGGGGGAGTCACTTGCTCCTAAAGGAATTAGTGATGATCCTAAAGATCCAGCAAATTCTATTTACAGTGTTTCGGCCTCTCAAGAACGAAAAGCAGAAATTTCAGTTATCGTAGAACAGTAATAACTTGTTGTTACATAAAAAGTAAAAAGATCACAGTCCATTGCAACTTTTTGTAATGGACTGTTGTCGTCTTAGTAGGTACTT
>CACVAQ010000400.1 GCA_902727865.1 uncultured Aureispira sp. | reverse complement strand
TAAAACACTCCAAACCATGCAAAACCTAAGTTACTGGGAAAGAGAAACCTTCCTAAAAAACATCGACGTGCTGATTGTTGGCAGTGGAATTGTGGGCTTAAGTGCGGCTTTGCATTTAAAAGAAAAATCACCTAGCTTAAACATTGTCATTGCCGAAAGAGGGACCTTTCCTTCTGGAGCGAGTACAAAGAATGCAGGCTTTTCTTGCTTTGGTTCTGTGTCAGAATTGTTAGACGATTTGGAGACTCAATCGGAAGAGCTTGTCTTGGGACTCTTGGAAAAACGTTGGTTGGGTTTGCAACGGTTGCAGGAACGAGTTGGGCGCAAGAATATGCACTATTTTCAACATGGAAATTATGAAGTATTCAAAGCCGCTGACCGAGTGCTTTTTGAGGAATGTCGTTCCAATATGGAGCAATTGAATCAAAAACTGCGTCCGATTATCGGACTTAAAGAGACGTTTAGCCTTGCCAATCATGCCATTGATACATTTGGCTTTTCGGGGGTAGAGCAGCTCATTTGGAACAAGGCAGAAGGGCAAATTCACACAGGAAAAATGATGCAACGTTTATTAACACTTGCCCAACAACAAAACATTCAGATACTAAATGGACTAGGCATCAAGGACCTTCAAGAAAACGGTGCTACGGTTGAGGTCATCACCGACCAAGCTTGGTCTTTGCAAGCCAAAAAAGTACTGGTTGCGACGAATGGTTTTGCCCATAAATTATTTCCATCGCTAGATGTTCGTCCTGCTCGCAATCAAGTTTTAATTACCCAACCAATTGCGGGGCTTCCTATCCAAGGCGCTTTTCATTATAACAAAGGCTATGTTTATTTTAGAAATATTGATAATCGGGTTTTATTGGGTGGCGCACGGCATTTGGATTTGGAAGGAGAATCGACCGATGCATTTGGCTTTTCTGCGGACATTCAAGCCTACTTGACCGAGTTTTTAAACACTACGATACTCCCGAACCAAACCGTAGAAATTGAGCATTGGTGGAGTGGCATTATGGGCATTGGTGCCGCTAAAAATCCTTTGGTAAAAAAGGTCAGTGACAACATTGCCCTTGCGGTTCGAATGGGCGGAATGGGCATTGCCATTGGTTCGCTGATTGGAGAAGAGGGCGCTGAAGTACTAGGTTTATAAAAAGGGAATGCGGTAGGCGTTCAGTTGCTTATCTAATGCTTTCGCTCTTGGTAATAAGTCTTCCAAGTGGTTCCAAAATGCCGCACTGTGGTTCTGATGTTTGATGTGTGCCAATTCATGCAAAATAACATAGTCAATCAAATCGTCGGGCAAGAGCATCAAGTACAAGGACAAATTTATATTGCTTTTGGAGGAACAACTCCCCCATCGGGTTTTGACTTTTTTGACTCGAATTGTGTTGATTAAAATGCCTTTTTGACTCGCTAAGTCTTCTGTCCGTTCGGGCAAATAGTTCTTAGCTTCAGAACGCAAAATTTCAGTGATTAGATGTTGAAGTTGTTCTTGCACTTCCTTTTTGGACAAATCCCAGATTTGAGGACATAAAATTTCAATCCTATCCTCTTGATTGGAAATCCTCAACGCATCTCGATCGCTTGGAAGAATTTGAAGTGTTTTATTCCGAATTTGGTAAGTACTCTTATAAGATAATGCTGTTTTTTTTTGTTTAACTTTTGCTTTTTCCAATTGCACTTTGATCCAAGCAATATGTTCTTCTAAGATAGGTTCTGCGGTTTTGTATGCCACCGACTTGGGTAAAGTAATGAGGATCGTTCCATCTGTTTTCACCTTTAAGGTAATTCGTTTAGAGCGAGGATTTTTCTTAAACACGACCGTTCCTACTTCAGCATGTTCTATTGTTTTTTGATTGGGTTCTGCGGTTTTTCTCATTGTATTAATGCCTTAATTTTGTGCAAAACTTCTTGTGGAATCGACGCAATTTTTTTTTCGGTATAATCAAAACACAAAATTCCCGTCTTTACTCGGGCCACTTCTCGATTCGTTTCCCTATTGCTTATTTTATAATACAAGTCAAAACCAATGCTTGTCAAATCATCTATCGCCACTTTAACCGTCAAGTCATCTCCTGCATGTGCTTCTGATTTGTACAATACCGCTGCATCAACCATAATAATCCCCTTGCCTGCCAAGGTCAATTCTCCATAGCCGAGACTATTCAACCAATCCACTCTTGCTTGTTGGGCAAAAATCAACATCATTTCATTCCCAAGATGTCCACCATAATTTAAATCGGTAATTCTAGTTTTTATGCTTGTTGTAAAAATATATTGGTCACAATTTTTTAGTTTTACTCTCATTTTTTTTAAAATAAATATTTTTATTAGAAAAATGTTACCCTAAAATAAGTCCTTGAAGCATTTTTTTTACTACTTTATCTTAACAAAACGCTAAGAAACGATTTTTTTTAACTCAAAACGCAGAACTCGCACTCTTTTTGTAGAGTAGTTAGAACCCTATAGATTACAATTTAACAGAAACATTACTACTCGAAAAAAAACATAAATATATTATGGACACAAAAGGTAAAATTCTACTAGTAGAAGATGATAAAAATTTTGGAGATGTCCTTCGTTCTTATCTAGAAATGAATGACTATGATGTTATGCTAGAAATAGATGGAGAAGCAGGTTTGAACCGATTCCAAAGAGACACCTTTGATTTATGTATTTTTGATGTGATGATGCCGAAAAAAGATGGTATTACTCTAGCCAAAGATGTACGTGAAATTGATCAAGCAGTGCCGATTGTGTTCTTGACTGCCAAGACCATGAAAGATGATATTATCAAAGGTTTCCAAGCTGGTGCCGATGATTATATTCCAAAGCCATTTGCTCCAGAAGAGTTGCTATATCGTATTCAAGCGATTCTAAAAAGAAGCCAAAAACCCGAACGCAAAAAACAAGAGGTCAAAGAATTTAATATTGGTAAATATCACTTCAATTACCCATTGCGTATTCTTACTTTTGATAACAACGAAAATAAAGACAAACTTTCACCAAAAGAATCTGAGTTGTTGCGTATGTTCTGTCTTTATATGAACGATATTTTGCCAAGAAGTATTGCCTTGAAAGAAATTTGGGGAGAAGACAACTATTTTACCGCCCGTAGTATGGATGTATTTGTTACCAAGCTTCGTAAATACTTAAAGCAAGATGATAAAATTGAAATCATCAACATTCATGGGAATGGTTTTCAATTGAGAGTGAGTGAAGAGCAGGCCGTTTAAAACAGCAGGCTTTCAAAACATAAAATGCAGGTACAAACTCTAGGTTGTACCTGCATTTTTTTTTATAAGCCACTCTGATAACACAGCACTTCGTGGAGAACCCGAACTAAGCGTAGCGACCTCTCGGATTAACAAAGGCTCAGCGTAGCTAAATTATATTAGCTTGATTATCAACAAGATAGACTT
>CACVAQ010000399.1 GCA_902727865.1 uncultured Aureispira sp. | reverse complement strand
TTTTATTGTTCAGACCTACTTTTAGCTCTTGATTCGCATTATCAATAAAAGTAAATCAATGCATTAATTTATGTCACATTTTGTGATAAATGTACTAATTAAAAAGATAAAATAAAGTAAGTCGGTACTCAAATTAAACGTAGAATAAAAATGGCCTAGTTTGAGAGGCTTTCAGTTCCGTACTATTTGCAATCATGGGAATAAAGAAAGCCCAATACTACGAGTAGTATTGGGCGGTATCAAATCAAATCGTTTTTTTATAAAGTACCTTCTGGTGTTTCGTCCATTTCTGGCATTTCAAATACGTCAGAACCTTGGAATTCATAACCAATCATCAATTCTGTTGAACCTAAACTGTGTTGTTGAAAAGAACTTAAAGCAACATCAAATCCTAAGACAACAGGAACACGTTTGTCAAACAAAATCCTACATTGGAACGATAAAAACGCAGGGTAGCGGTAAAATAAACCCAAGGACAGTTGCTCGTCTAGTACATGCATGGTTATACCCCCTTCAAATTGAGGAATCGCACCTTGTACATATCGCAGCATGATAGACGGTTCAAAAATAATTTTCTTTTCAGGAAGTCTAATTTTATACGCTGCCGTTAAGTAGTAATGACGATAGTATTTTGCAATAGGATCACTATTATCTGGTCTAAAACTAAAATTAAGTACTCGTTGCCCCAAGTTGGGCGCTGCAAATCCAACCCGTAGGTTTTTAGTATGTAAATACAAACCGACTTCCAAGTCAATACTCCAGTTACCAGGATCAGAATTTGCCACAGCTTGATCGTTTGGATCAATTAAGTGGATCATATCGGTCCGAATAATATTATGCGCTAAGCGGCCAGAGAACCCAAGAGATAAAAATGTTTTCTTACCCAATTTTCTATGCACCGAGCCAGCTAATTTTCCTCCCCAACGAGAGCTAGGTCCAGTCACATCGCCAAAGATCAATCCTCCCATGCCAATGAGCCAATCACCATTCTTTTTGTCTTTCCAGACCGTTCCTTGATAAGTAATTCCAAAGGTTTGAGGCGCACCAGGAAAGCGGACCCATTGCCAACGATGGAATAAGTTGATCGAGTGATTGCCCTTTGAGCCAGCCACAGCAGGATTGATTAAAAAAGGATTGCTGCTGTATTGTGCAAACAAAGGATCTTGTTGTGCGTGCAGTGAATGAGCACTACAAAGCAACAATACACTTATACATATGATAATGAAATTTTTCATAATGTTATATTTATTAATAGTTCGTGGGGCTTTTAGTTTTTAAACAAAAATCTAATGCGTTTTTTATCGAACTAATGATTTATGAGTAGCCTATACAATTCTTATTTTTATTCAAAAGCAAAGAAGGTATAATTGATAATTAATTACAAATCATCAACTAAGGAACAGTAAAAAAATAAGATGAACATTTGAATAATCTTTTTGCCTCAACCACGAAGTAGCAGCGAAGCTAATTCCACTAAAGAATCGAGCGTGTAGCTCGTGCCAGACCTTTGCGCCTAGCGCAAGCTTGCTCGTTCGTTACACTCATACTTCTCATCTTTAGCAAAATTTGAAACAAAAATTTAGCTTCAAATTTTGTTCATTTTATTTATTGACCATTCCTAAATCAATTTTGTATGTGCTAATTTATAATAAATAGTTGCTAATGCTCTGTTGTGGAGCATTAGCAAACTAGAATTATCGGATAATACTGACGGTTCCTTTGTAAATATTAGGCTCGCTTAATTGCGGCTCATCTACAGAAATGACATAATAATACGTTCCATCAGGAACATCTTGACCGATATTAGTTCCATCCCAAGAGCCATCATAATTGACCGCTTCAAAGACGAGTAGTCCCCATCGGTTAAATACCTGAACACGGTTGGTAAATAAATTCAAACAAGGAATTTCCCATAAATCATTTACGCCATCACCATTAGGCGTGAAACCAGCATAGGCTGGAATACAACGTCCCACTTCAACCAAGACAGAATCAGAACTCGTACAACCTAAGGTATCCGCTACCGACAAGACATAGGTCGTACTGGATAAAGGTTGAATACTTGTCGTAGCCGTCAAGGGATCGCTTACATTGGTTGTTGGCGTCCAGTTATAAGTATTGATATCTCCTGTACTAGCGCTTCCATCTAAGGTTGCAAATTGACCTAGTAACATACCAGAAGGCACGACTGCATTGGCAACGGCTGTTACCGTATTGAAGGTAGCAGATAAGGTTGCAGTATCACAAAGTAAGGCATCAAATACAAGAACAGACCAAACGTCGCCATTTGTTAAGTTAAGACTCAAAGTGCCAGAGGTGCCATCAGAATTGACTAAATAAGAATTGCTTATTCCGTTGATGGTTACATTGGCAACATAGTCATCACTACCAGCGGTTATTTCTGGCAAACCACCAGTGATTTGTAGGTTTAATACGGCGTTACCAATAGAATCACAAGTGTAGTTATATAGATTAGAGCCATTGTTAATAAGCACCCCTGTATAATTTGGGTTATTACAAATAGCACCACAGTTGGTCGAATTCCAAAGGAACGTACCACTAATACTATCTACACCACATTGGCTATTGTCTGTTAAGACCACAATCCAGTTGTCGCCATCTTGAACATTGAAGGTATAATCTGTTGTATCGCCAATTGTTCCAAGAACAGGAATTTGATAGCCAGAAGCTCCGAAAGTAGTTGAGCCAATAATGGTGACTAAGTAATTCGAACCATTTGTTGCAGGTTCTCCACCACTCAAACGAATGGTTACATCTGCTGTTTTGTCCATGAAACAAACATAAGGCGCAACATTTACGGCTAGGTCTAAAGAATTATAGTTGAAGACACCAGAAGCGGTATCTGTACAGCCATTATCATCCAAAATAGCAACCGACCACAAGTCGCCATCGGCTACATTGAACCGATAAATACCGACACCTCTTTGAGTTGTGCCATTTTGACCAGCTACACTAGAACCTGCTGTCGTGACGGTGTATTGGCTACCATTAAAAGACGGTGCGCCACCTGTGATAAACAAGGTTACAATGGCATCGCCATTAGCACTACAAGTATAAACGGTACTGTCAACAGGGTCAGGTAAAATCTGAGCAGGCATCATGGTACAAATGGCACAGTTTGACGTATCGAAAGTATATAAATCTACTAAGGTATCGGCACACATATTAATATCAAAAACATCAAAACTCCAGCTATCTCCATCGTTTACAATGAAAGAGAAGTCCGCAGCACCACCAATGACACCCGCTAATTGAGCATTTTGGAAATTTTGACCAAAGACGGTAGAACCCGAAATATTCACCGTGTAGTTAGAGCCATCCCGTGATGGTTGCCCACCATTTACGGTAATTTGAACTAAGGCGGTTCCATCCATATTACAACTGTAGTTAAACGTACTTGCAACTGGATTTAAAGCACAATAATCAGGACAGTTCATTAGGTTGTAATCGAAGGTGGCAGAAGCCGTATCTGGACAACCATTACTATCTAAGACAATCACCATCCAAGCATCTCCATCCATTACGCTAAAGCTTAATGTTGTTGGGGCAGGCGCACCTGTTCCAAGGCTCGTATAAACACGACTTCCATTTGGAGTAGTCGAGCCACTAACCGTAGAGGTGTATGTTTCTCCTGCGGTTGCGGTTGGCGCACCGCCATTCAAGAAGAGGGTCACTAAAGCAGAATCGCCCCCAGGATAACAGGTGTACACCGAGCTATCAATTGGATCTGGCGTGATAAATACAGGGTTGTTAATACAAGGATCTAAACAAGGCATTGCATTCACAACAGCTGTTGTGCCACAGCCCATTCCATCGGTTATGACAATCGTGAAGACATCGGCTACCGCAATTGGATATTGAATGGTTGCCCCTGCTGCCACTTGTCCCATCAAAACGGTATCTCCTGTGCTATTTGTGACGACGTAGTCAAACAAACTTCCATTATAAACAGGGAAGCCACCAGAGGGGCTAAAATCAAGAATACAGTTATTGGAATTATAATTAACGACTAATACAATTTCACTTAAGAAAACAAAGGCAGCTCCGTTTTCTGCACTAGCACTAGGACAAGTTAAGGTTCCCCAGTTTTGTACTTCGTCCGCCATCGGACTTACGTAATGTACGGCATTTTGAGGAACAGGATTGACGCCATTATTAACCCAGTATTGTGGGCGTGCGTACACAGAATCTATAAAGGTAAAGTTACCATTGATAATAGAATCTGGAATATTAAGACTGTCTTGAATGACAAATCCAATGTCTAAACAGTTGGTGATTTTTGTGCTTGAAACACCATTTCCATCCACGGTAACGCTAGGGAAGAGGGTATCTCCAAAACAAACAAAACCAGTATCACTTGACATGAAGTCAAAGGTGTCGCCCAAAACACTGTATTGTGCATCTCCAGCATAAACTTCGATCTCATTAATATACTCAATAATATATTGCCCTTCATCGCCAGGATGCCCACCATCCAACTGAATGGCATAAACGGTTCCTGGTGTCAAACAGCAAAGCCCAATTATATCTCCTGTGAAACCAGTCGTTCCACTAAATTCTGCGGTGATTTGTGGGCTAGCTTGTGTACCATCGGTTGTATAAGCAGCAGGTTGTAAGCCACCATAACACAAGCTATCTTGAAATAAAGGATACATAGCATAATTCAAACTATCCATGCCTAGATAAGCACGCAATTTGATTTCGATGACTCCTGAAGGAGGAACCGTGAAATAATGCCAAACCGTTTGATTGGCACGTGCTGCTGGATCTGGATTCGAAAATGGTTCTCCTGCCAAGGTTTCAATACAAGCATTGGTGTTGTTCCCTGCTACTGCGGAGAATGGAATGCTTTGATTGGCTGGTTTAACAGGAATTTCAAGGAACGTGTCTAACATAGTTAGACATAGAATATCGTTTGATGGAGGGTTTAATGCTGGATCACTAACACTTGGGTCGTGTACCCAAACATCAATGTTTTGTGTACTAGCTGGTGTTAAGCTGTTGGCAGGATCAACCATACCATAGTACGTGTACCCTGGCTCTAAACAACGTTCCATGATAATCGCACTTTCAGCAGCGCCACCTAATAGTCCATTTAAACCACCATCCACAGCCGAAACGTTGGATAAGTTTGCACAAGAGTAATCGGAAGGAATACCTGGTGCAAAACGAGGGTCGTTGGCAAAGAACGCAGATCCTTCACTGTAAATACTACTATTATAGTCGGTTTCAAAGACCATTCGACCACTGTTTGGAGCGGTAAAGCTAAACCAAACAGATTCATTCATTGTAGTATTATTAGCAGCAACATGATCGTAGTCATAGGCGTGATAATCGTCTGGATTATTGTTTGTATGTGGAGCACCTGTTTCTCCTCTATCGTTGCCGCCGTCTAAAGCACAACCAAAATTCAGGTTAATGGTCGCTAAACCATTTGATGGACCAATTGGAGTTGTTCCAACGTTTATCATCGGAGCCGTACAAGGTAGGTCTTCAATGTCGGGCGGAGAATTTCCACCTAAATCCGAGACAGAAACCTCTATATAGCCTCTTTCGTTGGCATCGTCTGTTGTCAATTGAACATAATAAACTTCACCAGGATGTAATTTTTGGCTAGTCCCTACGATAGGATCACAAGCGTCAAAGTCAATGTCAGCTTCTCCTTGAACGTTAAGGAGTCCTCCTAAGTCGGCATTATTAATATGCGATAAATAGTCAAACTTATCTTTAATCAAAGCACCTGTGATAGGATGTAAGCCAGCGGCACAACCCGCACCATCGGCAGCATGATAAATTTCGATGTAGGTTCCAAAGTCCGTATTTCCATTATCGGTACTAATGTCTACTTCTCCACTAGGAGGCGCAATGAAATAAAACCATCTGGAACGATTATTAGAGACATCTCCTTGATGGGGTTCGTTGGCTTCTAGGGTACAGTTTGGACACCATGCACGGGTCTCGCTGGTGCCTATTACGATTTGAGAAGCGTTACAAATGTCATCTTCCCAGTTATTAATCACTAAATTTGTTCTAATAACCTCAATTGTAATACTATAATTTTGAGTACCACAAGGACTCGTTCCAGTCGATATAAATGTTTGAGAAGTCGTTCCATTTGCTGCGGGAACGGCAATGGTTCCAGCTTGAGCATTGGTTCGAACCTCAGAAAGCGTTCCGGCTGTTAAGTCGTAGTTAGTTGGAGCATCATTTTCATAGGCTTGCCAATCAATAGCAATACTAGTCGGTACATTTGTTGGACAAACATAATCGTGGTCAAAGAAAACACCATTGTTAGGATTAATACTCCCACTAGGTGCGTTTAAAGTCCAAGGTCCATTGTCTCCGTTTTGAAAGGCGTGATTAAAATCACCTAAAAAACCCAAAAAAACAGGGTTGTTATTGGATAGTCCAACCGTATTATCTGTTGCAAGGTATTCAAAGGCAAAATCACTATTACCAAATATACCATCACAATCCACATTGTTTGCAACTGCTACCGTAGTTACTCGAACCTGTATATTCGCTTGTCCAATACTCGTATAGGAAATCGAGCAAAAGAACAAACAACAGAGCAAGAGTTGCAGTTTTTCGTAAGTAGTTTTTATCATACTTAATATAAGTTTGTATTAGAAAAGGTTATTTCTTTATTTTTTAAGGACAGTAAGTTGTTCAATTTTTTTATTTATCGAACCTTTAAAATTAGGAAAATTTTAACGCTTTGAAAGTATTTAATGATAATTCTTTTGTTTAGCCTGTGCTTGATTTATGCTTTTAATGTTGTAACCGTCTGATTTTCTGAATGTATAAAATAAAACAGCCTTTAAGCATTTTTTGCTTAAAGGCTGTTTTATTCTTGCCAATTTTGATTTATGGCAAAAAAAAACTCGTTTCAACTACAATTGTTTCAATTTTGAAACTAAAACATTTCTCTCAATTTATTCTTCGTCACTTTTCCCAGCACATTTCTAGGCAAAGCAGGTTGAATAATAAATTGGCGAGGTATTTTGTAGGCAGGCAAGCGCTCTTTGAGCCATTGATGGAGGGCAAGAAGATCAATTGTTGTTTTGCTCTCGCCCTTAAGTATCAAACAAGCCACAATTAATTCCCCCCATTCTGGATTGGGAAGACCAACGACGGCACAATCATTAATGGCTGGATATTTTCGGAGGACATCTTCGATCTCTAAGGCAGAAATTTTGTAACCACCCGATTTGATGATGTCAACAGAATCTCGACCTAGTATTTTATAATACCCCTGATTCAGTAGCGCAATGTCCCCACTTAAGAACCAACCATCTTCACTAAAAGCCTTTTGTGTCGCTTCTGGATTCTCCCAATATTTTTGAAACACATTGGGTCCCTTGATTTGAATTTCCCCAGAAACATTTTCACTAGCCACCACACCTTGCTCATTGACCAAGCGAATTTGTATCCCAGGCAAAGCTTGACCAATATGCCCAGCCCTTCTTTCGCCCCGATAAGGATTGGAAATTCCCATGCCTATTTCCGTCATTCCATACCGTTCCAACAAAGTATGGCCACTAATTTGTTGCCATTGTTCTAGCACCGAAATCGGCAAAGCCGCAGAACCAGAAACCATCAAACGAAAGGCTTTGAGGGCTTTTGAGTAACTTTTTTGCGCTGTTTCGGAGGCCTGTTCCCAATGATGAATCAACTTGAAATAGATCGTCGGTACTGCCATAAAAACATTGATATTGCCTTGTTGGAACAATTCCCAAACCTTATTTGCCTCAAACTTAGGCAAGAACTCACAGCAGCCACCGACCCACAGCGCACAGCTCATGACATTGATAATACCATGCACGTGATGCAGCGGCAAGACATTCAAAATATGGTCATCCGCTTGCCATTCCCAAGCTTCAACTAAGGTTTTAATTTGGAAATTAAGGTTCGCATGTGTTGTGACAACGCCTTTAGGAAGGTTCGTCGTTCCACTAGTATAAAGAATCATAGCGCTACGCTCTTCCCTAACAATAGGTAAGTTTACTGCTGTTGTACTTTTTAAGACCCATTCCGTTCGTAGTAAGCGGATATTTTCTTCTTTTGCGAATGGAGCGAGCAGGTCATAATAAATAGCATCAACAACCAATAGACGCGCTTTGGTGTTTTTAAGAACATATTCTAAAGAGGGCAAAGGATGCAACACACATAAGGGAACCGCAATTCCTCCTGCTTGCCAAACGCCCCATTGTATCGCAGTATATTCAAAACTAGGTCCAATCAAAAAGGCAACTCTAGTTTCGTTTAGATCTTCAAGGCCATTTAAAAGATGGGCAGCAACGTTTTTAGAAGATTCCAATAGTTGCTGGTAAGTGTAGGTTTTTTGATTGGAAAGGATTGCCGTACGGCTGCCCCATTTTTGGGCACGTTGAATGCATTGTAAGTTAGCGGTCATACCGTCTGATTTTATAAGGAACAGTAAAGAAATAAGATGAACAAAGTGTCCTAAATAGTGACTCGTCTGGTAAATGCCAGTACTACGAGCCTCTAAAAAACAGAAATCTACTTTTTGTACAGGTCAATTATTTTGTCCAACGAAGTAGTTGGACAAAAGTAATTATCAAGTTAATAAATTACCAATAAAAAAAGCATCTTAAGAAAGATATGACAACCTTTTGGGAGTCCAGTTAGTTTTAGAAAAGAGTAGCCTAGGAACAGTAAAAAAATAAGATGAACATTTGAAACAAAAATCCAGCTTCAAATTTGTTCATCTTATTTATTGACCATTCCCTATCCAAATCCAACAACAACTTTCTATCATTCTGTAATTTAATCAATCAATTATGAAATACCTATATCTAGTTATATTTTTTAGTCTGTGTGTTTCTAATCAAACAGAAGCGCAAGTACCTAGGAAGATATTTGTGGAACATTTCACGAATACCCTTTGCTCTTTTTGTGCCAGTCGGAACCCAGGTTTTTATAACAACCTCAACAATCAAAACGATGTTGTCCATCTTTCAATCCATTCTGGAACACCATACACACAATGTTTTTTGTATCAACAGAACGCTTCGTCAAGTGATGCTAGACGGTTTTATTATGGAATAACAGGAACTCCAGCATTGGTTCTGAACGGTTTTGCGATTCCTGCGGCGACTAATTATAATCAAACGTCCCTTTTTACACCTTTTCAGTCTCAAACAAGCCCGATTAGTATTCGTGTAGAACAGCAAAAATATGGGAGTGATTCTATTCGAGTGCGAGTTGTGGTTAAAACAGAAGCGATGCATAGTTTAGGAACAGAGCAACTGTGGGTCGGTTTGGCAGAGGATACTGTTTTTTATGCTGGACCGAATGGAGAAACGGAGCATTATGATGTCTATAGGGTGAATCTTGGGTTTGTGCCGATTAATATTCCTCTTGCGGTCGGAGATTCTTTAGTTTATAGTTATACGGCTTTTTCAAATACGAATTGGGATTTTAATCGAATTTTTGCTTTTGCAATGGTTCAGAATACAAGCAATCAATCGGTCACCCAATCAGAATCGACGAGCCCTAGTACGAATAATTTAACGGTAAATAGTCAGAAGCTTGAAAGTCCATTGAACAGAGTGCTAATTTACCCTAATCCAACAACAAACGCCTTGAATGTGCGCTTGGAAAACGATTTAGAAACAAGTGTCGTTTTATATAATAGTATTGGACAAGTAGTGCAACAATTGAAATTCAAGGAATCAGGAGAGCTATTCTTAGGCGATTTGGCTAAGGGGATTTATAGTATTCGGTTAAGCAATAGAAAAGGAATAATCACTAGGAGCGTGGTCTTAAAATAATGGCCACAGCACCCCTTTTTAGTCTAGATCAAATGTTTTGAGTGTATTTCTATCAAAGGTCCATTCGGGCGTAAGTAATTGCGGTCCAAAGTCTTCAGAATACCAAGGACTAAGTAGGCTGTCATTAAAGTTTTGTAAGAGGTGAATACTTTGTGCAGGCATATAACTTTGTGCTAATAGAAAAATTTTCTTGCCAGTTGTTTGATGTTGCGCTACATCCATGACCATAACGGCATGACCTGGGAAACTGCCCCAAATAAAAATATCACCAAGCGAAATATCGCTGACTGCTTTAGAGCGCAATTCTTTTGACAAAGAAGCGGTGCCCGCATAACAGTAAACATTTGTTAAATACTTTTTAAAATTTTTATAAGAGGTATTTGTGCGATTATTAAAAGCACTAAAACGAACGTTACTTCCTTTGATAAATGGCTTTTTGCCTTTGCTCCAATCTGAAAATCGGATGCTGTGCCCACTCGTATAATTAAAATGAATGGCAGCGTAATTTTTTTTGCTATAGTGATACTCTGCAACCAAACGCATAATTGCATCGGCACATTGTTGCAAATCTCGAGAACCAATATCAATGTCCAAAACACGATAGGCTCCTTGTTGATAGGGCTTTTCTTGCCCATTGAACAACAATACCTTTGCTTTTTTGGGTAATAATGACAAGCCTCTTAGCCAAGTTCCAAAAGATGTTTTTCCTAATGGAATCCTTTTATATTCTGAAGGTGTTGGAACTTGATTTTGAATAGAGGTATTCTTATCATAACGATCCATCCAACTATATGAACTATAGTTGGATGCTGTTGTTGTTTGATGCTCTGTTTTTGTATTAGAATGGGATTTATGGGAGTCATTGTCGCTGTTAACCTTGACTAGAGTATCTTTAACCCGTTTAGATTTAGGAGTAATTACGGTGTCCAACGGCTCTTCTACAGGGGTTTTCGCTCCTTCTAAAACGCTAATCGGTTGTTCAGAAGCAGAAGAAGTACTTTGTTCTCCGCAACTAATAATACTTAATAAGATTAGGGTTAAGAAGAGTATTGTCGGTCCCATACGTTTCTTTTAGTTTGCGTTATTGCCAAGCGTTTAGTGTCCAATTATACTTATAAAAACCTAAGGAGTAATCCATTGGAATTTTTTGATTATCAGCTTTTTAATACTTTGATAGCTGGGAGCTCATCTTGCTGATAATCAAAGCGAAGCACTCCTGCAATAAACTAATACGATTTAGCTACGCTGAGCCTTTGTTAATCCGTGAGGTCGCTTTGTTAGTCGCTAAGCTCCTGAGCGCTGCGCTAAAGTGCTCAAAAACCTTACCTCTTTTGTTAGAAAGGAGAGAAAAGAGCCTATTTTGATAGATTTACTGATTTAGCTTTGTTGGAGCTTTTACAGTGAAACGCTGACTAGTTGGAGCAGCAAGTTGTTTGCCAAGAGCATCCAATAATTCCAATGTAACTTCATAGGTTCCAACATCTAGCCCTTTCAAAAAATAGGCTTGCCAAGAGCTTACATGAAATGATTTTTGATTGTTAATGGTGATTTTTACTTGGTTGCCTTCTTTTTCCAAGCTCGTACCAATCAAAACAAAATCTAAGAGGATTTTATCTCCTTTTAGATGCGAACCCATTGGTGCATTGTAAACAATGTCTACGGTAGAAATGTTTTTGCTAAGGTATAATTCTCCATTTCTAATGCCAATTTCTTTTGCCATAATGGCTTCTGGATTTTTAATTGACTCATAGAAGGAACGAGCAATAAACGCAGTTAATTTATACTTTCCATCCGCAAGTGGGAAATCAAAAATATTGTTGTTGCTAATGTGGTGCAATTTGTTGTCAATGCAAATGTGTAAATGATTTCCTTTGTTTGTTTTAGGCAGTGTTCTCGGTCTGTTTTTGGTGAAAGGGGTGCGACCACCCAAGCGAAGATTTACGGGGCGAAACATCATTTGACTTTTAGTGTAAGTATAGTTCTCTAAGAGTACATTGCTATACATTATACTCGAATCTATAGGAGTACAAGGAAGGAGTTCAATTCCATCCAGTAAGGGGGCAAGGGACTCTGCTGTATTATTGGCTTGATTGCAAGAAGAGAGCGCGTTTCCCACGAAAAAAAGAAGGCTGAAAACGTATGAAAAATGCTTGAAGCTAGTAAATGGCATATTGATTAATATTGAATAAATGATAATTTTTGACCTCTTCCATTAAGGCTCTTTTATTTTTATTAACAAAACAAAATCAAGAACTTTAACATTTGTAAAACAACTGGACTTGTTTACAAAGGTATAGGCTACAATCCTTTATTCCAAGAAGATTGAAGTATCTAAGGGGCTAAAAGGAATTAATTGCAAGTAAATAAGGAAAGTGTTTTTAAAAAGCATACATTAGCGCTTAATAGAATGTTAAGGTTATTTTAACAAAAAATACGTAGGAAGTACTTTTTGATATGACAAAATGTTTTTGGGAACGCAAAAACATGGAAAATAAAGGCTTTTTTATTGAAAGTTAGAAAGTAAAATGTAAGTTTGCTTACTTTCTGTAAATAAAAACTGTATATTTACCAAAGTTATTTATAGCGGTATAAATCTTATTATTGAATTAATTTACGGTATTCGTACTTAAAAACTCCTCTTAGACGATGAAAATTTTAACGAGTGTATGCCTGCTTTTTATAGTAGGTTTTTGTACATCCAGCAGTCAAGCGCAAGACATCCATTATTCGATGTTTGATATGGCTCCACTAGAGCTTAATCCTACTTACACAGGATACTATGCAGGTACTTTTAGAATAGGCGGTATATATAGAACACAATGGGCAGGAATGTCTATTTCTAGTCCTCCATCTACTAGTAATAATGCTAGGAGCTTCAATGGTTATCAAACGCCATCTGCTTATATTGATGTACCCTTTGCTATTCCTAGAAAAGGAAAACCAATTAGAAATTGGGCAGGTGTAGGTATTTCTTTTTACTACGATGCAGTTGGTAGTGAAAATGGAGCGACACTTTCTAACCTGGCAGCTAGTTTGTCTTTGGCTTATCATTTAGGTTTGGGCCAAAAAGGAAACACTATACTATCTATTGCTGCACAAGGTGGTATCATGCAGCGTAGAATCTCTGGGGACTTTACGTTTGAAGATCAATTACTTGGTGGTGGTGCAGCTACAACTGATCCACTTTACATGTCAGCACTTGGCGGAGGAACTAAAACACTACCTGACTTTTCTGGTGGGTTGATGTTGAGTCATAGAGGTAGACGATTTGGTTTGGAAGCAGGTGTTTCTTTGAATCACTTTACCAATCCTAACTACAGCTTTATGACACCTGCAACAAATGATGATGGTGAAGCAAGGTTGCCAATGACAACAATCTCAAACTTAATCATGAGAATTGCATTGACTAAAAAAGGAAACTTATTCTTGAAGCCATTGTTCTTTTTCCAAAATACCATTAATACTACTGGTGAAGGCGAAGGACTTAGTGCATTTGACTTTAACGGACAATTGTTGTTGGGAATTCACTTCAACGATATGCAAGATATTACTTTATACTTGGGTGGTGGTTACCGTGCAAGTGGCGATGCGATTGCTCGTATCGGTCTAGATGTCAAGGGACTGAAATTTGGTTTCGCTTATGATATCAATACAGGAACACAAGGATTGAACTATAACGTATTTCAAAACAACAATAGAGCGATGGCTTTTGAAGTTGCACTATCTTATGTAGCTAAGATCTACAAAGTGCCTGTTGTTGATGAAGTTTTGTTCTGCCCTCGTTTTTAATAATAACTCCAATAAGAGATTAGAAATCTACATGTAGGTTTCTAATCTTTTTTTATTATATATAGTATAGTAATCCACAACTTAATCTAAACTTATTTCGGATAATGAAACTAAATAATATATTACTAATTGTTGCTTGTTTATTTGTTGGTCAATTAGCGTACGCTCAACCAACAACAAACAATTTGACTCCTAAAATGAAGGAGCAAATCGGAGACGAAGAACGCAATAAAAAAAATACATATACAGCTTTAGAATGGTATATTCGTGCCTACGAAGCAAATGAAAAAGATGGCGCAGCTATTTATAAAGTAGCTTCTACACATCAAATGTTAAGAGATTATAAGAGTGCTACAGAGTGGTATCAAAAATTAGTTGATTTAGAACTAAAAGAAGATTATCCATTGAGCCGCTATCAGCATGCTTTAGTTACAAAAATGACTGGAGATTATGAGAACTGTATCCCTCGTTTCGAAGCATTTATCAAGGAATATCCTGCGGATGCTCCTAAAGCTGATTATTATAAGAAAATGGCCCAAATCCATATTGATGGTGCAAAATGGTCTAAAGATAATATGGAGCCAACAGAGGAGTTAATCATTGAAAATGCTGGTCCTAATGTCAACTCTAAGTCTACCGAAGGTGGTGCTTACCCAATGGGGCGTGATGAAATTATCTATGCTTCTCTTCGTGCGGATACAATTATTGTAAAAGAAGAAGGAGAAGAATATGAGCACGCAAAAATTTACATCGCTCAATCAGAAGGCGATGGTAAATGGGGCGAATCAAAAGAGTTTAATGCTGAAATTCTTCAAAAAGAAGGCATGCATGTTGTTGAGCCTACGTTTAATGACGATCAAACTAAATTCTACTTTGTACGTGCTGAACTAATTGGAAATGAATTGGAAAACAGCCGTATTTATGTAGCAGATTATAATGATGGTACTGTTAGCAATCCTAAATTGCTAGACTTTAACTCTAGCGCTTACTCTTGCCAAGATCCTGCATTTGCAACTTGGGATGGTAAAAATTACTTGTTATTTACTTCTAACATGGAAGGTGGTAAAGGTAATATGGATGTTTGGTATGCTGAAATCAATGAAGATGGAACAACTAGAGAGCCATTAAATTTGGAAGCTATCAATACAATTGGTGATGATGTAACACCATTTTTTGACGAAAGAATTAATACCTTGTACTTCAGTTCGGACGGACATCCTGGTATGGGTGGATGGGATATCTTTAGTACAGAACGTGCTTCTGATGGCTCTATGGGCGAAATCAAAAACATGGGTGCTGGTTTCAATACTTATGTAGATGATTTTAGTTTCACAGTGAACAAACAAGGAAACGATGATTGTTATGCTTTAATTCTATCCAATCGTCCAGGTACGATGTCTTTGAAAAGCGAAACTTGTTGTGATGACATCTTTTCTGTTCTCATGCCTGAGCGTTGTGATATTATTTTAGATATTGCTGTGATACATGAAACTACTGGCGAACCAATGATTGGTGCTGCTGTTCAATTGATTGACGAAGCAACTGGTGAGGTTGTTGATGAGCAAACGAATACAGAAGGTAATGACTATCAGTTCATGCTTGAAGTTGGTAAAAAATACAAGGTTGTTGCTAAGAAAGATGGTGTAGAAGGAAGTCAAACTACAGCGGATGCTACAAAAGAAGCCTTAACGGCTGCTGGTTTGGATCTTACAAAACCAATGACATTTAGCAAAGAAGTTAAAGTTAAAGAACTTGGTTTGATGGTTCAAGCATTTGACAAGAAAACAAATGCGGCTTTGGATGGTGTTACTGTAACTCTTTATGATGCAGCTACTGGCAAAGAAGTGAAACAAATGACTAAAGGAACAGGTAACGAATTTACATTTGCTATTCCAAGAGATAAAGACTACAAAGTGTTTGCTAATCGTGAAGGTTATATTGCAGATACAAGAGTTGTTGCTCAAAAAGATTTAGGAATGGTTCAAAAAATGTACTTGACGCCTCCTCCTGTATTTTATAATATTTACTTCTCTTTCAATAAATCAAACATTCGTCAAGGTGCAGCAGATACTTTAGAAATGGTATTGGCTACTTTGAATGAGAATCCTGACATGGTTGTTGAAGTAAGAGGTCATACAGATGCTAAAGGTAGTGACCAATACAATATGAACTTGTCTAACAAACGTTCTATTGCTGCTATTAACTACTTAAGTAAAAAAGGAGTTAATAAAAATCGCCTACAACCAAGATTCTTTGGTGAAGCAGAACCAGCAGCAGAAAATGAAAAAACAGATGGTTCGGATAATCCTGAAGGACGTGCACTTAACCGTCGTGTAGAATTCAAGATTGTGAATGGTACTTTAGGTGTTAAGGAAACAACTACTGAAAAAAAAAACTAACGGCTAATACTGTCGTTGTAACTGAGCCTGAAGTAGCAACTGAAAATCCTGGTGATAAACCAAGGACTACCTTAGCTTTTGATGAACCAGTTATGAAAATTGGACCAGTAAAGTTTGGTGATGTAGAAGAATATACCATCGAATTTACAAACACTGGAAAAAATGATTTTAAAATATTTCATTTGGAAGGTGGGTGTATTTGTACAGAACCTACTGATTGGTCAAGAGGAGCAGTTAAGCCAGGAGAAAAAGGATTTATTAAGTTTAAATTTGATTCTGCTCAAGCTAAAGTTGATCCAGCATACTCATCAAGTTTGAATATCTATGGAAATGTTCCTGACGATATGATTATTTATGATATCGAAGCAAACGTTACGAAGTAATAACGTCACTATAAAAAACCATCTTGAATTTATTCAAGATGGTTTTTTTTTGCTTACATTTGAAGGGTCGGAGTGAGCTTGGTCTAGCTAAGAATAGTAAAGAATAATTATGACTGAAAATGAAATATATTTAAAAGCAGGGGTGTATACAAATAGTGATCATCTTGATGTCATTGCCTATGCTGAAGAAAAAACAAAAGGAATTGGAACAAAAAAGGAACAGGTGATTGCATTGTATTATGCGATTCGGGATGGATTTAAATATTCTCCTTATCATATTGTTTTGAAACCTTATGCGATGAAAGCAAGCTATTTGTTGACGAAGGATTATGGACATTGTATTGAGAAGTCAAATTTGTTTGTCGCTTGTGCCCGATCTTTAGGTATTCCTAGTCGGTTGGCTTATGGCAATGTGAAAAATCATTTGGGAACGAGCCTTTTGGAAAAAACCTTAAAGACAGATGTGTTGGTTTTTCATGGATATGCAGAAGTTTTCTTAAATAATAAGTGGGTGAAAGCGACTCCTGTATTTAATGCAGCCTTATGTGATAAATTAGGCGTGGAGCCTTTGGAATTTGATGCAGAGAAGGATGCTGTATTTCAAGAGTCGGATAAAACAGGGAAGCCTTTCATGGAGTATACAGCGGACCATGGAACGTTTAAGGATGTTCCATTAAAGGCAATTACCTTAGCAATGAAAGCGCATTATCCTCATTTATTTGAACGTAAAATGGATGATCTTAAATTTACATTTGAATTTGATGAAGTCTAATTATATTCTAAACAACTTCTCTATTAAGAAAGGCTCAATTCTAAATAGCTTCATAGCATTATCATTACTCCGTTGAAAA
>CACVAQ010000398.1 GCA_902727865.1 uncultured Aureispira sp. | reverse complement strand
CTTACTGAATCCAAATCCATTCTTGATAAACCCCTACAGCGCTAACTATTTGAACTTGGTACATTCCCTTTGTCAAAGACTCTGTTTCTAAACTAAAGGTTACTTCTTTCGCTAAAACTTGATACGTTGTTTTATAAACGACCGCATTATAAGAATTCCGCACGACAACCTGCAAGTGTTCTCCTTTAGTAGCATTGACATACAAAGACAAAGCAGCCTTTGCCAAAAGTACTTTGGGCGAAAGTACCAACTTCGCTTCAGTCGGTTTCTTTAGTCGCATAACAGAAGGGCTATAAGCAACTCGATTTCCATCCTTATATACCTTTTTTAGTCGATAATAATTATCTTGATTGGCTTGAAAAGGCAATCTTGCTCCATAAGGATTTTGATAATTATTCAATCCAATGCTTGGTTTTTGAGCCCTTTCGGTCCATTCTTTATGATCCGTACTATGCTCTAAAATATATCGAACCGTACTGTGTTCGTGTACACCAATCCAACGCAACATAATTCGATCTTGCTTGGGGGCATCTAATTTTAACTCCAACACTTCGGACTGAATAAACGCAGGGGCTTTTGCCCCCGAACAGCTCGTTCCGTCTCCGATGGTTTTAGGCAATACGTTTTGATACCGATACCGCATCCCTTCT
The DNA here is from genome assembly GCA_902727865.1 of uncultured Aureispira sp. GTDB lineage: Bacteria > Bacteroidota > Bacteroidia > Chitinophagales > Saprospiraceae > Aureispira. The sequence goes on along the minus strand of CACVAQ010000398.1, from coordinate 2,788 downwards.
GCCTCGTTGATCTCTGCAAAGTAAGTGCCTCCGTTTCGAGTGACAAAAATACGCCCATCCTTTGTCATCCATGTATTCGTTCCTTTACTAGAATGGACTTCTGGCAAATCGACGATTTTTTGTCCAATGGCAATGTCTTTGGTTTCAGCGTCCAAATATTGTATTCTAGACTTTACGCCAATACTATACAACATTTTTTTGATCGGATGGTAGGCTAGGTTTGTAAAGGCTCCCCCTATTGGATTGTAACTTTTAACAAATTTCCCAGTGATAATATTCACCCAATACAAACTATCTTCTTGAGGAGCATAGGCACAAAAAACGCCTTCAATTAAAGCCCCCTTTGTTAGTTGGGCATTTAAACCTACGCCACTTTTTTCTTCTACTGGAACCCATAGGGGTTGGATAGCTCCAGATGTATAAATTCGAAGTAATTCGTGGGTAGCGGTATCAAAGCTGTACATAAATCCATCTTCTTCACAATAAGCCAATGCACTCAAAGGGCGTTCAAATTCAGGCAAGATAGGAACCCAAGTAATCTCCCCCCTCCCATTCACAGACAAGACATTCAATTGATTGCTTCTCAATTGATACAATCCAGCAGTACAAGAAAAATCATAGGACGCGTTGATTGTTTTTTTCTGTGCAATACTTTGATTTCCGATCAACAATAAAATAAAAAAAACTCGATAAGTTAATAAATTCATTTAAATGATTCTACTAAATAAGTGGTCAATCGTAAGTGTCTACTGAACCCCTAGTCTCACGATAATAAAATGGTCTAGTTTTGGGCTCCGCTATCATTTTCCTTGCCTTCTAAAAAGAAACCGAAGGGGAAATCTTTTTTTTCTTTTGGAACAATTCAGCTCGATGCAATTCAGGAATTAAAACACCAATGGCAGCACCAACAACATAGCCCGTTACAACATCGGTCCAAAAATGCTTCCCTGCTTGCTGTCTCAAAACACCTGTTATGGCAGGAAAAGTAGCCGCTGCGGTCCAAACCCAAGGAATGGCTTTGCTTCCTTTGTTATAATCTTGAAAAACCTTTGCCGTCATAAAACACATGGCTGCGGTAACCGAGGTGTGCCCAGAAAAAAAAGCATACTGAGCATCTTTTTCTTGCTTGTAATGCAAGTCTACTTGCCCATTGTAGACAAATGGTCGAGGTCGTTTGATTAAGTTCTTTGTCAAACTCGTCAAAGCCCCTGTCAATACAATTACCTCTCCGTACATGAGTCCAATTTTCAAATAATCCTTTCGGATGTTTCGATCTGCCAACAGGGCAAAGGGCACCGCAAAACTCGTGTACAAAAAGACATCGCTAACCCTAGCAACTGGTTTGGACCAATTGTAGGTCGTTGCCCGATCTAGTTCCCAAACATCGTTTCTATTCAAAGAGTTGATATAACTTTCGGTTAAAACAGGCGTTTCGTTATTTAGAATTAAATACGCAACGCCCATCCCCACTCCTGCGGTAATAACTGGCACATCTACCGCCCAAGAAAGACGGTATGGCGAAGCGGGCCTTGTATCGCTAGTTTGCCCCAAGCTAAAAAACGTGTTTAATAAAAAATAAAGAAAGCATAGCTTTTTCATGGCTGATGAGAGTTGAAGTTGTTTTTTACGTTCTTTGACAAATCGTGTGATAAAAGACAAAAGCTATCCATAATATTTCACCAAAAACACAATCGCTACAATAACCGCCACGATAAACAAAATTAAACCCGCTACTTTGAACCATGAAGTAGGCTTCGTGCCATGAATCTTTCCCGTTTGTCCATTGACTGCAAACTGATACGTTTTATCATTATAAATATAAGAGCAAATCCAAACGGGCAAAATCACATGCTTAAACGTTTGGTCCCAACGCTGAACATCTATCGATAAACCTCGCTGTGTATCTCCGCCCAAAGCCTTGCTTGACATCTCTCTCAAGACTTCTGTCATTTGCTTTTCGGCAATATGGTAGCCATCCAATACTTCTAGGCTATAAATTTCTGCTTCCCAGCCCACCATTAACGTATTCGAATAGTTAACAACTTCTTTTAAATCAAATGGATAAATCGGTGTAATGACTTTGTGTGGCAAGCCTTTGGAGGCCACAATTAAAACATCGTCAAAAAATCGGTCAATCGTTCCTCTATCGTGCTTCCAACGTGTCTTTTTTACTTGACGCGTTTTGGATTCTCCATCACTGTCGGTATAGTGTTCTGTTTCATAATAATAAAATCCTGCTTCGCCTGACCAACGGGTATAGGTTTTGGTATCGTAGGTCCAAAAAGGAACATAAATGCCGTGCACGTCGCCCAGTTCTGCTAACGTCTGTAGTTTATTCGGCTTGAACCAACCTTCTTGAATCCAGTCTTGAAACTTCTTTTTTGCCTCTTTTCCATCTATCTGGAAAGGAATAATTCCCTGCGGCTGAATCAAGTTCTTTTGTAGGGCAGATTCATTGACTTTATCGGAACCACAAAAGTTACAACGAACAGACACTTGATCGTCCTCAATCATGATTTTTGACCCACAGCTATTGCAATCAATCACCTTTTTATGAATCTCTTTCGGGGTAAAATACGACATGGATCGAACCGCATTTTCTAGACATTGCTCTTCCACTAAATCACTGGCTTGATCATAGGGTTTTTCAAAGCCACAATGCTTACAATTAATTTGCTTTTTACTAGCCGAGTAGCTGAGTTCGCTGCCGCAGCTAGGGCAAGGTAATTCTAATACATTTTCTAAAAATTCTTGATTCTGTTCGAATTCATCCATAATTGGGTCATTT
>CACVAQ010000397.1 GCA_902727865.1 uncultured Aureispira sp. | reverse complement strand
ATTGGTACGTGTAATTTGGTGTTGCGCCTTGTGCATCGACTTCAATGCTTCCGTCGCAGCTTCCATTACAGGATGGATTCATTTGATTGATAATTGCTGCGGTAAGAACCGTTGTTGGTTCAAAGACCGTTGCACTTCCTACGATAGTACAGCCATTAAAGTCGGTTGCGGTTACAAAGTAAGTTCCAATATTCAAGTTGCTTGCCGTAGCCGTTACTTGGTTACCAGTAGAAGGATCCCATTGATAGGTATAAGGGAAGGTTCCTCCTGTTAGGACTGCGGTAACTGAACCATCACTTCCATTTTTACATTGAACAGAATCTATGTTCAAGGCTATTTGAAGCGTGCTGGGTTGTGTTATAATTACGGTCGAAATAACGCTACATCCATTGGCATCTGTTACCGTCACACTATGTGTGTTGGCATCTAAACCAGTTGCCGTTGCCGTATTATTTCCATTACTCCAATTGTAAGTATATCCTCCAACACCACCTGTTAGACTGATAGTAGCTGTTCCGTCAGAACCCCCAAAACAATTTACATCCGTTGTACTGAAACTGATGTTGCTAAAGCCAGTCGGCTCGGTGACTTGAATACAAGTATCGACCGTACATCCGTTGCCGTCTGTTACCGTAACACAATGCAAACCTGCTGATAAACCCGTTGCGGTTGCGCTTGTTTGTGCACTGCTGTTCCAAGCATAGGTAAAGCCACCAACTCCGCCACTGGCGTTGATTGTTGCGGTGCCATCCGATGCCCCATTACAGCTGGTTGCTGTGCTAGATGTTGTAAAGCTTATTGCAGAAGGTTCTGTAATCGTATAACTTTCTGTAATCGTACATCCATTCGCATCTGAAATTAGTACGCTGTAAACTCCTGCCGCTTGTCCTGGGCTTGTTGCTAAAGCGGTTGCTCCAAATCCCCAGTCATACGTATAAGCTGGTACACCTGGCGTTCCGCCTCCGACGGTTGCCGTTGCCGTGCCATCTGCGCCTCCGTTACAACTTACTGCTACTGTTGCTATCGTTGCTGTTACTTGACTTGGCTCTGAAATAGTAACACTGCTTATATCGGAACATCCATTGGCATCACTAATCGTAATCATATAGATGCCTGTTGCAGTATTTAAACCCGTTGCGGTTGCTGTATTTTGTGCTGGTATGGTAGACCAAGTAAAGTTATATGCTCCTGTTCCGCCTGCTCCAAGACCTGTTGCCGTTCCATCTGAAGCACCATTACAAAGTGCATCGGTGCTTGTACTTGTTGCCGTTACGGCAGAAGGTTCTGTTATTGTTATTGTAGAAACAGACGAACATCCATTCGCATCTGTAGCCGTTACGGAATGCGTCCCAGCACATAAAGCTGTTGCGATTGCAGTACTTTGACCATCAGACCACACGTAAGTATACGCTCCTGTCCCTCCTACTGCTACTGCCGTTAATTCTCCATCACAAATTCCATTACAACTAATAGATACACCATTATAATTTGAGGTAATACTCGTTGTTACGGTTACTGCCGATGGCTCTGTTATTGTTATTGATTCTGTTCCTGTACAACCATTTGCATCCGTTGCGACAACAGTATAAATACCATCTGGTAAACCTGTCGCAATTGCAGTAGTTTGTACTGGTGCTGAATTCCAAGAATAAGTATAACTGCCTGCACCACCAGATCCTATTGCTTCCGCAGAACCATCAGAAGCACTACTACAACTAGGATCAACTACGTTGCTTATTGTGATTGTTACAGGAGCAGGCTCCGTCAAGGTTACACTTGAGGTAGAACTACATCCTAAACTATCGGTTACACTTACAGTATATGTTCCTACACAAAGGCCTGTTGCAATGGCTGTATTTTGCGTTGGCACGGTGCTCCATGTAAAGGTATATCCACTTATAGATGGTGTACCTCCACTTCCAGACGCCGTTGCTTCTCCGTCACAAGTTCCTCCACAACTAATTGGAGAACCATTCGGAAAACTAGACGTGACCAAAGCATTTGAAGTTACAGTTACTGCTGGTTGTATAATTGTAATACAAGTATCTGCGGTACAACCTGAAGCATCTGTAACCGTTACACAAATAGAACCTGCTGTCAAGCCAGTTGCCATTGGCGTTACTTGACCATCAGACCATAAATAAGTATGTACTCCTGTTCCACCACTAGCCGTAGCCGTTGCGGTTCCATCTGAACCATTAAAACAAGTTACATTTGTTTGTGTCGTCGTGACACTTACCGAACTAGGTTCGCTAATCGTGACACAAGAACTAACAGTACATCCATTAACATCTGTTATCGTGACACAGGAAACGCCTGTTGATAAACCGACTATTGTTGGTGTTGTTTGTGCATCTGTCCAAACATAAGTATATCCACCAAAACTACCAATTGGAGTTGCAACTGCTTGCCCGTCGGGAGGTGCAACACCATTACAAGACAAATCTGTTCCTGTTAATAGTACCGTTAAAGGTGTTCCTACTGTTACAGTTACACTATCTACGCCAATACATCCGACGTTGTCTGCGACTGTTACCATATAAGTTCCAGAGGCATTTGCAGTAATAACTTGTGTTGCAGCGCCTCCTGGATTCCAAGTATATGTAGAGAAACCAGGTCCGGCATCTAAGTTAACTGATTCCCCTGCACATAAAGTAACCGATCCGCTTGCTACAATTGTAGGCGTTGGTCCTGGTACTACTGTAATAACTACTGATCCTGTATCTAAACAGCCCGTGTTATCTGTTGTCGTTACTCCTACAGTCATTGTAGAGGCAACTGTTATTGTTTGTGTTGTTTCTGATGTTGACCAGCTGTATCCTGTAAAACCAGCTCCTGCATCTAAGGTGACCGATTGTCCAACACAGAATGTCGTTGGACCACTTGTTCCGATGACTAATGGATCAATTGAGCTACAACTCGAAGCACAACAGGTAATCGTATCTGGTCCACCATCTGCACAAGTATTTCCTGATTGAGGGAATATAATCATCGTGACACATTGTCCAGCGGCTAAGCTCCCTACTTGAAAGGAATCAACATTAGCTCCTACCAGTTGTGGAGCTCCTCCATCTATTGAGACAACATAACCAGCTGCACCAAATACAGGCACCCAGTTAAAAGTAACACTATTACTAGTGGTCGTTCCACAAGTAGTAATTGGAGAAGGCAAAGCCGTATCAATAACAACATTCACAACCGCCGTATCTCTACATCCAAATGAGTTGGTTGCAACAACACTATACGTTGTATTTACGATTGGGCTTACTGTTGGGCTATCACAAGCAACACAACTAATTGTTGTGTCATTAGGTGACCACTGAAAAGTAGCTGCTGATAAATCTTGAAAATCTAAACACCAATCTGTTAAAGTACCATTGACAAAACCTAAACCTCCATTATCATGTACAATTCGTAAAGTCCAGGTTCCATTTGTTGTCGCACCAATTAAGGTATTAAAACCAGTTGCCCCTGCTTGAGGTAGATAAGATGCGCTAGATATTCCTCCAAAAAATGGAAGAGAAGTAATGGCTGTCGTTCCCATATATGAAAAAGAGGATGAAGGAAAAGCATTGTTTAGACCTCCATTTCGATTACTTAAGTTGACTACTTCTCCACTAGGAGCGATTAAGTCTATGGTAAGTTGCCCTATCGTACTCATGTTTATTCCCAAAGAAGTACTCAAAGAAGCAATCAAGGCTGAATTAATAATACTAGGTGCAACACCTGATACATTTAAAGTGATTAAGGTTGTATTTTCAGTTGTGATACTTGCTGATGCTGGGATACAAAAATTCTGATTTCCAGAACCACTAGCTACAGAAGCTCCAATTTGTGCCAAATTCCCATTGCACAAAATAATATCAGAAGTAGGTTGGATCACTGCCGGGTATGGCGTTTCAATTTCCACCGTATCTACAACTTCAGGGCACAAACCATCGTTATAGGTTACAACATAAGTTTGAGCGGTTAGTAAAACAGCAAGTGGATTGGGTATGTTAACATTATTAATATGAACATTGGGAGACCACAGATAAGTTTGTGTTGGTGGATTGGTTCCATTATAAGATACATTGACCCCCAATTGTACGGAATCCAATTCATTTGGACACATAAAATACATACTAGAAGTTGCTGCAAAATTATCCATTCCCATAACGTCTATGATGAAACTGTCTTGAGCAGCACAAGTTCCTCCGACAACATCATAATATATAATGTGAGACCCGACGCTTGTATTGGATATATCTACAACTCCTGTTATAGAATTAATGCTAACGGTAGGGTCCGAACGGAAAGTTCCTCCTGGAGTTCCTGTAATTGTTGGTATTAAATCTACTCCTTGACGACACCAAAGTGACATCGGGTAACTAAAGCTTGGATCAGGCACGTCTACAATTGTAATCTGAATAGAATCTGATGGACAAATGGATACAGAGTCTAAGGTATAGACAATATCATAGGTTCCGATTGCAGACGAATCCAAATCAACAACCCCTGTCAAGGTATCTAAGACCAAGCCAATAGGATTGGACGCTAAGCCTTGGAAGACTCCAAGAGAGTCTCCTATTATTATGGGCGTAGGATCCCCATCATTCCTACAGTAAATATTATCGGTATAATTGGCTCCATAAATGACCAGCGCATATCCTAAGAACTGCAAGGAGGGCACGGGACAAGCATTATCATTGATATTAATAACAAAAGGATAAGTACCTGGAGTTAAATTGACGGAGTTTACGATAAATGTTAGTATAATAGAATCAGGAACAGTGTTGTCTATATTATAGTTAACTACGGCTCCTGGAATAGCGTTAATAATATTACTAGAAACAGTCAAGGAATCACTATTAGGATCCTCAATAATTAATTCAAAAGAAGCAAAAGCACCTCTACATAATTCTAAACTACTTCCGTTAATTTTAATCGCTGTCCCTTGTACGCCACTAGAATCAACGCCTGGAGGATCATTATTACAATTCGTTAGAACAACAATTTGAACTTCTCGAAACGTCGTTCCTATAACTACTCCATTTCGTATTTCTTCAATTTTCATAGCTACAATAGCTACCTGACCAACATTATCTGCTGGCGTAAACACCATTTGACCAGTTGTTGAATCAAACTCGAAGGTTGTTGTCGGTACTAGCTGTAATGGATTTGTAACAGAAAGCCCTGCTGTAAAAGGAATATTTGCTGGTGGATTATCTTGCGGATTACTTAACGAAAAAACTAAGGTATCTCCATCTGGGTCGACGGCTCCGTGATTATAACTGGACAGTGTACTATCACAGGTGTATATAATTGGGATATTAGAAAATTGTACCGAGTTATTACAGGGCACAATATTCGTATTAACAGTTGCCGTTACACTTGTTTCTGCACTACTAGGGCTTTGAAGATTTGTAATTGCGGACGATCGGCAACAAGTTCCATAACTTGCGGTCCAAATACAACCTGGCGGAAGGGTTACAATACCACGGTACACCCATTGTTGGGTTCCTTGTTGGCTTCCCCCGTTACAAGAAGAAGTGGTTGAGTCACACAATTGAGACACATCGACAGCGGAAAGATTTCCAACCGAATCTAGTGTTAAAGTTGGTACCGTACTTGAGCAGCCACCGTTATTTGTAAATTCAAGGAGTGTGGTTGAAGTCATATTAATACCATTACAATCTCTGTAACAAGTCATCGTGAACTCGTACTGATTGTTACCTAAACAAGTATAGGTAATGGCACAACCTACATTATGACTTGCAAAAGCATTGGTGTAGGTGCCCAGGATCAGTAAGCTGAATAAACTTACTTGCCGAAGAAACTTAAGGAGGATTTTCATCTTGAGTAGTGTTGTTTGTATATCGCTAATTTTATAAAAAATGATTTACTTAGATCAAGCAATTTTTTGGAGTACCTATAGGATGGCAAACTGTTTGATTTTCTAATTTGTTGTAAATACTCTCTAGGAGCCTTGTAAATAGAACGCAGTAAATCCTTAATTTGTGTCCAAATGGCAAAAAAAAATTAAAAAATGGACATTTTTTAATTTTTTTTTTGCTTCCTTATTGGAATGCATCGCTGCCAATCTGGATCGTTAAGTTTGTTTGGCTCTTGCTTGGATAATTTGTAAAAAGTCTTCTGGTTTTAAGGAAGCTCCTCCAACTAAACCGCCATCTACGTCGGGTTGGGCAAATAATTCTGCGGCATTGGATGGGTTACAACTACCACCATAAAGAATAGAGCAAGCGTCTGCCAGTTTAGGTGTATATTTTGTAGCGAGTTGCTTTCGTATAAATTGATGCATCTCTTGTGCTTGAGCGGGGCTTGCCGTTTTGCCTGTTCCAATCGCCCAAATAGGTTCGTAGGCAACAACAACTTGTTTCATTTCAACTTCAGTAAGATGAAACAAACTTTCTTCTAGTTGTTGTAAAACAAAGCGTTCTTGTGTCTCAGACGCTCTTACCTCTAAGGGTTCTCCGCAACAAAAAATTATTTTCATGCCTGCTTTTATAGCAGCAGAAACTTTTTTTGCTAGAATTTCATGATTCTCTTGAAAATGTTTCCTGCGCTCTGAATGTCCTAAGATGACATAAGCAATGTTCATAGAGTGCAACATTTCGGCAGATATTTCTCCTGTGTAAGCACCATTAGGTTCAAAATGACAATTCTGTGCAGCTATGTTCACATGAGCAGTATCTTTGCTCATACTATTAATAGTATGGAGATAAGGGGCGGGCGGGGCAAGCACTATTTCTACTTGGTCAGACATTTTTTTTGCCTTTACCAAAACCCCACTAGCCAAAGTAAAGGCTTCCATGAGGTTTTTATTCATTTTCCAATTTCCTGCAACGATTAATTGGCGCTTCATAAATCTTAATTTTAGAAAAATAAAAGTGTTAGGAGATACGTATTCTCGACGAAATTACGCTTTTTTAACCATTATTTCAGCTAAATATCAATTGAAACTTAGAAATGGGGTAAAGTGAGTCTAATTTTGATTGCTTTAAAAGCCCTAGAATTGAATTGTAATTGGGTTTTATCTTTGCTCTAAATTAACTAGAAACGTTCTATAGAAATAAAAATCATACTCTTATGTTAATTTTATCTCCCAGAAACTTAGGCTGTGTATCAAATAAATATAAATCTAACAATGCCTTAGGACGGGCAAGATACTCTCTAAAGATTGTTTTCATACTGGCTTCTGTTGGATAAGCAGCATTATAAGCAACTGCCTCAATACCACAGTGCTTGGCAATAAATAAAGCTCGATAATTGTGAAATTCTTGCGAGACGATTGTGATGCGTTTTTGTTGAAAGATCTTATGACTGCGAACAACAGAATCTAAGGTTCTTAAACCTGCAAAATCCATTGTAATACAAGAATCGGGCACTCCTAACTTAATCAAAGCATGACGCATGTCTCTAGGTTCGTTGTAATGCATGGAGCTATTGTCTCCACTAACAAGAATGTGTTTTACTTTTCCTTGAAAAAATAATTCTGCGGCAGCGCTTATACGATGTGTAAAAAATGGGTTTTCAGTCCGTCCGTTTACACTACTGCTTGTTCCCAATACTAATGCAACATCGCTATAATCTACGTTTTGAATATCTGTATACACCTTAGAACCGACAGATGTCAAAATAAATAGGTTCGCTCCTATAATTACAAAAACGCCTCCAAGCCCCCCCAATAAGATGTATTTCAACATCTTTTTCATCAATATTGGTAATGATATCATAATTCTCTTATTTTAATACGGTAAAATATAAGTAGGGGACGATTATCTATATAACACTTAACGCAAGATTATATTGCAAGTTACGCTTTAAATCCAAATTTTAATTAAAAGAAATAAGCTATTAACGTAATATTATTACTTTCCCTTTAATTCTTGTCTGATGTTTTGTCGAGCAGTTGCTTCATATTTGGTAAAAAAATCAAGCGAAAAATAGATTTTTTCCCGTGCTAAAAAGTTTTTCAAGACTTTTTTTCGCCCCATTTTGTATAATAACTTAACATAGGCAATTTTATATTCTTGCCAAATAGCTTCACTATACAAATTATAAATAGAAGGTGCTGCCGCCAAAATAGACAAATCGAAATCTAAGAAAAGGTAGGTGTCTTGATTTTTTTGTCTAGGAAAATGCCCTTCGGTACTCATGATTAAAGCATTAACATAAGACAAGCGAGCGGTATCTAAATACGGACCAAAGCATTTTTCTGCCAATATTGCGGATTGCAATTCATTGTCCTTTGCCTTTGCATTGTAAACCGCATCATGGTACCATACTGCCAATTCAAACAACAAAGGGCGTTCTATCTTTGTTTTGTATTCGTCCAACAAATTCAACAAATTAAAAATATGGACTAGATTATGATAATGCCGAGTTGGGTCTGTGTACAAATTGTACAAGTCTTGATAATATTTTTTTGCTTGACGATCTGGTAATTCAAGTGCTTGGCACAATTTTACAAATCGAGCACTTAAAACAGCTTCTTGTTCAGGATTTAATCCTTCTTGTACTAATAAGTCTATCATTTTGACTATTTTATATCATTAAACGCTTTAAACCAAATCTATTGCTTTACAGATTAAGACCTGATGTTAGGCAAGCACTTTTTATGTTGCTATAAAAACGCATCGCTGCTTATTTAAGTATTCTTTTAAGGTTAAATGCTGCATTTTTAATGTTTGTTGTGCTATCGGCGGGCAAAATTATTAAAGGACCAATTATTATTCACTTCAACGACTCTAGGCTATGAAATTTTTCTTTATAACATGTAGTTTATTTTTCTTGGGGCAGCAATCCTATGCACAATCTGGATTTATCACTGGGAAAATATATAGTCAAGTGACCAAAACCACCTTACACAATGCAAAAATCGTCTTAAAGCAAGATGATAAATACCAGGGCAAAACAAAGACAGATCCTGTTGGAAATTATTGGTTTGGCGAATTAAAATCTGGTAGTTATTCTATTTGGGTGCTTTGCGATGGCTATTGTTCCTTGGAAGTCGATCAAATTAAACTCCAACCCGATGGCAGTATTCAACTAGACTTGGGTTTAGTAGAACAAGCCACAAACACCAATATAGAAGAAGCCTCCGATAAAATTTATCAGGTTTACCAAGCACCGATCTGTGTAGACTTAGAAGAGGCAACAAGGCACCAAGATTTTAAGAACGAGATTCATATTCTTAATGAAGTCTACAATGGTTATGGCATTCGGATTGCACCTAAAAGAAAGCCTCTTAGTCTATCAGAACAAAATCGCCCCACACATTACCACGAAAGCTTCAAAAGTTTAGAAAAAAAGCACACACTCTTTTGGTAAAAAATCCTTGCTTTATAATTTAAAAAAGCAGCTCAAAGGAGCTGCTTTCTTTTTTTTATTTCGATCAAGCTATTGCAAGACGATCCACTTGTTTTAGTTCTCTTTAGGATCTTTCCCATCTTTCAACTTAGGGTCGTCACCAACTGGCTTGTACGCTTTATATTTACCACTAAGCACCGTTTTATAACGTTCTGGATGGAGGCGAATATCTTGTAGTAATAGATTCAAGTTTTCTATTGCCTCATCAACATCTCCTTTAAAATCATTATCGTTAAACAAGGCCGCTATAATACCATCTTGATTTTCAAAGTCCGTAATTTTATCAATATTGCCAATCATTTTGTCGGCTTTGCCCAAAGTACCATCTAAGCTATTAATTACTTTATTGATATTGTTCAAGGCCTCTTTGGCAGAAGCAATTGTTTTCTCCAAATCAGCATCTTTTACCTGTTTGGTAATCGTGTTAATGTTCTGCAACATTCCAGTAATTTCACCATTATTTTCCTTGATGTTTCCTGTTATATCATTTAAGTTAGACAAGGCAACCGAAATATTAACAGACGAGCTAACCAACAGATTATTCACCAAATCCGTCAGTACTTTTACATTGGTAACAACAGCTTGCAATTCACTAAACGTAGCATTTAGTTGTTTGTTGTCATCTGTAGAAAGCTTGGCGACCGCCCCCAAAATGGTATCAATTTTGCCCAAATAAGGGTCTGCTACTTCCAAAATACCATCGACCATACCAGAGACATTTCCTTGAAGTGTCCCCCCCGATTCCAGGCAGTTTTCGCCACAGTTCCCAACAAATTTTAAAGAAACTTCTTTTCCGCCCATCAAAGAAGGCTGTACCAACATTGCAATCGCATCCTTAGGCACTTTTGTACCATCTTTAATATTCATTTCTACAATTACCTTAGAGTAATCTTCCGATGGAGTAATGCCTGTTACCGCACCTACTTTATAGCCATTAATGGTTACAGGAGCAGCAATATTAAGGCCATCTACAGAGACAAATGCTGCATTCGCAACGATGTCTGATGAAAAGACATTTTTCCCTTGCAAAAAGTTATATCCCCAAAACAATAGGACAATTGTAACTACCCCTAGAATACCAATTTTAACTTCGTTACGCACGTTTTTTATGTTTTTATTTTATAATAATTCTATGTATGCTCTATTTAATAAGTATCCTTAGATAGAGTATATAAGTTTAGTTTTCCTATTTCTTCAACGACAGATTTTCTTCTGGATGCATTCGAATAGCACGCAACTTTTCAGAACCATTCTGTATACTAGCATTTAAACTGTCTCTATACCCTTCGTCGTACAACAACTTAGGCAGCATTCCAGAGGCACCTTTTTGATAAGGCGCAATTTTGAGCGTCAAACTATCTAGTGTTTTATCTGCGTTTGCCAATAGACCTTCTGCCTTTTGAATCATTTTAGGCATCTCCTTTGCTTGATTCCCTAAGGTATACAAGATTTCTGTCATCGCATCAATATCTTTTTGGCTAAGAGAAGATAAATTTCCCAACAAAGAATCCATTGCCATCGCCATTTCACGCGTAGAAGTAAGCTCAGAAGGATTGCTCCCTGCATCCAATAAACTCGTTGTAAGATCTTTAAAGTTTTTTATTGTAACAGGCAACGTTCTATTCATGCCCCTCATTTTATGTTCAAAGCCTTTTGTTGTTTTAGCCAAACCAGCAGCAGAAGCATAGGCTTGTTCGATCATTTTGTTCACCCCATCAGGTCCCATCAAGGTATCTGCCATTGCCCCAAACGACTTCAAGATTGGTCCAGCCATTGCCGTCACCTGCGATTTCATATTCACCACCTCACCCGGTATGATGTCTCCACTTTGGAGACAATCGCCCTCACAAACGCCCGTAGAATTAATCGTAATCATTCGCCCACCTAACAAAGAAAGTTCTGTTATGACAGCTTTTGCATTGCGAGGTATTTTAGTGTCTGGTTCTATATCCAGATCAACCCACAGAATGTCGCCTTCCTTGTAAATCACGACAACTGTTCCATATTGTTTTCCTCTTAAATAAACGGGGTCCCCCTTCTTTAAAAATTCAAGATCACTAAATTTTGCTTTAATAATCAAGTTTCTAGAGAACACATTTGCTCTATTCAAATAGTTAACGGTGAATAAGGTAGCAAATAAAACAATGAAACCAATAATACCTATTTTTATTTCTTTAGATCTCACCAAGTTGATTTTTTTTATAAAAAATGGAATTTAATCCTACGACACCTCTCGGTTTGTCAACAAATTTTACACCAAATCCATCCTATTTATCAAACGACTTTTGTAAAAAAAAGACGCAGTTGTATTCCTATGTAATTTACCCTAGTAACCATTTAGACAACTTGTAAGGACAGCTATAACATACCAAAGTAAATAAATTCTTTTGAATAAATGAAGCATTTGAGAATAGTTGTACAATTAAAGTACCTTGCTATCTTTCCCAATTCTTAGTGAATTGCCTCCGTCATGGATATTCTTTGCCCATTTTTAAACGCAACAATAAAAGCTCCTTCAAATCCATTGGCACGCCAATGTTCTTGTTCTTTTACGGCTGTATTTAAGCTAGAATGCCTTCCAATCAAAAATTTATAGGTCGTCCCGACCTTTAAGCACTCGACTCCTTTTACCGCAGCCCAAATACCTTCTTTTAGGTTACTTTTTTGAGTTGAGGCAGCCAATTGAACTCGAAAAACAGTTTTATTAGCACTCGGAACAGCCTTCCCCCCTGAGGACGCAACTGACTGTAAGCTAGTAGGGTACATTTCTGCAATCGAAGGCATTTCTTTAATAGCGGGTTCTGTCTTTGGTTGTGTATAATGATTGCTTGCTGTACTGTTTCTTTTGATCGTTCCATTCTGAGGGACGATTGTTTTACGGACAAATTGATGCTTTTCTGTCGTTTTAGGAACACGTTTTTGAGTAGGAACACTAGTCGAAACCCTTGGTTTTGGAAGCGCAGTCGATGTACCTTTGACCCTTTGATAGTTATAATTTGTATTGCTTTCCACAGTAGCCTTATAGTCCTTTACCGCTCGATACATCGCTGAAGCAGTATAAATCTGCCCTTTCTCTGAATTTAAATAATTTTCCTCTGTGCTGTTCGACAAAAAACCTGTTTCAACTAAAACAGAAGGCATTGTTGCGGTTCTAAGGACTAAGAATCCAGCTTGTTTCACTCCCCTACTCTTTCGCTTAGCGGTGTGCATAAATTGTTTTTCTACTTTTTCTGCCAACAATAAGCTTTGCGACAAATAGGCATTCTGATACATACTCAACATAATATGTCCCTCTGAAGAATAGGGGTTGTAGCCTCCATAATTTTGAACGTAATCTTTCTCTAATAAAACAGCTTTATTTTCTCTTTTGGCAACATTAAGGTTTTCAGTCACTCCGTGTAGCCCCATTACATAGGTTTCTGTTCCAGATATGGCGTTCGATCGCGATAAACTGGAGTTACAATGAATCGAAAGAAACAGGTCTGCATGGTTATTATTAGCTAACGCAATTCGCTCATGTAATGGAATAAAACGATCGGTGGTTCTAGTATACAATACTTGAACGCTCGGCATATATTCGTGAATATATTGCCCCAAACGAAGGGCTAATTTTAAGGCAATGTCTTTTTCTTTGACAAGACTTCCCAGCGCACCACTATCTTTCCCTCCATGTCCTGCATCTATTACAATCGTAAAAGCGCGATGCAATGGCTTTAGCTTGAGAGAAGCTGTTTCTGAGAAAAAAGGCAAACAAACCAATAAAAAAATGGCAACAATCGTTGATTTTTCCACGATACTTAATAGATTATAAAGTTCCGTTGCTACAAATATAGACAGGTTTGAAGCAACACAGACCTAAGGGGATTTGATGAAAATTAGAGATTCTGTACCAAAAGCAAATAGATGAAACGATAGAAACACATTCCTCCTGCAACTCGGTATTACCAAACAAAATTTTAGTTTTTTTATCATTTATAAGAACAATTAGTCTAAAATCACTTAAAGAGCGTTAAAAACAGTCAAATATTGCGTTAAAGAAAAAGCGAAAAGACTACTTTTATAACAAAAAAAGCGTTCTTGCTAACAATGAAACAAGTCTACACGACAGGATGTCTTTTATAAAAATTAAAAAAAATCAACTCCTATTCAAAAATAATCAGTCTTTCCGTCCTTAATTCTTTTAGAATAAAAATGAATAGTTGTACTTTTGTTTTTCCTCGAAGTTGTACCTATGAATTTTATTCAAAAAAACGAGGACTTCAACTTCTTATGAATGAAAAATAAATAAAGTAATAGAGTTGCCAATGTTTTTTTCGTTTCTGAAAAGGCGACAAACAAACAAGCTAAGAATGCCATTTTATTTATTTTCTATTCTTTAACTTTAATACTTCGTGGGATGAGCTACGCTGCTTCTCCAAGGTTTTCGGTTTTTATAAAAAAATAGAAAAACCAACTCATATCAATTTGATTATCAATTAATTAGCAATTACAACATTAAAAAGCTATCTTACTGACAATCAAACTAATATACTTTAGCTGCGTTGAGCCTTGGGGTTCTTCACGAAGTAATGTAACTTAACAACAAGTGGTCTTATTGATACAAAAATATTATAAACTTCTTTGCTTCCTAACTATTTGTTCCCTTTTTTGTTCAAGTTGTGGTTTCCCCTACAATACTCGTCAGGCACGAGACGCTAGAAAAGCACAACGTTTGGATCAAAAGCAGGCAAAGAAACTCAAAGGGCAAGCCTCTAATGACACAACAACAGTTGCGTCTAAGGATACGACGCTGGTGGTCTCTAAAAATGTTAAGGGTAGTAAATTCAACAAACTCGATCCTAATTCATCTACCCTAACAATCGACAGCAATTCGGTTAGTCCTAAAGATAGCCTTTCTGTTGTTAATATCCCCCTTACTCCAGCTGATACGCTTAATATCGACACTTTAATGAATCCTGATCTTGATTCTTTGGACACATTAGATTCTACGCTTTTAGGTACACTCGATACAACGATAACAGCATTGGACTCTATGTTGTTAGATTCTATGTCTATTGATTCTATGTTGTCAGATTCTATGCGGTTAGATTCTATTCCAGAAGTCGTAGAGGGCGGCATTCGATATTCTCAAGATTCGGTCGATATGCCCGTTCAATATGAGTCTGCCGATTCTATGATTTATGATTTAGTGGAACGGAAGGTTTATATGTATGATAATGCAGAAGTGTTTTACGAGCAGTACAACTTAAAAGCAGGTTATATCGAGTTTAACTTTTTAACCAATGTAGCTACTGCAACCTGCTTGATTGATAGTGCAGGAAATGAAGAGCAATGCCCCTTCTTCGATGACAAAACACAACAATTTACCTGTCGAAGAATTGAGTTTAACTTTAAGACCAAAAAAGGAAAAATTTATGATGCCACGACACAACAAGGAGATGGTTATTTAGTCTCCAATGCAACCAAATTTATTAGCGCAGGAGGAGATAGCACGACGGATAACTCCCAAAACATCCTTTACAGCCAAGGTTGTTTGTACACGACTTGTGACGCTGAACACCCACATTTTGGGATTCGAGCATCTAAAGCAAAAATCATCCCTGGTAAATTAATTGTAGTCGGTCCTTCGTTTCTAGAGATAATGGGCTCTCCTACTCCTATACTCTTACCCTTTGGCTTTTTTCCAATTACTAAAAACAAACGTTCGGGGCTTATTCTTAGCATGGATTTAGATTTTTCTACTCGTTTAGGTCCAGGTATTCAAGAAATCGGTTTTTATTTAGGTCTAAGCGAATATTGGGATTTGAAAGTCACGGGCGATTTTTATATGCGAGGTTCTTTTAGAACGCGCGTCGCTTCTAATTATAACATTCGTTACAAAGGACAAGGAAAAATAGAGCTAGGATATAATCGTTTGCAAATTGACGATAAAAATACGCCTGGGTATTCTTTAAGCAATGACTTTAAAATCAATTGGACGCATTCACAATCGCCTCAGGCACATCCAAGTCAAAATTTTACTGGTACGATCAACTTTGGTACGTCTAATTATAATAAAAATACATTCAACGATGTAGACAACGTATTGGCAACGACCTTCAATTCGAACATTTCTTATACCAAACGTTTTTTAGGAACGCCCTTTTCGCTCTCGGCAAGAATTTCGCACAGTCAAAATACGAATACCAATGCGATGACGATTACCTTTCCTCAGTTGTCTTTTAATATGAATCAAATTTTTCCATTCAAGCGAAAAAACATTTCAGGAAGTAAACGCTGGTATGATCGAATTGGGTTTAGTTACAACATGAATGGAAACAATACGATCACAACAACGGATACGGCTCTTTTTCAACCAGGAGGTCTTGAAAAAGCCCTTGAGGATATGAATTACAGCTTAACACACAATCCTAGATTGAACTTCTCGTTTAAGCTTTTTAAGGTTATTAATGTACAGCCAAGTGTCAACTATACGCAACAATGGTTCTTCTATCGCAACAAACAGTTCTTGGACCCAACGCCAACCGTTAGCGCTACGGATGCAACAGATACGACCTCTTTTGGCTCAATAGAAAATTACAAAGAATATGGTTTTTATACAACACATTCCTTTAGAGCAGGGGTCAATGTTACGACACAGATTTATGCAACAGGGCAATTCAATTTAGGTCCACTCAAAAGTCTCCGTGCTGTATTTACGCCAAATGTAGGCCTAAGTTGGTCGCCTGATTATGAAAATGCGTACGATTATTTCTATGACTCGGTACAATATGACACTCGATATCCAGAGGTCTTGCGTCGATACAATTATTTTTCTTTTTCTCCGCCCAGCGGACGTACGGCTTTATTAACTTATTCGCTGAGTTCTATATTTGAAGCCAAAGTAAAGAAAACACGTCGAGACTCCTTAAACAAAGAGCCGTTTAAAAAGGTCATCTTGATTCCAAGGGCAGCCATTAGTGGTAGTTATAACATTGCCGCAGATTCATTGCATTTGGCTCCAATTAGTTTTAATACGAGTACGACCTTATTTAAGAAAATTAACGTTCAGTTCTCCTCTACCTTCGATCCCTATGCCGCTAATCCAGAAACGAATGCTCGAATTAACACCTTTGAATATAGTCTAAGCAAGCGGTTGGCGCGGGTGACAGCGATGTCCTTTCTGGCGTCTACTAGTCTCTCCTCCAAAGATCTTC
Organism: uncultured Aureispira sp.; assembly: GCA_902727865.1. Lineage (GTDB taxonomy): Bacteria > Bacteroidota > Bacteroidia > Chitinophagales > Saprospiraceae > Aureispira. Next base: position 686 of record CACVAQ010000397.1, on the reverse strand, counting down.
GAAAGGTTTTTGGAAAAAAGGACGCCAAAGAAGACGAAAAAGACAAAGACCAGTTTGACCTCATTCAAAAGATCAACATAGGGTACAATTTAGTGATTAACAATAAATATATCAATGGGGTCGATACCTCTGTCGTCATCGCCAACCAACTTTCGCTATCAGGTGCCATCAACCTATCCAAAGGTTGGTCGATTCGAATTGGAAATATTGGCTATAGTTTTAAAGACGAGCGAATTACCTTCCCTGACTTTACCTTTGCTAGAGATTTACATTGCTGGCAAATGGGTTTGAGTTGGCAACCAGAACGTCAAACTTGGAATTTCTATATTCGTGTCAAACCTGGCTCTCTAGGTTTCTTGGAAGTGCCTGTGCAGCGAGGAGTTTATGATACGTTTTAGACATATTTCCTATTCCTACCATCTAAGCTAATGCACATGTTTGGGTGCCTATTAGATGGGCTATAAACGGCAAATTATAGCTTCTATCCGCAACAAAAAAGGTCATTCACAATCTATTTATTGTGAATGACCTTTATATTTTGAACCTTAAAAAGGGAATGTTACATCCTAACGATAAAGCACTTCCTTAACCGCTCTAATGACTTTCTCTGTCGTTGGCAAATAAGCTTCCACCAACGTTGGGGCATAACACATATTCACATCCAAACTATTCAATCGAGTGACAGG
>CACVAQ010000396.1 GCA_902727865.1 uncultured Aureispira sp. | reverse complement strand
GTAAGCAATAAAAATAACCAATATTAACCACATACTTATACTAGACTAATGTCGTTGTGTTTGACGCAGAATTAGAATAGTACCTAAAATGTAAACTGTTCAAATTATGAGGCTAAGAATGATTCAAGTAGGGCTGATAATGCTTTGTTTATTAGTAAGCAAGGTAAATGCTCAAAATGACGGAAATCAAAATAAATTTGGAACGCTGACAGGTGATTTTGAAACACAGAATAGTTTCTTTATCCGAGATTCGATCATTGGTGCTGCGAATACGCCCCAATACGATCGGCAAAATTTTGGAACCAACAACTGGTTGACCTTAAATTATGGAATCATGGGTTTTGATATCGGTATACGTTTTGATGCGTATTACAATTCCAATTTAATAGACCCCTTAGATTCTTATTCTGCTTTAGGTTTGGGGCGTTGGCATATCCGAAAAGAAATTTTTGGATTAGACATTACCGCAGGTTATTTTTACGATGAAATAGGGAATGGAACCATTTTTAAAGCCTATAACCAACGTTATCTACCTGTTGATAATGCCTTGGTAGGAGCACGGTTGATTTATAAAATTAATGACAATTGGCAAGCTAAAGTATTTGTTGGACAGCAAAAAAAAGTAGAAAAACAACTTAATTTGTTTGAAAACTATCAGCCACTTATTGCAGGGGCAGCGATTGACGGTTTTATTACAATAGGCAAGGAAGAAAAGATGGTTACGCTAACACCAGGAGCAGGAGCGGTTCGTCGGACCTTGGACGATGCTAGTATGAATCAAATTGCAACAGATATTGGGTCCTATGTCCCCGAAGATGTATTTGTACCCAAGTATACTACCTATGCGTTTTCTGTTTATAATAACCTAAGTTGGAAAGGCTTGAATTGGTATATCGAAGGCGCTTATAAAACGGCAGAGGCGGTGAATGCCTTGAATCCCAAAGGAATTTTGGAAAATAAAGCAGGGACAAATCTTTTTACCACTTTATCTTATTCGATGAAAGGATTTTCCATCTTAGGGCAGTACAAGCGGACCGATCATTTCATTTTCCGTACCTCTCCTTTACAAACCTTAAACCGTGGTTTAATTGCCTTTTTGCCACCAATGGCCCGCCAAAATACCTACCGCCTGTCTTCTCGTTATAATGCTGCGACACAGGATGTTGGAGAGCAAGCCGCACAGTTGGACATTACCGTCGTTCCGATTCCTAAAAAGCTGACCTTTAACTTAAATTTGTCTAATATTTATACTTTAGACCCCATCGAAGGAAAAACAGGCGATGAAGCTTTTTTACTCTATCGAGAAGCGAATCTAAATGCAGCGATGAAGCTCAACAAGAAAATGAAACTGATCGCAGGTTTCCAATTTCAACAATACAATCAAGAACGTTACGAACAAAAACCAGGCGTACCAATCGTCACTACCTATGTCCCTTATGCAGAGTTTAAACTACGGATGAAAAAACGTAAATCATTGCGGGTAGAATTATCATATATGTACACGGAAGAAGATTATGGCTCTTGGGCATTTGCCTTGGTCGAATTTAATGCCAAAGACTTTTCTTTTTGGGCTTCAGGAATGCTTAATACAGTACCTAAAAAATATGAAAACATAGAAATTTTCTATGAGTTTGGGGCAAATTATACCAAGAAGAGTAATAAATTTGAATTGGCTTATAAACGTCAAGTAGAAGGTATTGTCTGCACAGGAGGGGTTTGCCGTTATCAACCAGCCTTTAATGGAGTACAGTTTAACGTTATTTCTTCTTTCTAAGAATAGAGCAAAGATAGACTTGAAATTAGAGGACATCAGAGGGCAAGTACTTTAAGCGTACTTGCCCTCTGATCTTACTAAAGTTAGGCTTGCATCGCCAACCAAGCCATTAGCCCTGCGCCAACTTCCAAAGAACGCTCATCGACATCAAAATTAGGGGTGTGCAAACCAGACCCATTTGGATTCTGAACCCCCAAACGATAAAAACAAGCAGGGATTTGTTGAGAATAAAACGCAAAATCCTCACCGCCCATTCTTGAAGGGAAATCAATGACATTTTCAGCCCCCAAATAAGTTTCCATATGTTGTCGAGTAAAGGCCGTTAGGGCTTCATTATTTTTTAAGTATGGATAGCCTTTTATAATCTTAAAGTCACAAGTACCATTCATGCTCTGACAAATCAACTCCGCAGACTTAATGAGTTGTCGATGTGCCTCCAGTCGCCAGGTTTCGTCAAAGGTTCTTAGCGTGCCCAAAATTTTAACTTCATCGGGAATGATATTGGTTGCACCGCCTTCCGAATAAATTTTTCCAAAGGTCAAAACCGTCGGCATCAAAGGATCTGCATTCCGACTAACCAGTTGTTGTAACTGTACAATTAACTGCGAAGCCATTAAAATAGTGTCCACGCATTGATGTGGGCGAGCACCATGCCCTCCTTTTCCCCTTACGGTGACATTAATTTCGTCCGCAGAAGCCATAAATAAACCCGATTTGACACCAATCTTGCCGACTTCTAAGAGCGGTTCAACATGTTGCCCTAAAATTGTACTTGGGCTAGGGTTGTGCAGCACGCCCTCTTTAATCAAAATAGACGCTCCCCCAGGCAACTGTTCCTCTCCAGGCTGAAAAATCAATTTAATTGTCCCTTCCCACGCTTCTTTTAATTCTTGCAAAATTTGCGCAGCGCCTAACAAGCAAGTGGTGTGCACATCATGCCCACAAGCGTGCATGACGCCATCGTTTTGAGATTTGTAAGCAACGGTATTAATTTCCTGAATGGGCAGCGCATCCATATCGGCACGTAATGCGAGCGTCCTAGAATTTGGATTCTTTCCTTTTATCAATCCAATAACTCCTGTCGTTGCCATGATTTGGGTTTCAATTCCCCAAGATTCTAATTTTTCTTTGACAAACTGACAGGTTTTGTATTCTTGAAACGATAATTCAGGATGCTGGTGTAAATGTCTTCGAAAAGAAATGAGCTGATTTGAATTTTTTTTTGCGAGTTGTTGAACTTTTTTTTTGAGCATCTGGTTATTACTATTGCTTGCTAATTAAGTCAGTATAAAAAAATAGAATTGCAAGGATAAATCTTTTTGAAGAAAAAGTAATTTTTTTTTGCCAAAAATTTTTTAATTCTAAATATTCGCTCTATATTTGCAACGCATTAGGAAGGATGGGTGAGTGGCTTAAACCACCAGTTTGCTAAACTGACGTACCCTCAACGGGGTACCGCGGGTTCGAATCCCGCTCTTTCCACCAGTTTTTGGACAATAGTTTTTAAGTGCTTAATTTAAAAATTATTTTTCGGGGTTTGGCGCAGTCCGGTTAGCGCACCGCGTTTGGGACGCGGGGGCCGTAGGTTCGAATCCTGCAACCCCGACTGCTTGCGTAGATCTTTGTTTGTTCAAAGATTTACGCATTTTTTTTCAACAGCTTTGTTTCATACGCTGTTTTATTGTTGAAATTTATTTTAATAATAAAAAAGAAAC
>CACVAQ010000395.1 GCA_902727865.1 uncultured Aureispira sp. | reverse complement strand
ACTTTAATAACTTCATTTTAATAAAAAGATACAATTCGTATCTGTGTATAAAATTATTTATTGAACATAACGTTTTTATCTTCTAAAAATTACTCCAAAAGGGCATTTTTTTAGGAGGAGTCTACAATTTACCTCAACGTTCGGAAGCATATAAATGTAGACAGGAAAATTACTATTGGAGTAATTTTCCTGTCTTTTTTGCCCTAAAATGAGCGTTTAAGGCTTTTTATTTAGAATTCCAGTCTATAACTCAAAAAATAAGAGCGGACTTCTGTCATTTTTCAGTTCGGCACGAAAGGTCTTATTCAGCCGTTAACTGCATCATTAATCCAGCACCGTTTGTTGTTTGCCATTCGGCTACAACTTTACCTTCTTTTATTTGTCTCATAAATTGTCCAGAAGCGACTACTCTACGATTTGTTGCAGGCACACCAAACCATGGACCGACCTGAGTCATCTTGTTCGTGTATTCGATAGCAACGATATCTCCTTCCCCAATCACTCTTAGAAATTCCATATCCATATCGTTAAAGGCGACGGATAATCCATTTCGCATAAAACCGATGTACTCTTGCTTATTCATTGGAGGTCTTCCATCTCCTGTATAGGTAAAATCGTCTGCAATCAGCTTGTCTACGTCTTCCCATTTGCCCGCCATTATTGCTTCTGACAAGCTTATTGCTACCTTTTTATTGTCTTCTATAGTCATGTTTAGTATTTAAGTCTTTACTTATTTTTGTTTCTTATTTCTTAGCATATTGCTCTAAACTAATCGTTGGTTTTCCGAGATCCTTCCAAGTTTCTTCCGCATCAAATTTTTCGGGATGATTGTTTAACGCCTCCATTAACTTTGTTACATAGCTCAACGTAGGATTAAACAGTCCAATAAATTTTAACAATCCCATTGGTGCTTTTGCTACCTTCAATTGTTCTTTGGAATAATGATGCACAAAAACCGTTGCAGCTTCATCTACCGTGTAAGCCGTTTCGCCTTGCATACTATAAACCTTACTTCCCTTGTTCTCCAAAGCAAAGGCTTTAGAAACCTGCTTCGCATAATCCTCCGCCGCAATGTAATGCATCTTAACATTAGACTTTCCGACAACATTAATTTTATTGCCTTCTCTTTGAGTCGTATTAAAATTATCCATAAAGCTAGTTGCTTTAAAAATATAGTACGGAATACCGCTTTCTTTTATAGTCTTGACGGCTTTTCGTTTGTCATCCATTACCCACCAATTTCCATACTCGGCAATTTTTGGGGAGAGGTATCCAATTCTTTTCACGCCTGCGTTCTTAGCTGCTTCAACAACTGTTTTTACGCCATCCCTTTCAGGATTCCAGTCCTTTTGCTTTGCTGTGGTCGCAATACCCAAGTTCATATAAATGGCATCTTGTCCTTCTACCGCTTTTTTCACACTGGCAACATCCTTTAAGTTACCTTCAATAATAATCGCATTTGGAAAGATTTCCTTTGCTCTTTTTTTGTTGGTAGAAAAGATAGACACTTGGTAGCCATCTTTGATCATTTGATTTGCGACAGGTTTTCCTAACATTCCAGTTCCACCAATTATTAATGCTTTCTTGCTCATCTTTTTTTTATGTTTTTTTAATTTTTTGTAAACCTATAGCTTTCACTTTACTTTCTGCTATTACTTACCTAATTGAAAGCACTACCTTTTTGGTAAGTAATGGAAAAAGAGCAATTTAAAACCTACCTTTGCCTTATGAAAACATATCAACTAAACGGAACAATCTACTACTGCCCTGTAGATTTGACCCTCAGTGTCATTGGGGGCAGGTGGCAAGGCTTAATCATTTGGACTTTAAGAGAGGAAAGCAAACGCTTCAATGAAATAAAAAGAAGCTTGGTTAACATCAACGATAAAATGCTTTCTCAAACCTTAAAAAAATTGGTTTCGCAGGGCGTTTTAATTAGAAAGTCCTACAATGAAATCCCTCCAAAAGTAGAATACTCTCTAAGCCCTATGGGCAAACAACTCTTACCTTTATTCACGCTCATGGAAAAATGGGGCGATGAAAGGGGGACTTAATACATTACTTCGTGGAGAAATTATATTAGTTTGATTATCAATAAGATAGCTTTGAACTATTAATTTAACTAAATTATTGATAATCAAACTAATATGAAATGTTTTTTATGTTTTTTGGTAAAAAAACTAAAAATCCCACAAAGTATTATTAATATGAACAGACCATTTATTATTTTTGGTTCTTTGCCCCCATTTTGTCAGCCCATACAAAATGGCTTAGGTTTGACTATTTTTTATAAGTACAGGACAACTAAAGTGGAACGCTCATGCTGTTAGATTTTAGACCCAATTGAGCTCTAATTGGGTCTAAAATCTAATATCTAAAAGGCTGTTCCTTCACTTTTTAGTCTAAAATCTAAAAATAGTCTATAACAAGGCTTCATTTATTATGACCACACGATTTGTCAAACAACCTGTTTTTTTTTAATAAAAACACACAAAAACCATCTTTTATTACATTGATTATCAACTTATTATTAAGATGATAATTTAAAAAGTATTGGGCTGACAATCAACGCGAAGCACTCATGCAATAATCTAATACAATTCATCTACGAAGCATTGAACTTACGCACCATATAGATTTCGATCTTGGTTTCTGTGAAAAAACTTTGCATTTTTCATAAATTATCATTTAAAAACATCTATATTTCCTACCTAAGGAATAAAAAGAAATTAAGAATAATATTTTTCACAATTAAATTTAGCTTTATTATGGCAAAAGGAACAGTAAAATGGTTCAACGAAGACAAAGGATTTGGATTCATCACACCTGAGGATGGTGGAAAAGATTTATTTGTACATCACAGCGAGATTCAAACTAGTGGATATGCAACCCTTGATGAAGGACAATCAGTAGAGTTTGATGTTGGAGAAGGTCAAAAAGGACCTTGCGCTACGAATGTAATACCGGGATAATTATAGTCATATACAATAGCCTACACTGATCGTATTAGGAATGAGAAATAAATAAAGTGAACAAGTGTTGTTAAATGTTTTTGAGGATGAAAGTTTTAAAAAATGAGTAGTATGAGTGTAACGAACGAGCAAGCTTGCGCTAGGCGCAAAGGTCTGGCACGGGTTACATGTTCGATTTTTTTGAAATTTTCAGACCAAAAAGATGACGCAAAACGTTCATTTTATTTATTGAACGTTCCTTAGCAAGCCTGTCTATTCTTAGACAGGCTTGCTTTTTTATGGGGTGTACTGTTCAGTCCAAAAGTCCGCCCTCCTTTGCACGCATAATAGTATTGTATCGTAACAAAAAAATGATACAACCAACGGAATAAGCTCCTCTCCCTTCCTAAAACTTAGAATTGAGTACGATTATCAATGATGTTTCTTTAATAATACTCCGTTGATTAGTTCACTACCTTTGTTAGCTCGCTTTGCTCGTGAACGCACTCCGTTCGGTTCATGAGCGCTACGCTTATAATTCCAAATGAGCGA
>CACVAQ010000394.1 GCA_902727865.1 uncultured Aureispira sp. | reverse complement strand
TATTCATGCAAAAATGGTCAAAGAACCTTTATTTTAAAGCCTTTGTTTCCTGTGCAACAATAGTTCTATAAGTATCCTTGTGTACATAAAAAGACATTCGCTCTAATTTCAAATAGTTGTATCCACCACTCAAATCAGGCTGCTTTCCTGCTTTTTTTTGTTTAAAGGCAAGCGCTTTAGGGCTTTCTTCCTTCAATTTTTTGATGTACGTAGCCATTAAACGGGCTTGTTCATAACGGCCTTCCCAGCCCAAACCAGTTGCCTCAACCATTCCTAAGACAAAGAGATTATCATAAGTTGGATGAAAAATTTTGAGGTACATTTCTGGAGCCATTCCAGTCCAATTCAAATGTTTTTTATCAATAAAAGGATAATACAATTTATAGCCTGTTGCCAAAACAATCATATCATACACTTCCGAATGTCCATCCTTGAAGTAGACCGTTTTATCTTTCATATAATCAATATCCTTTTGCACGGTTACATCTCCTTGCCCAATATGATGCAAGATCAAGGTATTCACAACAGGATGCGATTCATACATTTTGTACTTGGGCTTAGGAAATCCAAATCGTTCAGGGTCTCCTGTAAACCACTTCAACAGTTTATTGTCAAAGGATTGTTTGAGGCGACGTGGCAATTTTATTTTTCCACCCACGGTGTCCGAAGGTTTTCCAAAAACATATTTGGGAACAAAATAATAACCTCTACGAACACTAATATCTACTTTGTCGGCACGGTGTACCGCATCGACTACAATATCACAACCACTATTCCCTGCACCAATTACCAAAACTTTTTTTCCTTCAAAAATAGACGCTTTTTTGTATTCCGAAGAATGGATCATTTCGCCCGTATAATTCCCTTTAAAAGTAGGTTTATTCGCCTCTGACAACGTTCCATTCGCCAAAACAACGCCTTTGTATAAATAGGTTTTTGTTCCAAAACTAGGATTGCTAAAAGTGACCTCCCACTGCTCCCCTTTCTTTTCTATTTGCTCTACTTTTGTATGAAAATAATAGTGGTCGTATAATTTAAAATGCTTTGCGTAATCAATAAAATATTGACGCATCAATTTATGACTTGGATAATCTGGCGTATCGGCTGGCATGGGGTAATCGAGAAATTCTGTCGTCGTTTTAGAAGAAATCAAATGGGCCGATTCGTACATCGTACTCCGTGGATTCGTGATGTTCCAAAGTCCACCAAAATCATTGCCCATTTCAAAGCCATCAAAGGCAATTCCCAATTCTTTTAGCGCCTTAGCACCAGACAAGCCTGCTGGTCCAGCTCCAATAACAGCATATTTCTCTTCTGTTTGTTCTGGACAGGCTGATGCATCGTTAAAATTTCCCATTTTCTGCTAATTTTTGTTTGTGTAGTAGAATCGACTAAGGTAAAGTACGGCAAAAAGAACTAGTTTTCAACCAAACTACTGTATCAATCTACCATCCAATTTACATTTCTAAAAAACAAAATACGCTAAAAATAAGATTTAAACAAATAAAAAAAGCACCTAAACTTACATTTCTAAATCAAACAAAATTCCCCCTTCTTTAGCCTTGAATAATTTTAGTCCAATCCATTAAACCACCATTTGCCTCAATTTCCCATGCTAATTCTAATAATTGACGATCATCTCCCAATTTCCCCGCAAACTGCACGCCTAGCGGTAAGCCATTACTACATTGCCCCATAGGCAAGGAAATAGCTGGTGCGCCTGTAATGTTCTGAAAAGTGGTATAATTCACATACTGGCTTAACTTCTCAATACTAGAAAAGAAGTTGTTTTCTGCGCTAAAATAGCCAATTTCGGGCACAGGGTGTGACAAAACAGGACTCAACATGACATCGTATTTTTCATATAGACTATCATAATAAGCCGTAAACTTTTTCAAGCGTCGAATACTTTTGGCCGTACTAAACAGGACTTTAGGATAAACCTTTGCCATTTGAGTTGTAAATATTTCTAGCTTCGATTTATTAAATCCAATACCATAAGAAGTTTTTCCAAAGCGGTACAATAGGTAGGTAATGAAACTCCAATACGACAGGAAATCAATTTTTGTTTCTTGCGTAAAGGGATTTTGAATCAACTCGACTTCATGTCCTAAATTTTCACAAAACTTCCCAGCTGCTAGCGTAACATCGTTTACCTCCGAATGACTCTTGATCTTTGTTGGCGTTCCTGTAAACAGGCCAATTTTTAAACGCTTTTGGATTGGTGCATTGATCCAACCAATTTTAGGCAATTTAGGATTGGCATAATACGTTTCTGCTGCGGCATAATAATTGGCAGAATCTCGAACCGTCCGAGTCACCACGCCTTGACAAACAATATCGATATGTAGCATAGCCGTTGGAGATTCCATATCTCGACCTCGACTGGGTTTTAAACCAACCAAACCGCAACAAGCCGCTGGAATTCGAATCGAACCGCCACCATCTGCCGCATGGGCAAAAGGAACAACGCCTGCGGCTACCAATGCCGCCGCACCGCCTGAAGACCCTCCCGTCGAGTAGCCTAAATTAATTGGATTTCGTGTAATTCCTTGTTGCAAGGTTTCTACTGCTGGCAACAAACCAAATTCAGAAGTAGTTGACTTGCCCAACACAACACAACCTGTCGCAAGGACTTGTTTTGTATTCTTTTCACTTTTTTTCTGTGGGGCGGTCGTCACGCCCAAAGAACCATGTAAAGTCGGAAGCCCTTCGACATGAATTAAGTCTTTTATGAAAGTTGGAACCCCTTGAAAATAAGCCGCCTCATTTTTTTCGCTCTGCATCACTGGCGCATCAAAACAATCGTTTACAATCGCATTAAGAGTCGGATTAACTTTTTTTGCCCGCTCAATAGCACAATCCACCGCTTCTTCTGCCCTTATTTCCTTGTTTTTAATTTGCGCTGCGATTTCGGTAGCATCCATTGTTCCTAGAAGACCTAAATCAAATGCGTGTATTTTCTCTTTCATAAAATTTATTGATTAATTTGTCGTGTTATCACACTCTAAACATGCCTATTTTAAGGCTTGCCCCTACCTGTTGCTACAATTAAACTCCTCTTAGATACCAAATAGTTTTAACAATTGAGCATCGGTTCAAAACAATATAGTATCTATGCTAGTCAAGATAATTGTTTGTTAATTTTTTATTTTTTGTTCAAAAATCAACAAAACATCATTTCATTAGATTAATTTACAGCGATTTAGCAAAAAATAAAAAAACAACTCAATCGCTATACATCAATCTAGTAAGGTTTTCGCCAAACGATGGTCTAAGGCTAAGGAATGGTCAATAAATAAGAGGAACAAATTTGAAGATAGAATTAAAAAATTAAGGTTTAATTAACGTTTTTCTAGAATAATATTTAAGTAAAAAACACGTTCTTGAAGACTTAAAAAAAAAAACAAAATTTCTAAATCTTAAGGCCTTCGTACTTCTTGCTTTTACAAAAAAAAAGTATTATATTATAATGCTAATAATTATATTAATACTTCGTGGGATT
>CACVAQ010000393.1 GCA_902727865.1 uncultured Aureispira sp. | reverse complement strand
CTGTACTCAGTAATACTAAAGTTAATAATTTTGTTTTATTTACTTCGTTCTCCCTATACGCAACTTCTTGCTCGTTACACTAGGCGATAACATTTCGTGCATCCAATAGACGACCAAAGCAATCAAAAAACCCGTCAGCATCCCTGTCGTTACATCTTTTAAGAAATGTTGCACTAGGTACATTCTTGAGAGTCCGACTAAGACTGCCAAAACTAAGCAAAGCATTTTGATCCATTTATTCGGAATAAAAAAAGCGATAAGGCTATAAAAAGCAAAAGCAGAAGTGGTATGTCCCGACGGAAAACTAGTCGTCCAGCCGTCTAACAAATGTACGTTTGGAATATAATTTGGTAAATCTGGCTGTTCTAATAAATCATCAAAATAACGAACAGGGCGCTCGTGTGCAAAGAAAATTTTTAAAATTTGACTCACTATCAAAACAAAAATAGCATTTGCACAGATTGCTAAACTTTTTGAATAGCCCGAAAAAAGGAGCAGAATCGTTGCCAAAAGATACACATATCCCTCTCCTATATACGTGCAGTAAAGAAAAAAAGTATTCTTAAATGCACTGCGGTTTTCTGCAAATAGGAGAATCATATCCCCTTTATTAAAAACGCCCATCAAAAAGTAACAAGCCACGCCCCATAAAATTAAAAAGGTCGTAATGTATATTCTATTTTCGGCTACAAAATAATCAATTTGTACTTGTAAATCACGTTCCGTAAGTTCTTGTTTGGCAATCATTTGTGGGGCTTGTTTATGTTCGACGAAATAATCCTTTTATCCATCGAAATAAATTTAGAATTTTATCCATACTAATAAACCTAGAGTCATACAATGCCTTGTGTGTCAGCATCAAACCAAAAGGCAGCAAAACTAAATTAGGCAGCCAAGAACCTACCCAACAAGGAATAGATAAGCTCGTTGCCAAACGCTCGCCAACTAAAAATAAGACAAAAAATAGCATAAAAAAGATAAACGCAACCAATATTGGCCAACCAAAACCTCCTTTTCTGATAATCGCTCCCATTGGAGCACCAATAAATAAGAACAGCAAACAAGCTAAAGCAAAAGAAAGCTTTTGATGAATCTCATTCTCATGCTCTGTATGAATTCGCTCATTGGTTTCGCAATACTTTGTGACTCCATTGGCTTGCCCTTTTATATTCTGACAAAAACCAGCAGCTCTTTGATAAATATACTCCCGTTTGTCTTTAGGAATACACTGATAAAAGTTTTTGATGGAAGTATCAATACTTACTTTTGGAGCATGGGCAACGGTCGGTGGATAATAATATTTTGCATATCTAGGTGCTATAATTTCTACTGTATCGATATGAGGTTCTGCCAAGCCCTCTCTTCTAAAATGAAACATCGCATCCGAATTTCGCTTGAGCATTTCATACCGTTCCTCTCTTTTTTTATACAAAGAATCAATGGCTTGCAACAGTTGTCTCGTTGTCAAAAGGCTATAATGTCCCTTAAATAAATCTTCATTGGTTTCATTAAATTCAAACTCACTCATATCAAACAAGGTGGTATAGGAGTCAAAATTCATTTCAAGATGTGGGTAAGCATTTGGCTTCTGAACATCTGGTTCCATTTCTTCATACCGAGTTCCATTCTTCAGTTTAACAACTAAAAAACTTCTTCGAATCGTCGTGTCTTTATGTACCGTAGAATCTTGAACCGTTATTTTAACAGTCGTTTCCATCGTGTCTCTTGCGTAAAACAAGCCGCCAGACTCCGCATTTGTTTGTCCTTTATAACCAATCGTATTGGTATGATCGTAGATTTTAAGTCCTTTTAATATTTTGCCGCCAGGGTCTTTTTTATCTACAAAAATAGAGACTTTCTGAAAGTCATCGTTAAATTGCCCTTCTCGGAAAGAAAGTGCGGGCTTCTGTTTTCGAATATCGTATAAAGTAGACTTAAATTTAAGTGCTGTAACAGGAATCAATTGATCGGAAAACAAAAACGAGATTGCTCCCAAGGTAAAGGCAAAAAAGATCAATGGCGACATGACTCTAAACAAAGACATTCCCGTTGATTTCATTGTTACCAATTCATAATGCTCGGCTAAATTCCCCAAGGTCATTACAGAAGCAATTAAAACCCCAAACACCATCGCACGAGGAATCATCGCCAAAGACTGATAAAACAACAATTCCAAAATAATGGACAAGTCCAAGCCCTTCCCGATGATATCATCAATATATTTCCAAAGAAATTGCATATTGAAAATAAACATGGCAACTAAAGTCCAGATGACTAAAGGAGGCAAAAAACTTCGTATGATTAATTTATCAATTTTCTTCAAATTACAAGTCGATTGCTTTTTTAATAATTGGTTCTTTTTTAATACAAATTTGTCCTATACATAGATTCCATCGTATAAATATAGAAAAAAGCCACCCAAACAACACTTGTTTAAATGGCTTTTATATTTTTTTAGGTCTTAAATAAGTTTTTCTTAAGAAAAAAAATTACCCTTACGCTTTTTTCTTTGCCAAAGCAGCGTCTACATAATCAAACGTAGATAAAATATCTGGCTTGCCATCTACAATCGCTACATCATGTTCAAAATGTGCCGAAGGCTGTCCATCTTTTGTCAAAATAGTCCAACCATCTGACAGCTGATTAATTTTAGCTGTTCCCATATTAATCATTGGCTCAACTGCCAAGACCATTCCATTTTTCAGCATTTTACCTCTTCCTCTACGCCCATAATTAGGCACTTGCGGCTCCTCGTGCATTGTACGGCCCAATCCATGCCCAACGAGTTCTTTCACAACACCATAGCCATATTTCTCTGCATGACTTTGTATCGCATATCCAATATCTCCAATGCGATTTCCAGCACAACATTGCTCCAATCCTAGATAGAGACTTTGTTTGGTCACCTCTAGTAATTGCTCAATTTTAGGATCAATCTCCCCTACCCCAAACGTATAGGCATGATCGCCATAGAATCCATTCATCAAGACCCCACAATCGACTGAAATAATGTCTCCATTTTCCAAAGGTTTGTCCGTTGGAATACCATGCACCACTTGTGCATTGGGTGACATACAAAGTGTATTTGGAAAATCGTACAAACCTAAAAACCCAGGAATGCCGCCATGATCACGAATAAACTCTTCTGCCAATTTATCAAGGTACAAGGTCGTTACGCCAGGTTCAATGTACTCTGCTACAAGCCCCAACGTTTTGGATACCAATTGAGCACTTTCCCGCATCAACTCTATTTCTTCCCTTGTTTTATATATGATTGGTGCATCATTCATCTTCTTAACGTATTATCTTAATTGTTGAATATTTAAACCTCCTTACAAATCGCTTATTGCATGAGCTTCGTTTTGTAAGCCTCTTTATTTAAGGCACAAAAATACGCAAAGCTATAGGAATAGTAAAGGTTTTGCCTATTATTTTATCAAGTCTCCTTGAGAAACCTATTTTTTGAATTGTTTTTGAGAGAACAGGATGAATAAATTTATCATTTCTTT
>CACVAQ010000392.1 GCA_902727865.1 uncultured Aureispira sp. | reverse complement strand
AGGTAGGATTAAGGTTTCATTGTCTCTTTGAGACTTGTAGGAATCTGTATTAGCTGCCCCAGCACCTAGACCATCCTTAGAAACTTCATGTGTATCTTTTATTTTACCGAGCGATAAAGCTGGCCAAGTTTGCCCCTTTAGCCCTATATTTCCATCAGGAGTCCAAGAAAAATTATTTGCTTGGAATTTTTTGATCGCCTCTATGGTTTTGGCATCACAAACACCTGTTACGGCTACCTTTAGACCATTTTCATTGAGTAACAATTGGACTATTTTTACATCCTTTGCATCATTTTTAGCTTTAGATTTTTTAGTGTCTGCTCCAACTGAATTTTTGATAGGGCCAACTTCTAGGACATCATTATTTTGCTTATCGCTAGATTCAGACGAGTTGTTGTCAGTATTATTCTCAGTCTTGTTATCAGTATTGCTGCTAGGAGTATTTAGCGTTTCTCCAATACTCAAACGTGACCATTTTACACCAGAATTGGCTGCGTCTAAAGCTTCAAAAGTAATACCAAGTTTTTTAGCAATATTATAGCCAGTATCTCCTGACACAACAGTATAACTGCCTTTAGATGTATTAGGAGTAGGATTGTTTTTTGTCTCTACCAAAGAATGATCTACGATGTCATCCTCTGTACTATTCCAATCTTGAACTTCTTCTACTCTAGCATGTACAGCATTTTTGGTGGCATCAATCCACCCTAATTTTTCTCCATCTTCTTCTATCTTGGCAACAACTTTGTCGATGAGATTTTTTATAGCGTCTAAGCGCTTTTGTTCATCGGCATCAATAGTGCCATCTGCTTTGTATGCTTTTTCATAATGTTTAAGTGTATCTTCATACAAACGAACTTGCTTTCTTAGTTTTTGCAGCTGCTCTAATTTATCAGACATAGGTAATGGGTTTTTGAGTTAAAAAATATTGAGACAATATACAACTATTTTTTAATATAAACAAGTAATATTTTATTATTCGGTTATATTTAGCACTCTATTTTTCTGCCCTGTACACAAAGTCGAACAACTATCGTTTTCTAGGTAAACTTAAAGTATAAAATCTATAGATGACAGGTAACCTTTTGTATCCATACTCGTAAAAGTTGGTGTGAAATTTTCATACATTAGTCCCTCCTAAATAAATTAAAGCCAAGCAAATTTCAGGAAATTGAAACACAGAAACATTAGATTTTCGATACAAAAACATTAAAATAAAAAGCAATCTCTAGCCTTCTTTTCAAGGCTATATAAAGCCCTCCTATCCTTTAAAATTTGAGGATTTGCCGTTTTTTTTGTATTTTTACTTTATTAGGAATCATTAGCTAACTTGTCAAAAAATCACTTATCCGAGTCGTAGAGTTTATCACAAATAAATAAAACCGTTTCAAGCAATCCAAACATGGGGAGAAAACCATTAGATAAAGAACGCGTAAATGATCCTTATATCAAAGAGATCTGGGTAAGAGAACTGGCTACCGTCTACTTACAGTATGGCTTAGGGAAGTTTACCATGGATAAAATGGCCAAGAAGCTTAATATTAGTAAAGCAACTCTATACAAATACTTTTCCTCTAAAGATGAAATTGTGGATGCTGTTGTTCAATTCAAGATCCAAGAAATCATCACCTTCGAAGATTTACTCGTGGACGATAACATCGATTTTTCTGAACGCTTTTTTGAAATCATCAAAACGGCTTCCATCATGTTAGCCGAAATTTCTGGTCAATTCTTACACGACACCAAAATCAAACATCCAGAATTATTCATCAAAATGGATGCCTTTAGTGATCGGGCACTCTATGCTGCGGAGAAATTCTACCAACAAGGGATCGAAACGGGGGTACTCAATGATATTGACCCCAAAATTTTGGCCTTGACGGATAAAATGTTCATTCAAGCGGTTTCCAATCCTAAATTCCTGCAAGAACATAACATTTCTGTCAAAGAAGCGTTTGATAACTATTTTTTGATGAAAAGTAAAGGGATTTTTAAATAATATGTCTGCAATTCAATATTTAAAAAAATTCCAAAAGTACTCTCTTGTTGTTATTCTTCTTTACGGTACGATTGCATTTATTTACAAAAGCTCCAAAGGCTTTTATAAACATCCTGAACGTATTCTAAAATACGATATGACGGGATATTATTCCTATCTACGGCTTTGGTTTATAGACGGTGATTACCGTTTTAATTTTTACAACAGCAAACCCCTTCAAAGTTTTCTGGTTGCTACGCCCAATTCAAAAAACGAAACCGTTCAAATTAATAAGTATAGTGTAGGTCCAGCCATGCTTGCAAGTCCCTTTTTTCTAATCGGACACCTAGAAGCAGCTTATTCCACAAAAAACACCACCGAATTAGCTTCTATCTATTTGTTTTGGGTTGCGATTGGGATTATTCTATACGCCATTTTGGCCCTGTTATTACTCCGAAGTGTTTTGCTCCAATATTACGAGGATAAAGTAGTGGCAATGACGCTGCTTTTGTTTGCTTTTGGGACCAACTGGTTTCACTATACGATTTATGATTATATGATGTCGCATAGTTATTCACTCTTTCTATTCTCTTTAGCCTTGTTCTTAAGTTTTCGATGGTACAAAACCGCTCAGTGGCAATATATGTCAAGTTTAGGGCTTACTTGTGGACTGATTGCCGTGACTAGATTACCCAATATGGTCTTTTTTATTGTGCCCGCATTTATTGGTGTTTATAACAAAGTAACCTTCTTAGAGCGAATACAGTTTTTCATCCAGCATTGGCGGGCAATCCTTCTAGGCATCCTATCGTTTATGCTCGCTTTTGTGCCTCAAATATACTATTGGTACAAAGCAACTGGTTTTTACTGGTTAAATAGTTATGCGGCCAACCAAGAACGATTTTACTGGTTCGAACCCAAGATTTGGGAGGTATTATTCAGTTACAGAACAGGTTGGTTTGTTTATACCCCACTTGCGGTCCTCGGTTGGTTTGGGTTATATTTTTTGTACAAACAACAAAAACAATTCTTTCCAATTATTACCCTTTATTTATTAATCAACTTATATGTTGTATCTTCTTGGTGGTGTTGGTGGTATGGTGGCTCTTTTGGTATGCGTCCGCTGGTAGAAACCTATGCTGTTTTGGCATTTCCCACAGCCGCACTCTTACACTATTGCTCTGCTTTCCGAGTAAAAAAACACATTTTAAATACGATTATTATTTTGCTAATCGGACTAAATCAATTCCAATCGCATCAATTTCAATACTTAATGATTCACTGGGATGCGATGTCAAAAGCCGCTTACTGGAATATATTTGGCGTTGCCCCGCCCGTTTCTAATGCCTTTAAAGAAGCGCATTACAAACTATTAGTTCCGCCTAGTTCGGAAGAATTGGACCGAACTAAATAAGCTTAAAAAAAGTAAAAAAAAAGGTTCTTTGACAACTCTTCTCACGCAGTAAATCGTGTGGAGTTGAAACCATAGGCTAACTTTTAACAACTATGAATTAGGATATAAGTTTTAAGTAGAAA
>CACVAQ010000391.1 GCA_902727865.1 uncultured Aureispira sp. | reverse complement strand
GAATAAGTGGCAGCAGAGCTATTTTTTAGTATACTTTGGGGCAAAAAGAGGATTCAACGGCGAAGCTCTCACGACCTCGAAGAAGCAGCGCAGCTAAGTAAATGCTTATTTATTTTACGAATCACTAGTACTGTGTGTAATAAGTTTCAATAGATCAAAAATTAAATACTTATACCTAAAGAATAGTTAGGGTGCTAGAAGTATGGTATCAGATACTTTTAAAGTGTCTGATACCATACTTCAAACTTTTTACACCCTATACTAGATATATTTACCGTAAAAATACACATTTAAAATCAAAAAGAGTTCCACATTTTAATTTTGAGTCTAATAATTCGACAAAAATAAACAGTTCGCCGATAAATCTGACTAGTCCTAATTTTTAGTTACAACACATAAATCGTATCTTTACGGTAGGTAATTTCTCAATAGGTAGATGAAATATACAAAACATACATAAATATAAGATACTGTAATGGCAAAACGTAAAAATAAAGGATTAGGAATTGGTGCCTTGTTAGGTAACATTGATGGAAATATAGAGTCTGCAAAAAAGAAGCAGGCTATCGTTAATGACTTATCCAATACTGTTGCTTTCATCCCTTTGACTAGCATTGAAGTTAATCCTTTTCAACCAAGGGTTGATTTCGACCAATTAGCCTTAAAAGAGTTGTCGGATTCGATTGCTGTACATGGTCTTATTCAACCAATTACAGTTCGTCATTTAGGCAACAACAAGTTTCAACTCATCTCTGGAGAACGTCGTTTGAGAGCGTCTAAAATGGCCGACCTAGAAGAAATTCCTGCGTTCATTCGCTTGGCAAATGACCAAGAAATGATTGAAATGGCTTTGATTGAAAATATTCAACGCCAACAATTAAACCCGATTGAGGTAGCCATTACCTACGGTCGTTTAATGAAAGAATGTGACTTGACCCATTTACAATTGGCAGAACGTGTCGGAAAAGCTCGTACAACGATTACCAACTTTACTCGTCTACTTTCGTTGCCTGAAGCCATTCAAAAAGGATTGAAAGAAAACAACATTTCAATGGGGCATGCTAAAGCATTGTTGGGCGTTGATGATTATGCGTTTCAAATGGCTACGTACAAAAACATTCTTGAAAAAGAACTGTCGGTACGCCAAACAGAGGATTTAGTGAAATTGAAAAAAGGAACTGCTAATGCAAAAGGTAAAGGCAAAAAAGCGCTTCCGCAAGCTTACCAAAAAGTACAATCTGAGTTAACCTCTATGTTAAGTACTAGGGTGAATCTCAAAGCTGATGCGAAAGGAAAAGGACAAATTGTCATTAACTTTACAAATACAGATGACTTAAACCGCATTTTAGATTTATTAGAGGCGAGTAAATAGGTTTTACTATTTAATAATTTTCGAGAATCTTGAATTTAATATTCTAGCATACATTTTGCCTTGTCAATTGTATCTATATTAAGTTCAAGATTTTTTTTTTGTTGGAAGTCATCAAACTCCTTACTATGCGTTATTTGTTCTTTTTCTTCTTTATTTTTTGCTTTATAACGACTTCTTCCGCTCAAGACGAACTGCTAGAGCGGTTTGAAAAAGGGATGGCTGCATTTGAAAAAGGAAACTTTGCCAAAGCGGAACGCCTATTTGATAAATTACTAAAAGAAGAACCCAGTTATGCAGCTGTTTATATCTGGAAAGGCAAATGCTTGCAAGAATTTGAAGAATACCAAGCTGCTTATGAAGCCATTTCTACGGCTTGTAATCTAGATCCTACAGAAGGCACTTATTGGTTTGAATTGGGATTTTTTAAATACACCATTGCGATTACAAACATCAAGAAACCTGAACTTTGTGGCGACTGTGGCAAATTTTTATTGCCTGAAGGCAATAACTTAAAAGCCATTGATTATTACAAAAGCGCTCTAAAAGATTACCAAAAAGCAGCGCACCTAAACCCCAAACACTCAGAAACTTATTATCAGATGGCGATTACTTATGCGGCCTTATCTGATCTTGATAATGCCTGCTTGCAACTCCAAAGAGCAGTGGCTTTAAAGCATTCAAAAGCTTCAAAATATCGCCTTGAAATTTGCCCTAATTAGTCATTTTTACAATTTATTTGCCGATATTCGTCAAAAACAAGTATTCAACTAATACGATAATCGAATAAACTATGGAAAAGGCACCCGTAATTATTGTTGGAGCAGGATTAGCAGGTTCTTTAATGGCTATTTATTTAGCTCAAAAAGGTTTGTCCGTCGAAATTTTTGAAAGCCGACCAGACATGCGAAAAACAGCCATTAGTGCTGGACGTTCGATCAATCTAGCCTTGTCCGACCGAGGAATTCTTCCGTTGCAGGAAGTGGGCGTTATTGATAAAGTAATGGCTGAAGCCGTCAAAATGCCTGGTAGAATGTTGCATTCGGTAGAAGGAAAACTTCAATTTGCCCCCTATGGAAAAGACAGTTCTCAATACATCAACTCTATTTCTAGAGGTGGCTTGAATCAATTGTTGATGACGGAAGCGGAGTCTTACGAAGGTGTCAACATTCATTTTAATCAAAAATGCACGGACATTAATTTTGATACCTGCACGGTTACCGCAGAAGATTATACCACAAAGGAAACCAAGACCTTTACAGGTTGTACTATTATTGGAGGGGATGGAGCCAACTCGGCTGTTCGCAATGCACTACAAAATGAAATCGAAGGTTATAAAGCCAAGGTGGATTGGTTGGAACATGGCTACAAAGAGCTTTCTATTCCTCCGATGAAGGATGCTGATTTTGCCTTAGAAAAAAATGCCTTACACATCTGGCCTAGAGGAAATTATATGTTGATTGCCTTGCCCAATGCCGACGGAAGTTTCACTTGTACCCTATTCTTTCCTTATCATGGAGACATTAGTTTTGAAAGTTTAGACAGTCCTGAAAAAGTACAAGCATTTTTTGAAAAACAATTTGGGGATGCCGTTCCACATTTGGTGAATCTTCAAGAAGAATTTGCCAACAACCCTGTCGGAAAATTGGGTACTTTAAAATGTTATCCTTGGATTCACAGCGATAAAGTGGCTTTAATTGGGGATGCCGCACATGCGATTGTTCCTTTTTATGGTCAAGGTATGAATGCGTCTTTTGAAGATTGTCGGGTGTTAAATGCTTGTATTGAAGAACATGGTGTAGGCAATTGGGCAGCAGCTTACAAAGCGTATCAAGATTTGCGCAAGATCAATGGCGATGCTATTGGGAGTTTAGCGGTTGAAAATTTCTACGAAATGCGCGACCATGTTGCCGATCCAACCTTTAGAAAAAAACGGGCACTAGAACATATCTTAGAAAACACGTACGACGATTATCATTCTAAATATTCTTTGGTCACCTTTCAACCAGACGTTTCTTACGCTGTTGCTAGAGATTTAGGCAATCAACAAGATGCCTTATTAATGGATTTGTGCAAAGAGGTAGAAGACGTAGAATCCTTAGATATTCCTGCTATTTATGAGCAAATAAAAGCCTTAAAAACAAGTATTTCATAAAAAAA
>CACVAQ010000390.1 GCA_902727865.1 uncultured Aureispira sp. | reverse complement strand
TGATTAGCTGCGCTGCTACTGCGTGGTTTTTAGTTTTTACTTCGTGAGCCTTTGGGTTCTATAAAAAACATAAAAAAGCATCTTGCATTAGTTTGATTATCAGCTTTTTAATATTTTGACAAAAAAACCCATCTTGCTGATAATCAAAGCGAAGCACTCATGCAATAAACTAATACGATTTAGCTACGCTGAGCCTTTGTTACTTACGTGAGGTCGCTACGCTTAGTTCGGGTTTTCAACGGAGTAATGAGAAGTCTTATCACTTAATAAATAAAAAACAGCTTCAAACCATATTGATTGGCTTGAAGCTGCTTTTTTTAATCTATGTTGCAGGAACCTTATTGGCTTCCTAGTTCATTGGGTTGTCATAGAACGACTTATTTCAAATGACGAACATGGGCAACCATTGCTCCTTCTTTGATTAATTCTTTGACTTTTTTAGACATTTCAAAAACAGTTAAGCCATCTAGTTGATCTGAGACAACTTTAGCTTTTGCCATAGCCTCTTCTGCGGTGTCTGCAATGACAGCACCTGGAACTTTTTTCCAATTCTTTTGTGCTTCTAGATTTTGCATATAATAAGCCAATTTAACGTAAGGTTTTCCATTAGGTGCAAGCCCTGTTTCTCTTGGTTCTGCGTCAATTTTATGAATAGACATATTTTTATGTTTTTTTTTAGTTGAAACAATTACTGTAAAACAAATGCGCTTATGACGATAATTCTCTATATCTAGCATCTGCCGTAGGAAGTGGCTCTCTCGTTTCAGTAATATTACGATCATTATCCTCTGTACTTATACGATTGAATTCAATTGCACTCTCTTTACCCTCTGGCAAATCAACCTCCTCATAAATCGCCTCTACAGGGCATTCTGGCTCACAAGCACCACAGTCAATACACTCTTCTGGGTGAATCACTAATTGAGAATCTACTTCATAAAAACAGTCTACAGGGCAAACTGCTACACAGTCTGTAAACTTACACTTGACACAGTTATCTGTAACTACATAAGTCATAAGAAATATATTTTTATAGATTATAAAATGTTTTTTTAGTACCAAGCCCTTGAGATCAATTCTTATTTTTTACGACACAAATGCTTTTTACTTCAATACTAATATAAAACAAACACAATCCCCAACATTATTATTTCAACTATTTTAAGTAACAAATAAACAATTCATAAATAGACTTTTTCTAAATAATACCTTTATTCTATGTACAGGACAACTCTTCTCACGAGCGAAGCGACGGCACGAATTAACAAAGGGGCACGACCACGCAATAGCAACGCAACTAAGTAAATCCTGTGGCGTTTAAAACATAGGCTATCTTTTAATCCATTTAATATTCATTGCTCCATCTTGACCTTTTAGATGAACGAAATAAATACCTGGTGTGCGTTCGTCCCAATTGGGTTGAATGTGATTGACACCTGAATGAACGTTCCATTCTATCTGATCTAAGTAGCGACCAGTTATGTCAATAAGAGCGATTTCAATCGTTTCGCTTTTTGTTGTTTGCAATTCTATCGTATAATTTTTAGTCGAGGGATTCGGATACAACAAGGCTTTCAACAGTCTGTTCGGTTCATGATAAATCCCTGTGATATTCAAAGAAGCCGCAACCGCTGCATAGGCATTGATCTTTCCCCAGCCCCAATCATTATCACCTGTAGCCGAAATAGTTCCAGTATAACTATCTTGAATAGCCGTATTGTATAAAATTGTTTGGATTTGGCTAGGCGTTAAAGCTGGATTGACTTGCAACATTAAGGCTATAATTCCTGCAACAGCAGGACTTGACATGGAGGTACCTTGTGACATGGCATAAGAATAAGTCGTCCCATTTAAGGGCGATACAAATTCATTCATCACTAAGTTGTAATTCGTACCACTAGAAGCATACACAGCATCTACCGAATTCACCGCAGAACCAATTGCGGTTCCAGGTCCCGTAATATTGGGTTTCGTTCTCCCATCCGCAGTCGGTCCTTTGCTACTAAAGGTAGCGATGTCGTATAGGCTTTGTCCAAAGCTTATTGAATTGCCCGAAATGTTGGTAAAAGTGGCTTTGGAAGTATAGGCTCCAACAGCAATCGCAGAATGCGTAGAAGCTATATCAGAAGCAGACATTGCGTCATCCCCACTTGTTGTAAAGGGATAAACCCCCTTAGAAAAGGCTCCATAATACCCTCTAGCGTCCAAAACGTAGCCTTGCCACATATCTACTTTTCCTGTTTGACCAATGACTGATATAATTAATTGTTCTGCAACACGACTATAAACATCCAATAATACATGTGTTTTTCCATTAATATCACTAGAAACACTCGTCAAGGTAATAAAACAGGTGTCGTTATTATTACCAATCAAAATAACTTGATGGGTTTGGTCGTCAATACAGTAGGTCGTAGAGTTGTCAACAGCCCCTAAAATGTTTCGCAATTCAAATTCTAAGCAAAAGCTATGTGCCGTGTCTCCCCAGATATCGACCCAATTGGTTTTTGAAGGTAAGCCCGCCCCAAACTCCAATACGGTACGCACCATGGTATCGCTTGGGCTAAATGTTTTTTGTAAATGTACTTTGCTCCCTCCATTATTTCCTGCCGAAAGGACAAAAATTTTCCCTGGTCCCGTAGCATTATCACAAGCTTGAGAAAACAGCGCCAAACCATCGTGTGGTCCAATTGGATTTCCCCAACTTAAATTAGCAACCGCTGGTTTGTTGACCGTTGCCGCATAATCGTAAATATAGTTGATTCCATCGATCATGTCTGTTAAACCAGTATTCAACCACGTATTTAATTCTGGTAAAATACCAACATAAACCAAGTCGCTGTTATAGGCCATCCCTCTGAATCGTTCATTGTTTCCAGCAGGTCCGCCATACCCCGATCCGCCTGCAATTCCTGCGACATGTGTTCCATGAGAAAAGGTCATCGCATCAAAACCTTTATTAAAAATCGAGGTAGAATCAATATACTCTGCTCCATATCCGAAGGCAGCAGGAGCCGTACCACTTCCCTTTTGCTCCCAAACAGATTTTAAACGAAAACGGGTATAACTCGTGTCAAAATTAGCGGGATGCGTATAATCAAACCCAGCATCAATCACTCCAAGAACAACACCTGCTCCATCGTAAGCTTGCGGCAAATTAATCCCATTGTGAACGCTGTCTACATGGGTCTGTATTCGGGCGGAGTCCATTGTAATTCCAGTCGGACGGTCCAACTCAATGGCAGCAATTCCTGGCAATTCACTAAAGGCTTTTACTTCTTCCAAAGGAACATAAGCTGTCCAGATGTCCTTAGATTTTGACCCCACTAGAATGCCTAGGGCTTTTAAAGCACTTTCATTGATCGTTGGTTTGACTTTAATCAAGCTCGCCAAATAAATTTTGCCATTGGCATCTTGTCGATATACACATTCAGGGAGAATTTTTGAGCCTGAAGATCTATTTTCTTGCTTCCAAAGATATTGCTTTGTATTCGCTGACAAGGTGGCAAGCTCATTATTTTGTGCTTGAA
>CACVAQ010000389.1:1324-3537 GCA_902727865.1 uncultured Aureispira sp. | reverse complement strand
GCCAACTTATACGGAGGAACATATTTAGTACTTAATTCTAGTTCTTGAAACAAGCCAATATCACCAAAACTTAAATAACTTTTAGTAGAAATAATCAAATGATCGAGTACAGGCGTATTGACAATAATCCCAACTTGAATAAGCTTATCTGTAATATCTTTATCGGCATCTGAGGGCTTCAATTCTCCACTAGGATGATTGTGGCAGAGAATGATTTTTACCGCTCTTTTTTGCAAAGCAAGACTAAAAACTTCCATTGGTTTAACTAAGGCCTGATTAACAGTCCCTAAGCTAACCAATTCAATAAAAAGGATTCGATGATTGTTTTCTAATCCGATCACCCAAAAGTGTTCTCTATTTTGGTCGATTTTCTGTTCACGCAGTAAAATTTTTTGCATGATTCCATAAATATCATCGGAATTAAGAATTTTTATTTTTTCTGAGTCAGTTAATTGAATATCCATGAGCTAAAGAGCGTTTTTTAATTAGATTTTTTGCATTCAAAGTTACAATTTTTTCATTGGTTTATTGTTTTTGAATTAAAAATATCTTAGCTGATCTTAGGCAAGAACGTTTTCAGGTGGCTACTAAAATACATTGCTACTTATTTTAGCTTAAAAATTAAATGCTGAAGGCTAAATTTCAGTTGCCCTATAAAGCACTAAAAATCAGCATTCAGCATTAAACATACAGATCAAAGCCTCTTTTGCCCCAGGCTAAGAACCCACCGTAAAGAGTTTGTTCATAAACTCCGTTAACAACACATTGCGTTGTTCTGCGGGCAACTTATTCAAAATATTATTAATCATTTCCAAATCATCTGGCAAACCCGACCCTTCGCCATCGCCACTCATGCCAAGCATTCCAGCCAAATTATCAAAGGTTTCAGCATTCATGTTCTCAAACATAGGCGCCAACATTGCAGGATCAAAAGCCATTTCGGGAGCTTCTTTCTCCTTCAATTCAGCAATAACCACTTTGAACAAGTCCAATAATTCTGGAATATGCTCGATATTTGCCCTATTAATACTCAAATGCAACGCCTCTCTAGAAGAACTAGATGCCAACTGTACTTGAATGTGCCAACCTCTTTTGGTCATCCAATCACTAATCGCAAAAATGTTAATTTTAGGGTCCGTTGAAGCAATCGCTACTAGGTTAATATCAGGACTTCCCAAGACTTCTAACTCTGGAATTTCGGCAATCCCTTCTATACATAATTTAGTCGCCGCTTGACAGCCTTTTACAATCTCAATATAGCCTTCTTGACCAATATGATGCAAGGTCGCCCAAGCACCTGCCAAAGGACCGCCTGTTTTGCTAGACAAAACCGTTGGGTTGATAATCGTATAGCCCGACCAACTAGAACAAGCAAAAATTTGGTATTTTCTTAAAGCTCTATTTTTTTGTAAAATACAAGAAGCCCCTTTTATGGCATAGCCGTATTTGTGAAAATCTGCGGACATAGAAGTGACCCCATCGACACTAAAATCAAATGGAGCGACATCGTAACCTGCTTTTTTAGAAAAAGGCAAGTAAAACCCACCAACACAAGCATCTACATGACATAAAATATTTCTAGCTTTCGCCATAGCCGCTAATTCCTCTATCGGATCAACGACCCCATGTGCATACGAAGGTGCAGAACCAACGATCATAATCGTATTGGGTGTAATGGCCGCTTCTACCAATTTAGGCTCCATTTTGAACGTCTCCTTATTGACCGCAACCATCACAACTTTCACCCCCAAATAATGTCCCGCTTTGTGAAAAGCAGCATGAGCAGTTTCGGCAACAATCAGTTCAGGTTCTTTTATTTCTGGCTGCTTATCTTTATAATAATCCCTAGCTGTTTTTACGGCCAAAATAATACTTTCCGTTCCTCCAGAAGTAACATTACCAACAACCTCCTCATCTCCACCCAACAAATCTTTCGCCATGCCGATCAAGTCGTTTTCCAGTTTTAGTAAACTAGGAAAAGCCGTTGGATCTAAGCCATTTTCAATCAAATACATTCTATAGGCATCCTTTGCCAAATTTTCGGTTTCCTTCTTCGGCTCATAAACATAGGCCAACACCTTTCCTGTTTCCCAAGGAACATCCTTGCTTTTCATGGCTTGCAATTGGCTTAAGATCTCTTCTGCTGGCAATCCCTTTTGAGGCATGGCATTTTTATTGTTCTTCACTTCCATTTTAGTCTTTCTTTTATTTTT
>CACVAQ010000389.1:0-1224 GCA_902727865.1 uncultured Aureispira sp. | reverse complement strand
AAAATTGTTAACAGCACTTTATGAAAGCAATGATATTTGCCGCAGGTTTGGGAACTCGCCTGCGCCCACTGACAGATGATCGCCCAAAAGCATTGGTAGAAGTACTTGGCAAAACCTTGTTGCAACATGCCATTGAGCATTTAAAACGCTTTGGAATCACAGACATCGTGGTCAACATTCATCATTTTGGCGACAAAGTCTTGGACGTATTAGAACAACATCAAAACTTTGCTTGCAACATCATTATATCCGATGAGCGAGCAGTGCTCTTGGAAACAGGAGGCGGTTTGTTGAAAGCCAAAGCGCATTTTAAAGGAGAAGAAGCGCTTGTGATTTATAATGTAGACGTGTTGTCTAACATCGACTTAGTAAAAATGCACCGCTACCATCAAGCACATCAAGCCCTGGCGACTTTGGCAACCCGCAGTCGAGAAAGCAGCCGTTATTTACTGTTCAATGAACAACAAGAACTTTGTGGTTGGACGAACACCAACACAAAAGCCATTCGACACGTGCGACCAGCCAATAGCATCCAACAATATGCCTTTAGTGGCATTCACATCATCAATCCTGCCCTCTTAGACTTCATCACACAAGAAGGAAAATTTTCAATCACAGAGACTTATTTAGACTTAGCAAGCGAGCATAAAATTATAGCCTATCCACACGATCAAGATTATTGGTTTGATGTTGGCAAACCAGAGCGTTTGGCGGCGGCGGCTTCTTTTATAGAAAAAAACATCCGTTAACATGAAAACAAGTCCTTTTCTTTATGCTTTAATGCCAAGCTTACTTCTTTTAATTTCCTGTGTCAACACCCATCAGAATAATTGTACAGAGATTTTCAAAACAACCTATATTAGCATCGAAAATGCAGATTTAGACGATTTCTATACCCTGAGAACGTCCACTAAAGACACCTTTAGATGCAATTATCCCGAAGGAAATAACTATCCCGTTTTGAACGATCAATATCAAAAAAAATTAGTTAACAACAAAGACAGTTTTAATTTTGTTGGTATCATAAACGATTCTATTGTCTTAGTCGAGCCCTTCGTTTTTAGTGCCGATGATTGCCATATTCATTATATTAGTGGAAACCAAAATAGAAGTTTATAAAAGATTCGAATCAAGGGCTAAAACGTGCATAGCGTACAGATTTAAGACAAATTTTGATCCTAGGGATTGGTAGCTTAGGAACAGTAAAAAAATAAGATGAACATT
>CACVAQ010000388.1:7525-17630 GCA_902727865.1 uncultured Aureispira sp. | reverse complement strand
CTTGTTTTACGTTTGCTGCCATTGCTCAGGAAACACTTATTCCAACAGAAGAGCAAGCTTTGTTGTCTATTTTTGTTTCGGATATGGAAGAAAACCCTAGACCGAAAGATAAAGTGATTTTTCAAGGCAAGCACACAAAACTGTCTTTTGAAGGCGTTGCGGATGAAGCAGGTAAATTTTCTATCTTATTGCCTGAAGGGGATATTTACTTGATTAAAATTCAAGGATTGGGCAGTGCTGTTGATTTTGATGAACTCAATATCCCTAAACAAGCGGGAATCGTAAGCGGAAAACTTGCCGTGCGTTACCGTCCTGCTAGAACATTTAACTTAGACGATGTCCATTTTGAGACCAATAAAGCAAGCTTGCTTCCTAACTCTTTTGCTACCCTAGATGAGTTGGTCGAGGTTTTATTATTAAAAACAGAAATGAACGTAGAAATAGCTGGACATACCGATGCGGTTGGAGATGATGCGAGTAATTTAGTCCTCTCGCAAAAAAGAGCCGAATCGGTTGTTAATTATCTAATTCAAAAAGGCGTTCCAAGCAGTCAACTAATTCCTAAAGGTTATGGCGAATCTGCTCCGATTGCAGACAATGAAACCTTGGAAGGCAGAAAGGAAAACCGTCGAACAGAGGCCCGTATTTTATAAAAAAAGCAAGCTGTCAGTCACGTTAAAAGTAACTGGCATCTTGCTTTTCAAATAACTTCTAACCTTCTAAGTCTAAGCTTCAAAGATAATATCCCCCAAAGCACTATCGTCCTTTTTCTGTATTCTCAACGCATCCACATCATCTAATTCTTGGGCAATTAAATCAAACTTATAAATGATTTCAGCACGCTCATTCACATACGCTTCTCCGCCCAAGTCCGCCAACGTATCCTTCATCACTCGTTCTACGGTTGCAGCATCTAGTTTTTCCTCTGTTTTACGTTGAGAATTGGCTACTTCTGTTAGTGTCCTTAATGGAATTTCGTGCACATGTGGCACGCCTTGATCATAGGTCTGAAAAACAACCCGCATCAAACGTTTTCGGATGTTTAGCTCATGTTGTTTTTTTCGCAAAGGGCGGACACGAAGCCATCGAACGATTGGAATCAAGAAAAACAAACTAGAATAAATCAAAGGAAAACCACCTAGTAAGAACTGAGCAAAAAAGCCCAAATCTAATCCCATCGGTCCCATATATCCGCCAAAGACGAGCATCAAGGAGGCGATTAAATTAAAGGTATTCATAGCAATAATTCCAGCATCTCGCCCACCAGAATTTCCAGTCAATTCATATTCAGGTTCGTACTCATCCCAATACCAAACAACGGGCTCTTCTCCTGTACGGTCCTTAGAGCGAATCAGTTGTGAGAAGTCACCATACAAGGTTCCATTCTCCGTCACATCGCCTTTTCCATCAAACATTCCTAGACATTCTGTCATAAAGTTTTCCGCCTCCTCCCTTCTCCAGCCCGCCAAAGCTTGAATTTCCGACGTACTGACCAAACCTTTTTGTTCTCTCAAAAAAGTAGCAACCTCTTGATTGTTCGCCAATGGATCTAACACAACTCTAGGTGGACCAAAGATAAAGTCATAAATAGAGGCGACATAACTTTTCTCATCTTTCGGGTTTTTAGGCTTCTTTTTCTTTCCTAAAATACCTTTTCTCTGTTTATAATGCTGGTAATTATACCCGTGATTATCTTGTCTATAATAACGGTTATTATACCCTATAATGGTATTCCATTGAAAAATCGAAATAAACAAACGTAGCATCACGGCAATGATATTCCCAATACCATTTTTATTGTCCGACGCTAGCGCAGCACCAATTAAGGCCACTAGGAAAACAACAAAATAAGCGACTAAAAAAACAGAGGTGATTACCTTATATCCAATTTGAAAACCTTGCCACAACAAACGCATAAAGTCTGCAAAATATTCCGAGAAAGGCTTTTTGTCTCGACGCTCTAAGTGAGGACCAAAATCATAAATCAAATCGCCCTTCTCTGTTACTTTTAACTTACAGTCGTACTTTTCCATCATATTCTTGATGGCTTCGTCTGTTTCTATCACGGGCAATCCAGTCACAGAAACGGCATCCTCTAAGGTAAAGGAAGTGGTGTTTTTGCTTGCATATTTTTCGAGTACAATTAAATTATCTTTGGGATCTTCAAATGCCATTATATGTTTATTAAGTGCTTTTTTCTGTTCAAAATGTTCTTCTTCCTTATAACCGTAACCTAAGATAGTTTGTTCCCAATAGAATGTTTGTATTTTGTTATTATTATCTTAATAATAGTTTGGTAATTTTTTATTTTTAAAACCAAAATCAAAAAAGCATCGAACGAATGTTTAAACTACCTGTTTATTTTTTTCACCAAAAATACCAACCAACTTTATGCGACAGATCTACCACTTACTCTTTATACTAACGGTTTGGAACATTTCTTCAACAGACCTTCTAGCACAAACAGAAAACAGCTTTCAAGTCGAAGCCATGACAGAAGGGAATTATTATTGGCAAGACTTTGATTGGTCGGCTACGACAGGCGTGGGTTTTAATTATTGGTTTACAGATCATATTGCCATTAATTATGAGTTTCAGCTGGGCTATGACAAGCAATATGGATTTACGATGAATACAGGCTGGGGACAACTTGCCCCTGTATTTTTATACTCAGAATTGGGTGGAACCGTTTCAGGAGGTTTCTTGGGAACGCTGTCCATTCTAGCTTTATTGATTCCCGAAGGAGTTACCTTTGCCATCAATCCTTATGACGATTTGGTTTTCATGCCCTACCTAATTCCTTTTGAAGCACAATACTTGTCGGATGATTCTCCTCATGTTCGCTGTTCGGGAGAAGTGGGGCTAAAAATGCATTATCGTTTGGGCAATGGGCTTGCTTTGCGCCCTAAAATTGGGTTGCGCTACCTCTACAGTAAACAACGCCTAGGGATCGAAATAGGCATTGGAATGGTTTTGCTAGATACGGAAGCATGGGATTAAAAGGCGCTCCATAAAGCTATACTTTTAGAGCCACAAAGCATAAATCAGTCCTTTGGTGCAACAAAGTTGCTTTAATTGCGGTCGTTAATTGCACAAAGCATGGTTTTTTATTACCTTCGCAGATTAAAAAAAACAAGCTAAGGGTTCTAATCATGGAAGAAAACGTACAAATTGCCTTCATTCTCACTATTCTTGCGGGACTATCGACAGGAATAGGCAGCCTGATTGCCTTCTTTATAAAAGACAAAAGTATTAAATTTTTGGCCTTTTCTATGGGCTTGGCAGCAGGTGTGATGCTGTATCTTTCCTTTATGGAAATGCTTCCCCATGCGACACACTCTATTGGCGCTACCTTAGAACACGGGCATGATGCGGCTTGGTATGCCATTCTTGCCTTCTTTTCTGGGATGCTTTTAGTAGGAGTTATTGACCGTCTGACACCACATCATCATCATGGCCCTCAAGACTCCGATATTGCTTTAGAGCAAGATACGACGGTTATTAATAACAAAAAACTAATGCGAGTGGGAACCATGACCGCTATTGCATTGGCTATTCACAATTTCCCAGAAGGTCTTGCGACTTTTGTTTCTGCATTAGAAGACCCACATTTGGGCATCACCATTGCGATTGCCATTGCGCTGCATAATATTCCAGAAGGAATTGCCGTCTCAATGCCTATTTACTATGCAACAGGGAGCAAGAAAAAAGCCTTTATGTACTCTTTTTTATCTGGTTTGGTAGAACCTCTTGGCGCAATATTGGGTTATTTTATATTCATGCCTTATCTTACGCCCTTTGTCATGGGAATGCTCATTGCGGGCGTTGCAGGTATTATGGTTTTCATTTCTTTAGATCAATTACTTCCTGCCGCACACGAATACGATGACCATCGAATGTCTATTTATGGTGTCGTTTTAGGAATGTTTGCAATGGCGGTTAGTCTAGCCTTGTTGGTTGGACACCATGCGCATCACGTACACTAAAAGTACCCGCTTTACCAATGATCTTTTTTTAAGATGAAAATCTTGTTCTCTGAAGGAGGTTTCATTTGAAGATTTGATAATTTGATATTTTTCATTTCCTATACTTCGTGGAGTAATGTCATTTTCAAATCAAAAAATTCTATTCGCTATGAACCTATCTTCTAAGTTACTCGAAAACACGGTTGAAGCCTTTGCTACACTTCCTGGAATTGGCAAAAAAACAGCCTTGCGTTTAGCCTTACATTTACTTCAAACCGAACGTACTGAAGTCACGGCATTTTGTGATTCTATTGTAAAAATGAAAACGTACATTCAGTTCTGTACAACTTGCCACAACATTGCAGACGACAAAACCTGTAGTATTTGCTTGTCTCCGAAACGAGATAAATCAACGGTTTGTGTGGTCGAGAGCATCAAGGAGGTCATGGCAATTGAAAACACACAACAGTTCAATGGCGTTTATCATGTTCTAGGAGGCGTTATTTCGCCTATCGAAGGCATTGGCCCCAATCAACTAAACATTGATAGCTTATTGAGTCGCATCGAAAAAGAGCAAACCAAAGAGCTCATCATGGCCATTAGTCCAACCATTGAAGGAGAAACTACGATCTTTTACATCTCCAAACAACTCAAAGACAGTCCAGTCAAAATTTCGACGATCGCACGAGGCGTTTCCTTTGGTGGAGAGTTAGAATATGCCGACGAGTTAACCTTAGGTCGTTCGATTATATCAAGAATTTCCTACAAAAAATAAGGGCTTTTTTACTTAAAATTGCTCCCTTCTATGCTTTGACAAAAGACATCGTTTAACGAAGTCGGGAACGAAGTGAACGGTTAGTATATGGCAAGTAGGCGATTGCGGACTTCAAACCTATCAAACCGAGATGAATTTGAGGCGGGCTACAAGCGTTGAAGTTACTACTGTCACGCCTATTTGCTATATATATTGTTAGCTTGCGCAATTCATTGTTTATCAATACTTTCCTTTTCTCTCTCTATAAATGTTTTTAAATCAGTCGGTTTTTTTCCAGTCAATCGCTCGTAAAAATCCGAAATTCTTGGTTCCTTTTGAAATCGAGGAAGAAAATGAAGTAAAATCATTACGATAATCATTCCTTTTACCATTCCTTCTCGCTTCTTAATCCTAAAAAATTTGAGCGGATTAACATTTCTGTATTTAATCGGATTGTCAATTAAACTGTTAATCAACTCCGTCACTGTTTCAAAATTTTCGTTTTCCAGTCCAGTTATTTCAATCGCTTGATTTTTGTAATCTCCAAATTTGTCAAGTAAAATTGCTCCTGCTTCTCCAATATTTTCTATGTCAATCCAGTTGAATTTTGCATTTCCCGATGGTAAAATTATCTCACGTTTCGTTTGAATATCTTCTATCAGTGTTGTGGTTAGGTTTTGCATGAAATAACTTGGACGGAGAAAAATGAAATCCAATCCATTTTCACTTATTAATCGCTCGATTTTGTTGTGTGGAATCACTTTACTTTTTTCTGCTCCTTGGACGGATAGAAAAACGATCTGAGTGATATTTTTCTCCTTAATTTTAGAAATCAAGGGTTTAAAATATTTATCAATGTCTGAAATAGGTGGAGGTCGCAATAAAAATATCTTGTCGATACCTTTTAAAGCACTGTCAAAAGTATCAAAGTCCTCGAAATCAAAATGTGTGTAGGCTAAGTCTGGATAGTCTTTAAAAACATTTTTTGCTTTCTCAATATTTCGAACACCTGCAACAATCCTATTGGATGAATCTATCTTTGTTAAAAATCTAATCACCTCAAATCCTACATTTCCAGTAGCTCCAGTTATCAGTATATTATTCATTTGCAGTGTTTTTTTTATGCAATCTAACGAGTCCATAACCACACAGTTGGACCAAGGAGTACTTTTCGCTCGAAGTTCTTTTTGTTTTTTCTGCCAAAGCTTGCGCATAAGCGAGTGCGACACATACATCATTCCCTACATGGGCGTACAAGGTATCTAATTCGTCAAAGGGCAAGGCAATTAATGCTTCTCGTAAGTAGGGTATCAGACACTTTGAAAGTGTCTGATACCCTACTTACTTTTTGATCTATTGAAGCTTTTGTTACATGGTACTTCGGGTGGGGAATTTAAGTTAAAAATAAAAAACCGTAAACCAGAACGTCTTTCCTTTCAAAATTTACTTCCTTTCAAAATTCTAAAAAAAAAATCGTATTTCCAATTTAGAGAGAGGTCTTTTAGACCTACCTTTCTTAGAACGTAAAAAGCTTGCGTTTGATAGCTCAATAAATTAATATTGATGCAACAAAAAAAGAACTCGGTCGTAAAATGCCCCGATTGCTGTTGACAACAAACACAAAATGAACTAGCAAAGAATCGAATCTCATTTCTTCAACTCAAATTTAAGTAAAATATGCTCGTAAAAACATTCGCCAGTGCCGTAGAAGGTATAGATGCACAAACTATTATCATAGAAGTGAGTGCCGGAGGACAAATTGTACAAGGAAAACCAGGCTACTCGCTCGTTGGACTTCCTGACAATGCCGTCAAAGAAGGTTATTGGCGAATCGAAACAGCACTCAAAGAAATTGGCTATCGCATTCCTCGCATTAAAATTATCATCAACATGGCGCCTGCCGATCTCAAAAAAGAAGGCTCTTATTATGATTTGCCCATTGCGATTGGTGTCATGGCTGCCAACAAACAATTGCCGAGCGAAAAACTCAAAGAGTATATCTTGATGGGCGAACTTTCCTTGGACGGCACCTTGCGACCAATAAAAGGCGCCTTACCGATTGCCATACAAGCAAAAAAAGAAGGCTTCAAAGGAATTATTTTACCCAAAGAAAATGCAAGAGAGGCGGCCATCGTGAGTCAAATTGACGTCTATGGTGTAGAACGGTTGAAAGATGTGGTCGAGTTTTTTCAAGGCACTAAAACGTTGAAAAAAACAGAGGTAGATACACGGGAGGAATTTGCTTACAACCAAACTATTTTTTCGGTCAACTTTTCTGATGTCAAAGGGCAGCGTAGTATCAAACGTGCTATGGAAATTGCAGCAGCAGGTGGACATAATTTAATTTTAATAGGTCCTCCAGGGGCAGGAAAAACGATGCTCGCCAAACGCTTTCCAAGCATCCTCCCACCACTCAATTTAGGCGAAGCCTTAGAAACAACCAAAATTCATTCTGTGGTTGGTTTGTTACCCTCCGATTGTTCCTTAATTCACCAACGCCCCTTCCGAAACCCACACCATACGATCAGTGATGTGGCCTTGGTTGGCGGAGGAAACTATCCTCGACCTGGTGAGATTTCCTTGGCACACAATGGGGTTTTATTCATGGATGAATTGCCAGAATTTAAACGTTCGGTCTTGGAAGTGTTACGTCAACCAATGGAAGCTCGAAAAATCACCATTTCTCGTTCTAAATTCACCGTGGACTATCCTGCCAGTTTCATGCTCGTTGCCTCGATGAATCCTTGCCCTTGTGGCTATTATACCCATCCTGAAAAAGCCTGTGTTTGTTCGCCCAATGCGGTTCAAAATTACCTCAATAAAATTTCGGGTCCCTTAATGGATCGGATTGATTTGCACATCGAAGTAAAACCCGTTAATTACGATGAATTAGCGGACGAAAGTGCCCAAGAGAGTAGTGAAGAAATTCGAGTCCGTGTCATTGCGGCTCGACAATTCCAAACCGAACGGTACAAAGACGATCAGGACACGTATTGCAATGCACAAATGGAATCGAAACACATTCAACTCTTTTGTCAATTGGACACAGCCAGCAAATTATTACTAAAACGTGCTATGAATCATTTTCAATTATCGGCTCGTGCCTATGACCGAATCTTGAAGGTTGCTCGAACCATCGCTGATTTGGAAAGAAAGGAAACCGTACAAGCCCAACACGTTGCCGAAGCTATTCAGTTTAGAAGCTTGGACAAAGAAAATTGGGTTCAATAAGCGCATTTTATTAAAGAACGGTTATTTTTTGACCTAAATAACTTGTTCCTAAATAGATTCTTAGTAATATTGCAGCAACAAAAAAAGCGAATTTAGAAATTTATTTGGTCTAATAACAAGTTTTGTGAAACAATAAATACAAGATTACTTTATATACTAAGGTAGTAAGATATTAGATTTTAGATCGTTGCACTCTTAGATATTAGACCCTATAGAAACTTAATAAGGTCTAATATCTAACATCTAAAAACGCAGTGATCTAATATCTAAAAACATTAAAAAAAGGAACAAAAATGTAGTTTCTACAAAACGAATCAAAGAGGCATTAATTTTTTCGCATAAACATCCAATTAAAGTAAAAATAGAAGCGTAACATTATGATTTTAAAAGGAAAAAAAGGAATTATCTTTGGAGCATTAGACGATAAATCTATTGCATGGAAAGTTGCAGAAGCCTGTGTTGCAGAAGGTGCAGAAATTGTCTTAACCAACGCTCCTGTTGCATTCCGTATGCCAGGTGATACCAACATAAAAATTCTAGCTGAACAATTAAACTGTCCAGCAATTCCAGCGGATGCGACTCGTATAGATGATTTGGAAAAGTTGATTGACCAAAGTATGGAACATTTGGGCGGCAAAATTGATTTTGTATTGCACTCTATTGGCATGTCTATCAATATTCGTAAAGGAAAACCGTATACTGATTTGAACCACGACTTTATGCAAAAGTCATTTGATATCTCTTCTCTTTCTTTCCACAAGTTGATGCAATCTCTTTGGAAAAAAGACGCTATGAACGATTGGGGTTCTGTCTTAGCATTGACCTATATTGGTGCACAACGTGTCTTCCCTCATTATGCTGAAATGGCAGAAGCAAAATCTATGTTAGAATCTTTTGCTCGTTCTTTTGGTTACCATTTTGGAGAGCGTAATAATATTCGTGTGAACACGATTTCTCAATCGCCAACGTTCACAACAGCAGGTGCTGGAATCGAGGGCTTCCAAGAATTTTTAGATTACTCTGAAAAGATGTCTCCAATTGGAAATGCGCCATCGGAAGCTTGTGCTAAATACTGTGTTTCGTTGTTCTCTGATTACACCCGTTATGTAACCATGCAAAACTTGTATCACGATGGTGGGTTCTCTAATATGGGAATGAATCCTGCTATTTTGAACGATAAAGCTTAAGTCTATTTTGTTGATTTTGTTGATTTGTCAACATAAGGAACAGTAAATAAATAAGATGATATTTTTCTAAAAATGTAATTGCTAAAAATAGTAATTACATTTTTTTTGTTTCAAACCAAACCTTAAAAACAAACGTCTACAGGAAGGAACAGCAACACTCATTTCTTTTCAGAACACCAAATCCATCAAACATCTTTTGAAATCTGACTATTAATTCCCTATTTTCACCTCTTCGATCTGTTTTACAAACTGTTTTATCTACTAATAATGCACATACCTACTATCAATACCTTATCCATTGTTATCCCTGCTTACAACGAAGGCATGACAATTCATTTTATTTTAGACAAAGTCAAAGCAGTTCGTTTGTCTCAAAATATCAAAAAAGAGATTTTGATTGTCAACGATTGTTCTACAGACAATACAGAGGCTGCCATTCAACAATACATGACGGATAATAGTGACCTGAATATTCAGTATTTCAAACATGAAAAAAACAAAGGAAAAGGGGCTGCATTACATACAGGTATTGCAAAGGCAACTGGAGATTATTTAGTTATCCAAGATGCCGATTTGGAATATGATCCCGAAGAATACAACCTTCTGTTAAAGCCTATTCTTAACGGAAACGCAGATGTTGTTTATGGCTCTAGATTTATCGGAGGCAATCCGCATCGAATTTTGTTCTTCTGGCACAGCATCGGCAATAAGCTCTTGACTTTTTTGTCGAATATGAATACTAATTTAAATTTAACAGACATGGAAACCTGTTACAAGTTGTTTAATACCAAAATGATTCAAAGTTTGAATTTAACAGAAAAGCGTTTTGGTTTTGAACCAGAGGTGACAGCCAAAATGGCTCGGGTTGTGAACATTAGAATCTATGAGGTTGGTATTTCCTATTATGGAAGAACCTTTGCTGAGGGTAAAAAAATCAATTGGAAAGATGGCGTGCGAGCTATTTATTG
>CACVAQ010000388.1:0-7425 GCA_902727865.1 uncultured Aureispira sp. | reverse complement strand
TACGTTAGAACGCTTACGCTCCATTGATACTCCTATACAAAACACTTCTAAGCTAATCGGTTAGAGGTGTTTTTGCTTAAAGTCACAGAAATTAATGCTATTTTAGCTCCGTATTTTCAGTCCTTACAAACCTACTAACCCCCTTCACATGAAAACAATCTTATTTTGCCTTATCGTAAGTTTCTTTTTTTCTTGTTCTGATGCACTGACTACAGAAGAAAATATGGCGCAAGGTGATGATAAATTAGCTCTAAAAGACTATACTGGAGCGGTTGAAAATTACAGCTTGGTGATTCAAACCAGCCCTAATCGGACCGAAGCGTATGCCCAACGAGGTTTTGCCTATTGTAAACTAAAAAATTACGATGCGGCAATCATTGATTTAGACAAAGCGCTTGCCTTAGATCCTAAATCTTATCGAGTCTTTAACGTTAGGGGGATCTACTTTGCTACCTTGGGCGAGCCAGAAAGAGCGCTCAGAAACTACAACATTGGGATTGAACTCGCCCCCGATCAAGCCATTTTATATTATAATCGTGGTATTTCTAACAGCCATTTGAGCAATTATGAAGCGGCACTAGCTGACTTCGATGCTTCGATCGACTTAGATTCAACCGATGCAGATTCTTATTATAGAAAAGGAGAAGTTTATTATGAGTTAAATGCGTTTGCAATGGCAATCGGGGAATACAATCGCTCTCTTGAAATCGATCCAGAGCATTACAATTCTTTTCTGGGGCGAGCAGACTCAAAAGAAGAAATCCAGGAATACGACGAAGCAATTGAAGATTACAACCATTATATTGACTTACGTCCAGAAAGTCCGATTGGGTATAATAATAGAGGCTATACTTTTGGTGCTCTAAAAAACTATGAGGCAGCCTTTCAAGATTTTGACAAAGCTCTTGAACTCGTTCCTGAATATGCTTTCGCCTATGCGAATAAAGGAGACCTAGAAGCCGATTTAAAACTGTATCAAAAAGCGATTAATAGTTATGAAAAATCCTTGGCGATTGAAGAAGATGTTACAACACGAAGTTCTTTGGCAGTCGTCTACGAATTAGCACAAGACTATGAAGCAGCCATCGAAAACTATACTCAAATTATTGCGATAGACTCTACTTATGGAAGTGATTTTTTAGCTAGAGGCTTGTTGTATATTAAAACAAAAGAAAAACAAAAAGCTTGTTTAGATTTTGAAATGGCCTTAGAACTAGAGGAAGAAGAAGCGCTCTCGTCTTTTAAGAAATATTGCAAATAAGCATTCCCTCCCGTCTTGGCATAGGTTTTGGATTTTAGATATAAAACAACAACACAATGAGAACACTACTATTCTGTTTAATCGTCCCCTTGTTTCATCTTTCTCTTTCGGCTCAGGATACTTGGACGGACTACGTTATTGGTCGTCCTATGGTCGGTCATTATGATGCTAAAAAAGCCGTTGCCAAAGAATGGGGCATTCGCTATAAAGTTATTTTTGCGGGCTGTGTCCTTTCGGATGAACTTTCGGAAAAGGCAAATGCTTATCAAAAATCCAACCAAGCTTACTTTGAAGTCCTCCTTGCTAAATATGGCCCAACCTGGGAGCACGATTTTGCATTGGACGTCAAGAAAGAAAGCTATCGCAACAGCAACAGCGAAAAAGGAACTTGGTATGAAATTATTCCACGCAATAAAAACAAGGATTTTTATGCTTTAAAAAAAGAAGTTGCCAAAACCTGGGGCATTTCTTATGAAGCTCAGTTTGTCCCGAAAACTACGCCTACCGCCAAACAAATAGCTTTTATAGAGCGTTTAGTCGCTAACACGAATTATGTCAATCAATTGGAAAACAGCTTTGGTCCAAATTGGCAAGACGTATTAAATAAAGAGGTAGATTTTGAATTGGCAAAACAAGCCGTCGCTAAATCGAATAATGTCTGGATAGATTGTGTGGTCGGCAAACCTTATTTACCTTACATTGAGGCTCAAAAAGAAGTTGCCAAAGAATGGAACATCAATTATGAAGTCCAGTTGAAAGGGTGTTCGCTAAGCAAGGAGTTACAAAAACAAATTGATAAAATAGAAGCCAAAAATGTGGCTTACTTCAAGCTTTTAGAAAAAAATTATGGCAAGGATTGGAACCTGCGTTTTAATCAAGCTATTCAGAAAAAATTAGCAAAGGAACTACTTAATAACTGATCCTAGGCAAGAACTTTTTATGTTGCTATTAAATAGTAATGCGAATCAAGAGCTAAAAGTAGGTCTGAACAATAAAAAGCAGGAAGAAGCGCTTTACAAAATGATGAATGTTTAATTTTTAATGTTGAATGCTTTCTTTTGCATAAGATACATTAAAAATTAAGCATTCATCATTAAAAATTTAGAAAATAGGCTTCTAAAATAAAGTAATCTTGTTTTAAATGTACATTTTAGTTCTGTTTTAGCCCTTGATTCGAATTAGTATTAAATACCTGTTTCTTAGGATGCTTGAAGTATGGTCTCAGACACATTGAAAGTATCTGATACCATACTTATTATCACAATGAATCGTTAAAATAGCTGCATTCGTCTTTTTTATTTTTGAGCTTTTAAATTTTCTTTTACTTTTGTAGCCTAATTTCCATTAGCCCCATCTTAAAAAATCCCAAAAACTTATTCATTCATCTAGTAGGTTATTTTTAGTTTTAAATTTTAAAAAAAACTAAACTGCTATTCATAGTTATAACAAGCAAAAAATTCTTTTTAAGTGTTTGACAGAGATAAGTGGCAAGAGATATTCGGAACCATCCGACAAAACAAATTACGTACGGGCTTGACTGCTGCTGGCGTATTTTGGGGAATTTTTATGCTTATTTTTATGATGGGTATGGGCGACGGACTAGAGAAAGGAATTTTAAACGAATTTGGTGGGCGTTCTACCAATAGTTTATACATCTGGCCGCAAGAAACTAGTATTTCCTACAAAGGAATGCCTGTTGGGCGATGG
This sequence comes from uncultured Aureispira sp., assembly GCA_902727865.1. Lineage (GTDB taxonomy): Bacteria > Bacteroidota > Bacteroidia > Chitinophagales > Saprospiraceae > Aureispira. Next base: position 4,457 of record CACVAQ010000388.1, on the reverse strand, counting down.
GAGTCTTTTAATGTGGACGATATTAATGCCTTGAAAGAACATGCACCTTATCTCGACATTTTAGCGCCCCGACACGTGACCCGAAACGTCGTTGCTTCCTACAAAACGCAGTCTAATAATTTTGATGTGCGTGGAGAATGGGAAGGTATTTTTAAAGTAGAATCGCTAGAGCCTACGCAAGGTCGGGTTTTAAATTATAAAGACGAAAAGGAAGCTCGTAAAGTGGCTGTTATTGGTCGAACGGTTCAAGAAGAAGTCTTTGGAAATGAAAACCCTATTGGCAAATATTTAATTGTCAAAGGCATTCCGTTTCAAGTCATTGGAATTGTTAAATTTGAAGGAGAATCTAGGCGACTACAAGAAGCCGAAGAAACGGTTTTTATTCCCTTGAGTACTTCTCTTCGTTTGTTTGGCAATGGAAAAGATATTTCTTGGTTTGTTTGCACCATTACGGGAGACACTCAAATTAGTGCGATAGAAGACAATGTTATCCAGTTTTTGAAAGCAAGGCATCGAATTTCGCCCGACGATCAACAAGCCATTGGTTGTTTTAATTTAGAAAAAGAATACCGAAAAATCACAGGCTTGTTCAGTGGGGTTCGTTGGTTTCTCTGGATTGTAGGCATTGGGACTCTGATGGCAGGTGTGGTTAGCGTTAGTAATGTCATGTTGATTACGGTAAAAGATCGGACTAGAGAAATTGGCGTTCGAAAAGCGATTGGAGCAACTCCTTGGTCGATTATTAGTTTGATTTTATTAGAATCCGTTTTCATCACAACCCTTTCAGGCTATATTGGGCTTCTCTTAGGAACAGGAATCATCTCTTTTATGAATTATTCTATTTCTGCAATGGATATGTCGGGGCAGATGTTTATGAACCCTGAGGTCAATTTGGGCGTAAGCATCGGTTCGCTTGTCGTTTTGATTTTTTCAGGTTTGTTGGCGGGTTTGTTGCCTTCTTTGCATGCCGCTAGAATTAACCCTGTAGAAGCCCTGCGTTCAGATTAAATGTTTTAAAAATACCCTTTATCATAAAAAACAACTTCAAACTTAGCTATTTTAAAATTTTAGCTTAAAACCGAAGCGACTTAAAAATTAGCGCTGCGCTACCTAAACTTAAAAATGCCATAGGCTTTCTCAAAATCATTTTTTATAATAAGTAGATGGACAAAAATAATTAACACTAAAATAGGGCATCTTTTGTCCATCTACTTACCATTTACTAACATACTAAGTTCGTTCACACACATCGTCTACAATGAAAAACATAATCCTTGGAGTTGTACTAACTCTATTTTTATTTTTATCAATATGGTTGGTTTCTTATTTTTATAGTGGCTCTGGAGCAAGTAATGTTGTTCACAAAATTACCACACCTTATCAAACATCTATTACCTTAAAATCAGTCGCTACGGGTACGGTAAAACCAAGGATAGAAATTATGATTACCTCACAAGTCTCTGGAATTGTTGATGAGATTTTTGTCAAAGGAGGAGATTTTGTACAAAAAGGAGATCCCATCGCTCGTTTGCAATTGGTTCCTAGTCCTACAGCACTTAATAATGCCAAGGCCAATGTTGATTTGGCGCGCATTCGTTTGGAAGAAGCCAAGCGTCGATACCAACAACAAAAAAGCATTAGTGCTAAAAAATACGATATTCAACAAGCTAGTACACAGTTTGAGAATGCAAAAGTGCAAGAAGAAAAATATAACCAGTTGTTTAAAGATGGGGTCATTCCTGAGTTGGAGTATTTGCAATTCAAAACCGCTTTGGATTTGGCCAAAACTGCTTTAGAAAACACTAAGATTGGTGCCAATAGTTCTATCATAGAATTAAAATCCAATATGGATGTTGCAACACAAGAATTAGAGTCGGCTATTAGTAATCTTCAGTTGTTACAAAAAGGCGTTGCCAGCAAGTCTGGACAGGTTGCCAACATGGTTCGTGCGACGGTTGATGGAATGGTGCTAGACGTTAGCGTTGAGGTTGGTGATGCGGTGATTGAACGAAATACCTTTAACGATGGAACTGAAATTGCGGAGGTTGCCAACATGCAAGATTTAGTCTTTGAAGGCAATATTGACGAGTCGGATGTTGGGCAATTGAAAAAAGGAATGCGCTTAGAATTGACCGTTGGTGCGATTGAAAAGCAAACCTTTGAAGCGGTACTTGATTATATTTCTCCTAAAGGCGTAGAGGAATCGGGTTCGGTAAAATTCGAAATTATTGCCGATGTCGTTCAAAAAGAAGGCGTTTTCCTACGGGCGGGTTATAGTGCTAGTGCCGATATTATCTTGGATAAAAGAGCCAATGTTCTAGCGATTTTAGAGCGTGATTTGATGTTTGAAGATGATGGAAAGGTCTATGTAGAGTCGGAAGTTGCAGCGCAAGAGTTTGAAAAAAAATACATCCAAGTCGGGCTTTCTGATGGTATTAATATTGAAATACTGGGCGGAATTGATACGAGTACAAAAGTAAAAGTACAGGGCGCTATGTAAGTTTTTTTGCTTGATGACAACTTTAAGTAGTATAAAAAACGCTCCAATTTCAAATCGAAATTGGAGCATTTTTTTATCTTATTTTCACTCGACTAATTATCATTGATACGTAAACGGAAACTTAGGATGCAAATCCAGATTGACATAAGCAGAATAAGCCGTGACAGAGCCGTCGCCATTGTACAAGCCACTGATTTTGAAGCGAAAGCCCCAAGCAACGCCATCCTTATCTTGGTTTAAATCATCTTGTAGACGAACGCTCATAGGATAAGCTTGGATATAAACCTGCTCCAACGTCCAGGTAACTCCAGGAGCATTCAGATCTAGAAATAAGTCTTCATTCTGTTCTTTTCTAAATTCTTCGGCCTGAATATGTACATACAAGCCTTCTTTAGAGGCTTGAATATACTCCTCGATATTATTTAACATTCGGTTAAAAAGCGCCTCTTGTTTGGGGTGCGGGCTCGTTTTTTTATCGCCCCAAATAACCAACTGCAAAGGGCTGCCATCATTCGAGAGTAAGCCTTCCCAAAAACCTGGAAGTTCTTTTTTATTTTGAGCACGATTCGTTCGGTACACCAAGGCTCCAAAAAGAGGATGCTGGACTTTTTTATTTCTTCTAAAAAACCTTCTAAAAAAAGAGAACATAGTTCAATGTGTTTAAAGTTCGATCACTAATTCTTTGGTCAACTCTTCTTTGTAATCGTTTTGGATCACATTTTTAAATTGCTCAATCACCTCTTTGAACGATTTTTTACTAGCGCCCCCAGAAGCATTTTTGTGTCCGCCTCCATTAAAATGTTCCGAGCATATTTTTTGCACCGAAAAATCACCTTTAGAACGCAAAGATAGTTTCACAATATCACGACGTTCTGTAATCAAGGCCGCACAGCGTATTTTTCTTATTTTCAGAATAAAATTCACAACACCTTCCAAATCGCCTCGTTGAATGTTATATTTTCTGTGGTCAGCATGAGAAATTGTAATAATTCCAGTATTGTACTCGTCTAGTATTTCCAAACAATTCGAAATACAGTAGGCTAACAAATTGAAACTCTTAACGGTGTAGGAATTAAAGACCAAATCCGTCAATTTATTATTATCAATACCCGATTCTAACATAGAGGCAACAATTCGAAACAAGCGTGCAGAAGTCGCATAGCGGAAACCACCTGTGTCGGTCAAAATCCCCACATACAAAGCATTGAGAATGTCCAAATCTAATTGGTCTAAATCGTCCATCATTTCGATAAACTCATAGACCAACTGACAAGTGGAACTTGCTGTTACATCCGACAAGACCGCTTGACAAAAGTCGTCTGGATCAATGTGATGATCGATCATTACTTTATAGGCCTTGCTGTCCCCCACCAAAGAGCCCATGCTTTCGATTCTTCCCAATCCATTATAATCTAAGGCAAAAATCAGCTCGGCATCTTTGACTATTTTGGTAGAAAATGTTCGTGTGTTTTCATAGACCAAAACATTATCAAAATCTTTCATCCAATTTAGAAACTGTGGCATTTCTGTTGGCATAATCACCGTGATTCGATGCCCTTGTTTTTTCAAGTAATGGTACAAACCTAGGGAAGAGCCCAATGCATCGCCATCTGGATTAGCATGAGAAGTAATGACAATACGCTTTGGAGTAGATAAAAGGTCTTTTAACTGTTCTAAATTTTGCATAAAAAGTATTAAAGGGCTTGATGGTTCAATTGAAAGAAAGAGAAATTTCTGTAAAAAATAAAAGGTCTTTGACAATTTTTGCATTAATAAGAAAAAGTAAGCTTTGGGATTAAATTTTTAGACATTAAATCGCTTCGCTCTTAGGTTTTAGACTAAAGTTTGATTATCAATAATTTAGTCTAATATCAGCTAAGAGTTATCTGTTATTTAAATATTTGGCAAAAATTGTCAAAGAACTACAATAAAAAAGGGCAAAGTAAAATGTACTAAG
>CACVAQ010000387.1 GCA_902727865.1 uncultured Aureispira sp. | reverse complement strand
AAGTAACAATAGGTTTTAGTAGTAAATAAAAAAATCCTGCGTAACATGAGTTATTATATTAAAATAATCGTATAAAATGAATAAAGTAATCAAAGTACAAGCTGTTACCAAAATATACAACCCCAATACGATTCCTGTTCATGCTTTGAGGGGCGTAGATTTGGAAATTGGAGCAGGGGAGTTTACGGCATTGGTAGGACCGTCGGGGTCGGGCAAAACAACCTTGCTCAATGCAATTGGTGGTTTGGATGCGCCAACAGATGGAAGTATTGTTATTCGTAACCAAGATATTGCAAAATTATCAGATGGCGAGATGATTGAGTTTCGTAAACAAAATATTGGTTTCGTTTTTCAAGCCTATAATTTGATTCCTGTCTTAACGGCTAGGGAGAATGTAGAGTTTGTGATGTTATTACAAGGCAAATCACAGGAAGAACGAGATGCTAGAGTACAAGAATTGCTGAAAGCTGTCGGTTTGGAGGACCAAATTGATCGACGCCCGTCCCAATTGTCTGGAGGGCAACAACAACGGGTGGCGGTTGCTCGTGCCTTGGCCTCAAAGCCAATGTTTGTCTTAGCAGATGAGCCTACGGCTAATTTAGATTCAAAATCAACGGCTGATTTATTGGACATCATGGCGAAACTGAATCAAGAAGAAAATATTACTTTCTTATTTTCGACCCACGATCAACGAGTGATTGACCGAGCTCGGCGCATTGTTACCTTAGATGATGGAAAGGTTATTTCAGATGAAAGAATTGCTTCCTAATGGCTAGGTTTATGTATTGGGCTGTTGTTTTAGGGTTTATAATAATGCCTAGAATGGGTTTTTCGCAAGATACTACGCAGCTTAAACCCCCAACAAAAAAGGAACGTTCGAAGCTTAACAAAAAAAAGAAAAACCCGAATGCGCCTAAGAATTGGGAGCTGAATGGTTACCTGAAATACTTAACTTCTGTCTACTTTTTGCCTCAAGCGAATCCTGCGATGTTGCAAGATAATTTGATACACAATCGACTAAATTTTAAATGGTATATCAACGATGCGTTTACGTTTAAAGCCGATTTAAGAACACGGGTTTTTTTTGGCGAATACACGAAGTTGCAGCCCAATTATGGCAAAACAATTGTACGAGGAGATAGCCTAAAAAACGGCTATTCTGATTATCTATCTTGGGTCTTGTTGGACGAACGAGGAGCGGTTATTCACAGCACTTTGGACCGATTGTATTTGCAATATTCTAAAGGCAATTGGGACCTTCGATTCGGTCGGCAGCGAATCAATTGGGGCATCAATACGATTTGGAATCCCAATGATATTTTTAATAGTTATTCCTTTACAGATTTTGATTATGAAGAACGGCCTGGAAGCGATGCTTTGCGGATTCAATATTTTACGGGAGTTGCTTCTAGTCTAGAATTTGCAGCAAAAGCCTTTACTCGTTGGGAAAATGCTGCGGCAGCTTTTTTGTGGAAAACCAATCAATGGGACTACGATTTTCAAGTTTTGGCGGGGATTGTAGGGAACGATCTTGTCCTCGGCAGCGGTTGGGCAGGAAACATAAAAGGAGCGGGCTTTAAGGGCGAGTGGTCTTATTTTTATACCATCACAGACAGCACGAGCAATCGGCATAGCTTTACAGGAACGGTGAGTTTTGATTATCTATTTAGTAGTAAAACCTATCTTATTGCAGGCTTTATGTATAATAGTAATGGCTCTACGAAGGCGAATTCAAGCGAATTATTTGCCTATCGCCCTTCTGCGAAAAATATTTATCCGTATCGCTATTCTATTTTTGTAACCTTTACTCAACCTATTAAAGAGGTTTTTTCAGTTGGATTGACGGCTGTTTATAGCCCTGGTGAGAATCATTCGCTTTTTTTGACTCCGAATTTTGGCTATGTAATTAATGAGAAATGGGATATTTCTATCGTGGGGCAAATTTCTTTGAGTAAATCGGGTAGGTATTATGTGAGCCCTGTACAAGTTGCGTTTTTGAGAATGAAGTTTAGTTTTTAACCCTTTCTGTAAGGCAAAAATAAGCGAGCCACACAAGCCGTTATTTAGAGCTTCTGCCGCTCATAAGCAGCCCAGTTTTTTAAAATAGAGATGTTATAATCAATCTCTATAAAGCCTTTGGTCAAATTCCAATTGTTATCCGAATCCAGTAATATTTTTTGGACTTTTTTATCAGGATCTTGTAGATGAACGTATACTTTTTGATGTAATTTAAGATCCTCAGGCGTACTCAAGCCAACTAAAGACCATTTATTAATAGGAAAAAACTCTCTTCGCCTAAATTGGCTATCCCAAACCGTGTAGTCGTAAAGGGCTATTTTTTTCATTCCTGAATTTTGGATGAAATTATCCGAATCCATTTTTTTTATCCAAAGGTGCACGTTGGGCATCATCTTCGGTCTAGGGTCATTCCAACTAGTTCTTCTAACGACATTCCATTCATTGGACAAACCAATCCACCATATTGATTTTGACATATTGAGCATTTTTTAGTGACGAACTAACGTTTCAGAAATGTTAAATATAATAATTTAGAGTTTAAATCAAAGCATTTTTATCGGTTTTTTGACATCGCATAAAAAGCAACTCCTAAGGTCATAAGGCCGCCCAGATACATACTTCTTGTCGGTATTTCGCCTAAAAAGAAACAAGCGAATACAATGGCGTAAAGCGGTTCTAGGCTAGCGATTAAACTGGCGGTTTTGGCGGGTATAATTTTCATGCTATGGATAAAAAGCGTGTGTGCAATGGCCGTAAATATAAGCCCTAATAAGAGTAGGTAGATCCAATCTCTTTTCGTTCCAGCAAGAAGATCAGCAGCAAAAAAAGGGAGTAAAAATAAGGCTGCAATTCCGTTCTGGTAAAAAGAAACACAATTACTGCTATAGCCTTCAATCATGCGTTGGCTCAACAAGGTTAATATTGCAAAAGAGGCGCCTGCGGCAAGGCCCCACAACGCTCCCTGTGTATAATGATGTTGAAAACTAAGCGTTGGCAAAACCAACAGGACCCCCAAGAAGGCAATACATGCCAACAATACATCCGAAAATTGTAATTTTTCTTTGCTAAAAAACGGCTCTAGAAGCGTTGTGAAAATAGGAAAGGTAGAAAAGGTCAACACGCCTATGGCTACGGTTGAACGTTGAATGGCTTCAAAAAAAGCGACCCAATGAAAGGCTAAAATTGCGCCCAATAAACCAAATACCAATAAATCCTTTGTGGATTTGGGTTGAAATTGTTTAAAAGAAATGGTTCGGCTATTTGGAGCAGCTTCTTTTTTTAGCGCATACCAATCTAGTATTTGACTGAACAGGAAGATAAAAAAAGCGCCTAAAAATGCCCTGCCTAAAACAATTGCTCCCGAAGATAAATCAATCCATTTGCCAAAGAGTCCTGCGCCTCCAAATAGAACAACCGCTACATGAACGTTGAAATAGGCGGCTGTTTTTTTTGTTAAAGTGCGGGAAGCGAATGGATGGGACATAAGGCGTTTGTTGTCTTAATAGATTCTATTGAATCTATTAAGTTA
>CACVAQ010000386.1 GCA_902727865.1 uncultured Aureispira sp. | reverse complement strand
CGATCTAATCCTAGTTTTGGGTAGATTTAAGCTGTAAAATATTAATTAATTATTTTTTGTCCTGTACTCAGATGAATTAGTTGAGTTCAAGAGAAACTTCTTGTCTAATAATATTAGTACAAAAATCTATTCAATAACATTTTTCAGATCGTGCTTAAGTAGTTGGAGCAGGGCAGCAAACCCAGTCGTTCAATTCGCTTTGCGCCTGGATATTAGGCTTTTTTGTCCTAAAACAAAAGACCATCTAACTTTTTGTTAAACAATTGGTCCAATATTTTGATTAAATGTCCTAACTGATCCGCTGGACGCAACTCGCGTTTGGGCGATTTGTATACAACATCTTCTAAATGAGTAGGAGAGTAGGTTCGACGAACTTTTTTATTTTTTTGAAAAAAGCTTTTTCTATGAACTTCCTCAGGCGTTTTTTGCTCCTTAATACTGGATTGTACCCAATACTTATGCTTATTATCAGAGGTGATAATCCGATGCCAGCCTCCTTCTTCGTCAAAATAAATAGTTGCTCCAAGGCCGTTAATTAAAAGCTCCACACCAACTAAAATATCATCTTTATGTTGTTTTCCTTGTTCTGGTTTCCAGCGATTTTTGTCTTCTAGTGAGAATGTTTTTTTGTGATATTGGCAGGATTTTTTTCGCAAGACGATGGCACTTTCCTCGTTCTCCACTTCCATCATTTCGTTGTACGTCGCCTCATTGTACCAAACTGTACGAGCAGTCCATTCAAAATCTTTTTCTTTACAAATTTCGATATAATACTTCAAAAGATGTTTTACATGTTGCCCATAAATACCTAGATACAGCCCTCCTTTGTCTTCTCGGAGCATACCATAGAGTTCTAATTTAAGCTTAAAGTAATCTCTTTCCCATTGTTCCATTTGAGTGTAAATGACCGTATTGAGCGCACCTAAGCCCATAGAAGTTAAGGCCATTTCTAACTCATAGTCTTCGACAATTTTCCGATGTTTTTCAAATTTATCTTCTAAGGCTAAAAAGTTGGTATATTCCAAGGCTTTCGTTTCGTTTGCCCAGAATCGCTTCGAATTTTTTCGCTTCGAACGTTTTAAAATATCCAACTCACTCAACAAGCGAACATAAAACTTGCCTTCAAATAATTGCACAATATTTTGACGCAATTGACTGGCAAAATCCATGTACTCATTTTGCGTCAACTCCTCTAGCATCAATTCTAGTTTGAGTGGATCAGCCTCTATGTCAAGGACCAATTGCCCTTCTTGGATATCTACTTCAATCACTAACTTCTCATCAAAAGCATATTGATTGAGCTGCTGCGCCAAAGGGATAATCAGCACTTCTCTAAGTGTCCGTTGCAAGGCTCTTGCGCCATATTTAGGATTATAACCAGTGGTACACAAAAAGTCATAGAGCGAACTAGAAAGCGTCAATTCTAGGTTTCTATGCAAAAGGCCCTCTCGTTTTTTGAAAATTTCTAGCTCTCGTTCGACAACAAATCGAACCACGTCTTTTGTGAGCGAATAAAAAGGAACAACTTGATCCATTCGGTTGAAAATTTCGGGGCGAAAATAGCGACGGACTTCATTTGTGAAATGTTCTGCTTCTCGCTGTTCCGTTTTGTCTTCAACCCATCCAATATCATTGTTTTGGAGTTTCTTTGCCCCAATATTCGACGTCATAATAATAATAGAACTACAGAAATTGACGACCTTTCCTTGACTATCTGTCAAACGACCTTCGCCCAAAATTTGCAGCAGTAAATCATTGAATAAAGGATGCGCCTTTTCCAACTCATCAAACAACAAGACACAAAAGGGCTCTCTACGAACGGCAGAAGTCAACAAGCCATCTGAAAAATAACTCTCGCCCGTTAGTCGAGCCACAGCATAAGGGGTAGAATATTCGCTCATATCAAAGCGAATCATTTTATCTCTACTTCCAAACATAAACTGTGCTAAAACTTTTGCCATCTCCGTTTTTCCAACGCCAGTAGGACCAACAAAAAGCATGGACGCAATTGGCTTTCCTTGACGCAACAAAGCTGTTTTGACCGAAGCCAAAATATCAACTAAAATACCAACGGCATGGTTCTGACCAAAAACATTACGACGGAAAAACTCGGCTACAGAAGGCAAATCCATTGGAATCGAAGGATCGACCATAAAGGTTGGCATTCCCGTTTCTTCGCAAAAAGATTGAATGACCTCCGTTCTATTTAAGACATACCGTTGTTTTTGTTGAAGCATTCTTTTTTGCTTCGCTTTAGAGCCAATCAAGATACTTTCTAGAAAACGAATTGGCTTCCCTGGGAAACCAGAATAAGGCGTATATCGTTTGTTCAAACGAATCGTTTCTTTGATGGCTTCTTGCTCAAGGACAATTTTTTCTGTATGCGCAATGCTTTCTACTTTTTGGAGAATAATAGACTCCAACTCAACACTATCTTTAGGTTCTGATAATTGAATGACCTGGAAATTATTTATATAATTAGGACTACGAGCCTCTATTCGAGCAAACTCTTCATCCGTACATTCCGAAATAATAAGCACTTCCCCACGAGCAATATATTCTCTCAAATAATCGGCAATACTAACGTTGTTGCCTTGATATTGCCCTACTTCAAAGAGTTCCAGCAAATTTCTAACAAACAAAATATCTCCTCGATGCGTCAATTCTTTGCACAACAAGGTCAAATTTTCTTGCCAGCCGACATTACCACTCAACTCCTTAATCAAAGTAGAAGCTGTCGTTTCCCAAATATTTGGAGTTAATTTAAAGCGTTTGCGTTGGTGGACCAATTCCCAAACCAAGGTGCTTTTTCCGACACCAGAACGCCCAACAATCAATACATTTTTGTTGTATCTTCCCGTCACAATATCCGCCAACTGTGTCAACTCTTTTTGATAACCAAATAGGGCAGTTTTGTCGATAGAAATCTTTTGGGCAACTTTGGGTAAGAGTTCTTTTTTCTTTTCCTCTTGCAATGAGGCAATTTCGCTAGGCGTATACGTCCGCAAGTCCAAGGCTTCGGTGTGCAAAACAGCCGTTTCAAACCATAAGGTAGAAATAACATCTTGTAGAAGATTCAAGCGTTGTTTTCGCATAAAATCTAAACGAATGCTTTCTTGAACCACGCTTTCAATTTCAGTGACTTCTGTCGTAAAGGCTTCTACGCCCAAAGCGGGAACGATTGCCCAAAATCCTTGATTATGCGTTTGTACAAAGTAGTCAAAGGTCACCTCTAGATTTCGGAAAGCAATTTGAGATTTACTAGCTTTGAAGCTAACTTTGACGCTTTTTTGTTCAAAATCACCTTGAATATAATAATCCAATAAGGTATTGTATTCGCCTTTGTCTAGCAACTTGTCTTGATAACTATCTGCAAATTTCCCGGCCATCATTGGGGCAGGGATATTGACCCAAAGCACGCCATTGTCCAACACAGGTGTTGTGATAATATCGGGATTATTCTCCATTTGGAGTTGAACGATATGGAAGGGGAGTTTTATCTTTTGCATAGAGAACGTCTATTGATTTGATGATTTGTCATCAAATATATACAAAAGAAAGAAGAAG
>CACVAQ010000385.1 GCA_902727865.1 uncultured Aureispira sp. | reverse complement strand
AAAAAATTTAAGACCTCAACTAGGTAGTATCCATAGATTTTTATACCTTTCAAAAAGAAATATATTATTAAGAACTCGTAAATTCTAGATTTCAAAATTCATTTTTCCTCCTTATGACTTGGCAGCAAATTCCCTTCATTCGACTACTAATTCCATTCTTGCTAGGAATTGGTCTATACAGTTGGTTTGGAACACTTGACTTGTCTTGGACGATGTTAATGGGCTTTTATGGGGTGCTTTTTAGTGCGGCCATTCTGTTACATTTCAAACCGAATCCTGGTCTTTCGATCATACGGACTTGGGGCATCTTACTTTCTGTTCTATTAATACACTTGGGCTACCTTGTTTCTTATGTACACGATGCCCGCAATTCGCCAATACACCTCCAACAACAATCAAATCAAGAAAAAAGAACGTATATCGCAAGCATTGATAGTCCAATCAAAATCAATGCAAAAAGTATAAAGGCAACCGTCAAAGTTTCTGGTCAAAAAAACAAAAACACTTCCCTTCAAGCTTGTGAAGGAAAAGCTGTTATTTATTTCCAATTAGACACCAACAGCACCCGGCTTCAATATGGAGATCTAATTATTTTTCAAGCGGCACTAAAGCAATTTGCCCCGCCACTCAATCCAAAAGCATTTGACAGTCGTTCTTATTATGCAACTCAAAACATCTATCATCAGAGTTATTTACCAGCCGATCAATGGAAAAAAGTAGGGCGAGGGCAAGGCAGTCCACTCTACCAATTCATTTACAAAACTCGAAGTCGTTTACTCCAAATTTTAGCCGAACACCTTAGCACTCCAAATGAATATGCCGTTGCGGCAGCGCTTCTATTGGGAGCCAAAGATCAGCTAAACAAAGATTTACGCAATGCCTATGCTGATACGGGCGCCATGCACGTCTTAGCTGTTTCTGGCTTGCACATTGGTATTCTGGTTGGCTTACTTTCTTTTTTATTACGTTTTGTTCGTCGTTCTGATAAAAATTGGTTGCGCATCAAAACGGTCATTTTACTAAGCCTAATGTGGAGTTTTGCTCTATTAACAGGGGCTTCCGCTTCTGTCTTAAGAGCTTGCACGATGTTTTCCTTTGTTATTATAGGGCAATTATTAAATCGAAAGATTAACATCTATAATTCCTTAGCGGCTTCCGCCTTTTTACTCCTCTGCCTTAATCCTTTATTACTCTTTCAAGTAGGTTTTCAGCTCTCCTATTTTGCTTTGGTCGGAATTATCTATTTGCATCCTAGAATTTACAAACGTTGGTATATTGAAAATAAGTTAGGCAATTGGATTTGGAATGGCGTGTCCTTATCGCTTGCCGCACAAATAGCAACTTTGCCTATTAGCTTGTATTACTTTCATCAATTTCCTGTTTTCTTTTGGCTATCGGGCATTGTCGTTGCCGCAGCCGCCAGCATGATTTTAAGCTTAGGAATTGCCTTGTTGTGTTTTCATACGGTTCCCTTATTGGGGACGGCCTTGGGATATGCCCTTCATGCCTTGCTATTTTTAATGAACAGTCTGATCTTCCTAACACAACAATTACCAGGTGCTGTTTGGGAAGGCTTTTGGTTAGAATCTTGGCAAATGTGGACTTGGTATCTTGTCCTTATCAGTGGCATTCACCTCCTACTGACTCGACAATTAAAATGGGCCTTTGTGCCACTTTCTTTGGGCATTATTTTGTTTGCGTATCAAGCAACAATAGAGTATCAGCACGTCAATCAAAGTCAACTTTGTATTTATAATAGCCGAAAAAGCACCTTGATTAGTTATATTAATGGTTCTAATTGCACGACTTGGATGGATGCAACGCTACTTGGAAATCCGCAGGTACAATATGCTCAACAAAACCATCTTTGGTCGCTGGGCGTCAGGCAGAACGAGTTTCATGCCTTAGAAGATTCTGTTCAAAAAAGCACCTTTTATTATCAAAATAAAAAAGGGCAATTCAAGGATCAAAAATTGAGTCTCTACGGTCAAGAACATTTGCTTGTCCAAAGTCATACCCCCTTAGAAGTCGATTATGTGTTGGTGCATGGCAATCCTAAATTAAAGAGCATTCAACAGATTGAGGACCTTTACTTGTACAAAACGCTCGTCTTTGATGCCTCCAATAGTCCTTGGAAAATCAAAAAGTGGGTCAAGGAATGTCAGGAATTAAACATTGACTTTTTTGATGTGTCTACGAAAGGTGCTTTGGTGCTTGATTTGTAAGCTGTTAAAAAAAGTGAACTTCTTTATTTCACTCGTTTAACGACATAAATATCCGCAGTTCCTGTAGAAGAAAACGAAGCGCTTTCTCCAATCAAATAATAAGCCTCGTCGGTCTCTACAATCGCAGAAAACTTATCGGATAAATCGCCTCCAAAACTCAATTCTTCAAGGACGGTTCCCCTAGCATCTGTTTCCAAAAAGAAAGCTCGCTTGCTTCCATTTCCATAGCTGTTGGTTTCTCCGACTAATAATAAATTGCCATTGCTCGATTCTATCGCACTCGTTCCGCCATCGTGTGCCAGTCCGCCATATTGTTTTTCATACAAAACAAGCCCATCCGTCGTTATTTTTGTCAAATACAAATGATGCAATGGATCGAGCCCAGAAGAATGCCCACACAAAAGAAAGTTACCATCAGAAGTCTTAGAAATACTATGCGCTTGCTCGTATTGAGGCGTTCCATAGCTGTTTTCCCAAATCAGGGTTCCTTGCTCGTCTATCTTCATCACATAAAAATCATCGTCTCCATCTTGTCGTCTGCCCAATAAAAGATACTCATCGTTTCCTGCGCTTGCTATATTGATTCCTTCGTCATTATAAGGACTGTTATAAATCTTCTGCCAAAGCAAATTTCCTTGCCCATCTAAACGCAACAATTTAAAGTCATTCGTAGCACCATTATAAGTTGACCCTAGTATTAAGATCTCTCCATTATCGGTTTCCAAAAGCCCTTCTGCAACATCAAATTGGTTGACATCGCCATAGGTTTTTGTCCATAAGGTGTCGCCATTAGTTGCCACTTTTAGAATAAAAACATCCACCTGTGTTCCTGATGCTGTTGGAAGGCTCGTCATTCCTACTAATAACAAATTACCATCTAAGGTGGTACAAATATTCGTTCCAAAATCTAAAACGGTTCCTCCATAAGATTTTTCAAAAAGCACCGCTCCCGAAGCATCTATTTTAGTCAGGGACAAGCCCCCCGAAAAAGCTTGCAAGCTCTTCGTCGTTCCCACCATATAAATCTGCTCATCCAGGACAATAGCACCTGTCGCATAATCGACTAAAGGACCACCATAGGTTTTCTCAAAAGGCACGCCTGCCGTTTCAGAAGTTGGCTTATCACAGGCCATTATCATACATAATAAATAGGATAAAATAAGAATACAACGCATCGGTATGATCTAAGATTTTGAACAATAAGTGCCCCTATAGAGTAGCTAAGGAACAGTAAAAAATAAGATGAACATAGCTAAGAAAAAAGCCTGTTAAAGTTTCGAAAAACTCCAACAGGCTTTTAATACCAAGACGTTAACAATTAAGATAAGGTTGTAATTTAGGAA
>CACVAQ010000384.1:9890-17780 GCA_902727865.1 uncultured Aureispira sp. | reverse complement strand
TTCTAGGTTTCTGTTATAAAATTGAAAAATTTAAGCGATCAAAAACTTGTTGGAAATTGATCCATTGACTTAGCAAATTTATTTTTTCGGGTTCTTTAAGGTCGATAAATCGCTCTAGGATAATCTAATATATTGACCTTTTCTTGTTGCAGTTCTCTCAACGCATCTTTGGCAATCCATTTTGCCGATTTATACGCTAAGGCTTCTATTTTGTGTGCTTCTTCGATCGCTCGTTGATTCAGGTCTACATTGCGCTTCCCAATACTTCTCAAAGCCCAATTGACCGCTTTCTTCACATAAATCCGTTCATCATCTGCGGCTTGGTAAATCAAGGGGAAAAATTGTTCAAAAACCGAATTAGCTGCTTTTTTATCGGCCATACAATAGCTAGACAGGGTCGCAAAGCTTGCCCGTTTTTCAAACACTGCCGAACGAGTACTCCATTCTATGATCTTTGAAATAGCAAAAGGGCTTTTTGAAAAAAGGCCCATGCTAAAAGAGTCACAAATTTCCCAATTCTCAAAGGTAAGCAACCACTTTTCCATTAAATCCTCCGTCACATCCTTGGGCTTAAACAATTTGCTACACAACAGACGTGCTTCATAAATATTGGTCTCAAAAAGTGCTTTTGCCAAGTCATTGTTTTTGCCTACTCTCTTTGCAATTTCTTTCAAATCTTTGTGGTAAATACCCAAAGCATTTTTCGAAATTATCCCAAACTTTTGCTGTTTAAAAGCAACCTTTTCAGGATTCCCCAAGGCCTCTAATTCTTTTATAATAGCATCTATTGTCATTCCTATTTTTTAATTTTAATAATCCCTTCTCGATACAAATTGAGGGCATTTGTTAAAACCGTTTCGATCAAAGCCACCTCCAAATCTTTGTTGGGGTTTACCCTTAGGATTTTCATTCGTTTTCGACTGCCTTGTTCCAAGCTACGGTGCTTCAAATAAGCGCCTTCTACCATCAACAAGTATGGCTCAGCGGTTTTCTTATCGACCCACAAATAGCAAAACATTTTGCCTTTGTAACAAAAGCAAGGCATTCCGTATTTTTTGGTTTCGGAAACCGCTTCATCTTGCTGCAAAATAATTGCCCTTAAAGCTAACAAACAACTTTTATTAGGTTCGTATTCCTTTGCGTAAAATTGATCTAATTCTCTTATCATTCGATTTAGTGTTGATTATCTAGGTATAGTAAGTAGATGGATTAGGAACAATACAAAGATAGCCTTTGAGAAGGACAACTGTTTGTCAGCAGGATTTGTTGGGTTTGTTTTTTAAGCACTCTGATTCTTCCAGCAGTCAAAAAACTTTGATATTTAGGACTTCTTTCCCTGTCTTAATTTTGGTTTATGGCACGGGACTTCATCCGAATAAACAATGTTCTTTAATAAAAAAGACTAGCTTTGTCGCACTGCGCTTTGAGTTTTGCGCAAGATAGATCATTCATTTATAAAAACACACCAAACATGACGGTTAAAGATAAAATTGAAAATTCTATTACGAGAGTTTTTAAAGCAGTTCTTCCAAATACAACCAATCACTACAACACCCTTTTTGGGGGAACAGCCCTACAAATGATGGATGAAGTTGCCTTCATTTGTGCCACTAGATTTGCCCGCAAACGCATGGTTACGGTTACTTCCGATCAAATTCATTTCAAACATTCTATCCCTGCTGGAACCTTGATTGAATTGATTGCAAAAGTTGTTTATGTTGGGAATACGAGTGTCAAAGTTCAGGTAGAAATTTACTTAGAAGAAATGTATGAGGAGAATCGAATGAAAGCAATTACAGGCATGTTTACCTTTGTGGCGATTGATCGAGATCGCAACCCGACTCAAGTGGTCGAAACATTTGTGAAAGAGTAGTTCAATCATTACTTCGTGGAGAACCCAAAGGCTCAGCGTAGCTAAATTATATTAGTTTGATTATCAATAAGATAACCTTAAACTATTGATTCAACTAAATTATTGATAATCAAACTAATATGAAATGGTTTTTATGTTTTTTTGGTAAAAAAACTAAAACCTCGTAGAAGCAGCGCAGCTAACATAAGCGTAGCGCTCATGAACCGAACGGAGTGAGCTCACGAGCAAAGCGAGCTAACAAACGTAGTGAACTAATCCCACGAAGTATTATTATAAAAAACGGTTGGTTGACAACTTACAGGCTCAAAAAACCTCAAAAACTAGCCGCAGAAGCATTTTATACTTTGATTTCCAACAAACAAGGGCAATGGTCTGAATGGACCGCATCATTCAGTAAGTCCGTCGCTACAATTCGATCTTCTAAATTCTTAGTGACCGCTTGATAATCAATCCGCCAGCCCTTATTCTTGCCTCTAGCGCCTGCTCGATAACTCCACCAGCTGTATTTTTGCAAATCGCTGTGTTGTGTTCTAAACGAATCGACAAACCCACCCTCAGAAAACCACTTATCCATCCAAGCACGTTCTTCTGGTAAAAAACCAGAGCTTTTTTTATTCGTTTTAGGATTGTGAATATCCATTTCGGTATGTGCTATATTATAATCCCCTTGAATAATTAAGTTGGGGCGTTCTTTTTTTAGTTCTTGTACCCAATTATAAAAGGTCTCCAAAAAGTCGTACTTCACTTCTTGACGAATATCGCCAGAAGTTCCTGAAGGAAAATAACAATTCAAGAGCGTTACGTCGCCAAAATCAGCCCGAATGACACGCCCTTCCTTGTCAAAACGCTCTACGCCCATTCCTAGAACAACTTTATCGGGCTTAATCTTAGAAAAAATAGTGACCCCACTGTAGCCTTTTTTTTCTGCGGAGTGCCAGTACAAGTGCTCAAATCCTAGGGCTTTTAAAGCCTCTAAATCAACTTGTTCTTCTTGTGCCTTCGTTTCTTGTATTCCAATAATATCAAGGTTGTTCTCTTCCACCCAACCGATCCAATCTTTTTTTATAGCAGCACGAATGCCATTCAAATTATAAGAAACAATTCTTAGTGTATCTTTCATTGTGTTTTTTTAATACTTTTAATACTCAGTGCTGAACATAGTAACCCAATTAATGTTCTAAGTATCATGGGGAAATAAGAAATATATTGTATAATGCGCCCTATTTACTTTATTTAAAGAGAACAAAGATAAGGCTTCTTGATTTAAATAAAGTACAATCAATTACTATTTTACAAAGCAAATTACTGTGGCGACTTTTGAAGAATTAATACATAAATACACCACCGATCAATCTCGTTTTCTCATTATCGACGACATGCTCGTTCACTATAGAGACGAGGGAGAAGGCGAGCCTATTGTCCTATTACATGGCGCCTTTTCATCCTTACACACCTTTAACGAGTGGTCCAAGATATTACAAAAAAATTATCGTGTCATTTCTTTAGATTTGATGGGATTTGGCTTAACCGGTCCGAATAAGACAGGTGATTATACGATTGGAAATCATATTAGAGTACTCAAGCGATTTTTCAACATTCTAGGTTTAAAAAAAGCCCATTTAGTGGGTAGTTCTTTGGGGGGCTGGCTGGCTTGGGAGTTTACGTACCGTTATCCTCAACGAATCAACAAGCTTGTTTTGGTTGATTCGGCAGGTTTTTTGGACAAAGAAAACATGCCCCTTCCTTTCAAACTAGCGCAATCGCCTCTTGCTGGGCGCGTACTAAAATACATTGTTCGAAAATCTATTTTAGAGCAATTTGTAAAACAAGTTTATTATGATATTTCTAAGATAAACACCAAATTAGTCGATCGTTATTTCGACTTATTTACAAGAGAAGGAAATAGTCAAGCTTTCGTCGATTTGGTCAATGCTCCTTATCAAGAAAATACTAATTTTTTAAGTAAAATTAAGCATTCAACCCTGATTATGTGGGGACGAGAAGATGCTTGGATTGGTGCGATTAACGCTTATTTGTTTGATAAAATGTTGCCTAATTCGGAATTGATTATTTATGAAGAAGTAGGGCATTTGCCAATGGAAGAAATCCCAGTACGTTCGGGAGAGGATTTAATGGCATTTTTGAAAAAATAAAGGTTCTTTGACAAGGACATTTTTTCTACCCCCAAAAAGAGAAGCCCTCTATTAGAAATTCTAATAGGGGGCTTTTTTGTTTTTTGTTATAATTAGATAATACTCCGTTGATTAGTTCACTACGTTTGTTAGCTCGCTTTGCTCGTGAGCTCACTCCGTTCGGTTCAGGAGCGCTACGCTTAATGTTAGCTGCGCTGCTACTTAGCTACGCTGCTACTTCGTGGTCGTGCCCCTTTGTTAATACGTGAAGTCGCTACGCTTAGTTCGGGTTTTCAACGGAGTAATGATTAGAGTGTATTTAGCTACATTATCCTCCACTACATCTCTTCATAATCAATATATTCTCCGCCTTGAAAACCTTCAGATCGGCTATTGGATGCTCTTTCTTTTTGAGTATTCTTGGTTTTAACGTACTGCTTTCCTTCCGTTTTTTCGTCTTGAAACGTTCGCAGATTACGCCACATACGCAACAAGTGCTCATTTCTTTCTACTTCGCTGTGGTTGCGATTCATATTGGGACTAGTGCTTGGATTAAGCGCTGGTTTAATCAACAATTGATAAAAAAGAATGCTAAAAAAAATCAGAAATATCGCTGTCATAATAGGTTAAATTGGTCAACAATTAGAGTTTAAAAAAAATAAAGCTCTATACACTTTTATAAGTATCAAAGGATAAACCATATTCAAAAAACTGCCAAAGTGTCTACTAAAAGGGCTATTAAAGTGTAAAAATGGCATTTTTGCTTTATTTATTTCAGGTTTTCCTGTTCAAGTTTCGGAGGTGTATCAGCATCAATCCCTTCCTTATTTTTTATTTCAGAAGTTATTTCATTTTCCGAGTCAAATATATACGCTATGAAGCCTGATTTATCTTCCATATTGCCATTCCTCGCTTTGAAACAATAATCGTAATAGACCTCTGCCCTAACTTTTATCGCTTCTATTTGTTGTTCTGTTTCAGCTTTTTTTACTTCATCTTTAAACGCTAGTGCCATGTAATTGATGTGTAAATAGGTTCCATACCCGATC
Organism: uncultured Aureispira sp.; assembly: GCA_902727865.1. Lineage (GTDB taxonomy): Bacteria > Bacteroidota > Bacteroidia > Chitinophagales > Saprospiraceae > Aureispira. The sequence continues at coordinate 12,726 of CACVAQ010000384.1, read as the reverse complement.
GAGTCCTTCAAATAAAATTGAACCACAGGATATTCTAGCGGAAGTTTAACCGCTCCGAAAATTCTTAAATCAGCCTCCCCTTCTATTGTTTTAATATTGAATTTTTCGTAGTAATTTTCACAAGCATCCCGATACACCGCCATCAATTTATGTTGAGAAAGCAGGCTAAAATCTTTTCCAAGTAGATGCAAACTCCTTCTCCAAACAATTGCACTATTGGGCTGTTTTTTCATGGCTTCAATCGCATCTACAATAGGGTGATTTTTTACATTTTTATAGCCATCCAACTCTTTATTGAAGGCGCCTAAATTCTTACGCCCATAAATTCGCCCAATCTCTAAACCCTTCGGATCTAAAATAAGCATCGTTGGGTATCCTTTGACAGGATACTTCGCAAGATCTTTTCTATGTGGGCTCTTTTCCTTATCTATTTTTAATGCGATGTATGATTTGGACATACGCTCTCCTAGCAATGCATCAGAAAACACTTCTGCATCCATTATTTTGCAAGGACCACACCAAGAAGTGTACACGTCAATGAATACTTTTTTACCTTCTTTATCCGCCTTTTCAAGCGCCTCTTTAAGTGATATGTTCTCAAAATTAATCTGGCTATAACTCGTAAAAAAGGTTGCCAAAACTAAAATTAGAGTACTACAAAATTTATTCATTTTCACCGATCATTTAATCATTTAAAGTAGAACTGGGACACAGCTAACAATCGCCAAGATAAACCCATGACTACAAAACATCATGCCAGACCAAACCTTTGAGCTTTTTTGTTCTTTGGCAGGGAGTCACTTCTTAAACTTCCTTTCTTTTTTTGATGGTATAAAACAAGATGCCAAACGCTGTTAAAGCATCTGGCATCTTGTTATTAAGTAAGGCAATCTTACAAGCTAATACGATTTAGCTTTGTTACTTCCGTGAGGTCGCTGCGCTTCCTTCGGGTTTTCAACGGAGTAATGTAAGCGCTAAAAAAGGTTCCTGCACCGCCTAATCTAAAAGGGGTCCCAAAAGGAAGCTTATTTTTTAACCGTTGGCTCTTCGATTCCTTTTGCATTCACAAACAAACGACCTGTAAGAACAGAAATATCATCTGGAAAACTTCGAGGACCTTTAAACTCATTGACCTCTTTCATTAATTTATCGTTGAATTTTTTAACCGATAAATCATGGTTATTTTTGATAAACGCTTCCACCTTATCATCATCAAAATAAGCATCGTCCTCGTTCTGCAAATCGGTTAATCCATCGGTATACAAAAGAAAAAGGGCATCCTCTTCCAAGAAAATTTCACCAAATTCAATGCTAGGGATTTTTGAGAAAGCCCCTAAAATTGTACAGCCCTTGTCCAATCGCTGAATTTTGCCCTGCGTATACATAAACGGAGGATTGTGTCCTGCACAAAGATAACGAAGTCGTTTTTTGCGAACATGATATCGAGCAATAAAGAAGGTAATAAATTTGTCGCCTTGGGTCGTTCGCAGGACTAAAGAATTTAAGCGGTTGGCAAACTTCTTAACACTTAAATATTTTCTATGCACCAGCGTTTGCAAATTTGCTTGAAAATTAGACATCAACAAAGCCGCAGCAATTCCCTTTCCCGAAATATCGGCAATACAAAAAGCCACTTCACCGCCGCCTACTTCAAAAAAATCATAATAGTCTCCCCCTACTCCTTCATGAGGTTGGTAAATGCCAGAAAACTCATACCGTTCATTGTTTGGCAATTCACTTGGAATTAGCATATTTTGAACCTGTACTGCCAGCTCCATTTCTCGCTTCAAACGCTCTTGATCCAATTGGCGTTTAAAGAGTCGTTTATTTTCTATTGCTACAGCAATAATATTCGTAATCGCTGAAATTAAGGTAAGAGGGTCATATCCTTGTGTGCCCAAATCATCTACCCCTTCTGAACCTAAGAACGCATAAGCAATTGCATATTCTTTGTGGTAAACAGGCACGACAACAGAAAAATGTTGCAATAAAGCATGTTCTGGTTCATCAATATAACGTCTACGTTGATACTGTGGTAAGTAGGTTGTTAGATCTACTGCTAAGTCTTTTTCTTCGATTCCAGCAGAAGTCACACAGGTCCAAACTTCATCATCGTGCGTGTACAAAGCAAATTTCTTTATACCCATCTCCCAAGTTAGCAGACCTTTATACAAATTAAATAAGTCTACAATTGCAATATTATCATTAATCGCCTGCGTAATCTCAAGCACGCGATTAAATTGCAACTGTTGCAGAGTTAGCTTTGTTTCTAGAATTTCTTCTCTTGTCTTTAATTTTATATTTTGAGAGGTGTCCACTCTGTTTTAGTTTTGTTCATAATAACATTAGAAGTAATTATGATGATAATATGACTTGTTTCGCCTATTCATAAAGATAAAAAAAAATTGCTTGTTAGATAGCATTCTTAACATGAACTTATAGCAACTTCTTAGATACCTTCTTAGAGTATGTGCTATACAATACATTAAATTGTAAGGTCATCCCTGATATTATTCCTTATCTTTTGGGTATATAATTTGAATTTAGAAAAATATGCGTGTATTTTTATCCTTAACTTGGCAAAAAAATGGATTAGACAACTGTAAATCAATCTAATAAAAAAACACCGAACTGTTATTTATAAGTCCTGTTCGCAAGAACTTTTTTATGTTGCGCTTAAAACGCATCGCTGCTTATTTAAGCATTTTTTTTATATTGAATGTGGATTTTTATTTTTTTGTAAAAAATCTATGCAGAGGGCAGCCCAAAATCGAAACGTTCCTAAAACAAGTCACCATAAAGTAGCAGCGCAGCTAACTATTTTTTTTGTACTGTC
>CACVAQ010000384.1:5526-9790 GCA_902727865.1 uncultured Aureispira sp. | reverse complement strand
ATTTTATTAATACGTTATTAACAAAACATATTTTAATAAAATAATCAAAACTAGTACCCTTCCTAAACGAAATATAGTCCTATTAGAATAGCTCCATAAATTACTTTCCGTTTGATAAAGGTTCCTAAATATTGGAAGGCAGTGCTAACACAAAATACGTTATAGAATATAATGGAAAAAAATAATGACCAACAACCAGAAGAAGTCCGACTCCCTAAAGACATTTCTAGTGAATTACCTTATTTTCAAGAAAATTCAAAAGAACTCCCCAATGATTACAAAGCAACTATTCAGCGTTTAAAAATACAGCTAGAACAAAGTGAGCCAAGTAGTACCGAAGGAAATGTATTGTTTGGAATTGCCTTGACTATTTCATTTGTCTTGCTATTTGTTCATATAATGGATCTATTGGCTTATCCTAGATGGATGGAATTAGTGCACGATATTGTTATCTTTGTAGAAGCGTCGATTCCTTTTGTTGTTAGTTTTTTCTTAAAAAACAGAAAATACGCAACACTTACCCGATTGATTGGTGTTGTCGTATTAGTAACTTACTTATTAACATTGTAATGCCTGTTCAAGCATCCATAAATTATAAAAATTGCTCCATGAAAGATAAACCATTGGTTAATCGAGTTGCCAAAAGTGGCATCATTACTATTAACTTAGAAAATTATTACCCACAAGAAGAAATTCTTGTTTTTGACCTCAAAGACCATCTTTTTAGAGGTCTTATCCTACGTGAAAAAGATTTTAGAGCCGTTGTAACAGCGTATGACTGGGCACAATATGAAGGCAAAAACGTCGCCATTCATTGCTCTACCGATGCGATTATTCCTATTTGGGCGTACCAATTGGCAACCATTCATGCGACTCCTTATGCAAAAGCAATTGTTCATGGAAATGCAGCCGACTTTGTGGTCGCTCATTACTACAAAACATTAGCCGAACTAGATGTAGAAGCCTATCAAGATCAACGTATTGTCATAAAAGGTTGCAGCGATAAACCAGTTCCTATTTCTGCCTATACGGAGCTAGCAAGGTTGTTGACTCCTGTTGCAAAAAAAATTATGTACGGAGAACCTTGTTCAATGGTTCCTTTGTATAAGAAGAAATAGAACACAGACTAGAGCAGCCGATTATAAACAACGATGAATAGATTTGTTTAGCCCTGTCTATTCTTAATTCTTCGCAATTAAACAAAAAAAATATGCAAAAATTCAAAAACTTGATTTGTTATGGTCTTGGTGCCGCTACTGTGATTACAATTATAATGTTAACGTCCTATACCAGACCCGATAGTTTTGGACAAGGGCCTCTTCTTACCAGTCCCAGCACGGCAGCAACAACAGCAGCTCCAAAGCCAAACCATGCCGCACAGGAAGTTCATGCTCCTGAAATGCCAGAAGCGGTTGATTTTGCAGGGGAGGCTTTGCCAATGGATAATTTTGATGCCAAAGAACGCTTTGATAGAGAGTTGGTTTCAAATTGCTTTCGTCATTCTGCTACTTTTTTGTTTTTTAAGAAAGCCAATCGCTACTTCCCTATCATTGAACCTATCTTGAAAGCCAACGGGATTCCTGATGATATAAAATATTTGTCTGTTGCAGAATCGGCCTTGTCTAATGCCGTTTCGCCTGCTGGAGCTAGAGGCTTTTGGCAATTTATGTCTGGTAGTGCCAAAGAACGAAACTTAGAGGTTAACAGTGAAATAGACGAGCGTTATCACCTAGAAAAAGCAACGGTTGCCGCTTGTAAATACCTCAAAGAAGCCTATAAGGACTTAGGTAGTTGGACCTTGGCAGCAGCATCCTACAATATGGGTAAAGCTGGCTTGAAGAAAAGAATGACGGCACAAGGTGGAACGACTTATTTTGACTTGCACCTCAATTCTGAAACCTCTAGGTATGTTTCAAGAATCATGGCCATCAAAGAAATTATGAAAAACCCAACGAGATACGGTTTTCACTTAGAAGAAAAAGATTTATACCCTCCAATGCCAAACTTCAAAACAGTCACCGTCAAAGGAAGCATTGCTAGTCTTGCAACTTTTGCGAAAGAACAGCAAACGACGTATAGAATGTTAAAGCTTTATAATCCTTGGTTGCGTAGTACTTCTCTAACCAATAAGTACAAAAAAACCTATCTGATCAAAATTCCAATCACAGAATAGTTTTTAGAAACATAAGTCACCTCTTTTCTTTGAGCTATAAGCCATGTTCTAAAAAAGTACTTAAAAGATCGCTTTAGAGCAAAAAAAAACAGGAAAATTACGCCCGTAGTAATTTTCCTGTTTACTTTTATAAGCCTCCGAAGGCTTAGGAACAGTAAAAAAATAAGATGAACATTCCTTAGGTCAACAGTAGCAGTACACGCCTACAATTAAAACAATACCGCTTAAAAATCTGTCGCCCAATCAACATACAGTGGTGCAAACGCAGGTATATTTATAGTCCAAGAAGCAGAAGCAGACGTAAATATATATTCTGCTTGGTAACGATCCTCTATATACCTCGATAAACGCCCATTCTCGGTAATGCTTAATTCAATATTATTTTCAAAAAAGGTATAATAGCCCTTGAATTCAGTCGCAAGGGGTGTTTCCAGAGCAGTAGCGACTACAACTCGTTGTACTCCAACACTATAATAGCTTCCAGTAAACTGTACGGTATGGTAATAATGCCTTGAATCGGTCAATATGTTTTGGCTACTAGCATAAGTGGCATCTGGGACAACCGTTGTTTCATCGGTCACCGAGGGAGACTTGTAATTAATCGTAGAACTATAATACCAATCTCGATCACGCCCCATTGAAGATAATTTATAATAAACCGCTCCATAGACCACATCTAAATCCTCATTAATATCTAAAGCAGTCACCTCATAATCATTTGCATATGGAGGAACAACAAACAAAGGGCTTGGCAAGTCCAAGGCTTCGCCATAAAAATGAACCTGATTATTAGACAGGATATACAAGGTCGCTTCCCCATTATACCATCCTAAATCTTTCGTGTTGGGATATTGCGTCAATTGTGCCAAGACATTTCCTAATGTATCCATAATAATTGGAATCCCATTATCGGGGTCTACATAAGCCACTTTATCTCTCTTAGCACTTAGGGCAACAGGACCAGCTTTTGGAGAAGCATTGTTGGCAAAAGAAACCAACATTTTTGATCGGTCCATCGCTGCATTGATTAGAAAAACGCCCGACTCAGTACTGTAGGCTATTTCATAAACATCGGCTTTTAAGACACTTGTAGCAGCCGTTTCTGTTCCGTATTGTGACTCATATTTCTTACAACTCGCAAGCGTCAGAACTGTTATTAGAATTAAAATGAAATGCTTTTTCATATAACTTTAGGTTTAATAAATCAAAACGCCAATTCCGACCACTATATTAAAAAAATAATGTGCTTGTACTCGTTGATACACTCGATTCAGGTAATTCAAATTATTTCGATCTTCATACCGTTCTTCTCTTCCTGCTTGACTTAAATCGTCTCTATAAGAATTAAAAATTTGAGAAAACACCGTCGTTTGAAGCGCTCCATGTACTATAAATCGATCAGCGATCGTGTTCCGATACCCGATCCCCCAGTGGATTCCAGACATCGGAATAAGTCGGTTTGCATCAATCCCTGTTGGATTCGTAAATGCTTCAGAAGGTTTGTTGTCATTAAAGTCAAGATCATGTCCATAGTTTACTTTCTGATCCAACAAAACGCCCTTCGCTAGGACTAAATCTAATCCCCATTTCATATACCAACCCAATGGCGCTACGTTTACCCTAGTGCTAAAGTAGTGACTAAATGAAAAATTTGTTTTGTGTGCATAGAGTTGATAAAACAACTGATGTCGGTCAATCAAACCATAAATGACTCTACTTGCAGTCACTACGCCTACATCTACAGCAGGATTTAGTAATTCGAGGTATTCTCTAATATGTAGTCCTGTTTTGGAATATTCGTACTCTAAAGAGAAGGCTGTTTTTCGAGACAAAACATAACTCAAACTTAAGAAGTAATGCTCTTGTAAGGTAAATTTACTCGCCGTTCTATCATAGGCTGGAAATCGCTCAAAACCAATATTATTTGCTCTAGGATTGGTCACATTAATCCAAAAAGAAGTCCCGACCTCTGCAAAAAAACGCTTGCCTTGGTATTCCGCAGCTTGACTAAATGCTGTGCGAGCGCACAAAAAACAGATCAACAGTAAACAATATCGAGACATATGATTTAGAATTTAATTGTTATAAGTA
>CACVAQ010000384.1:0-5426 GCA_902727865.1 uncultured Aureispira sp. | reverse complement strand
ATAAGTAAGTAGATGGACAAAAATAATTAACACTAAAATAGGGCATTTTTTGTCCATCTATTTAACGCCTCTTTATTCTTGGCTATTTTTTTCCTCCTCCGATGACGCTACTGCCTTTTGAGCAGCCAAAGCTTGCGCACTCAATCTACGACGTTTTTTCGCTTTTTTTGCAACACTAGCCTTTCCGATTCCAATCAAAAACCGCTTGCCCAAAGGGCCTGCGTTTCCTTTCTTACTTCCTTTGCGGAAACTATCAAAAAACATTTTTGTATGCATAACCGCAAACATAGCACAATCCTCATGCCCAAGGTGTTTATTCACGTGTTTGATCCGAACCAAATCACTCCCATTCTCTTTCATTTTATCGTAAGCGATCAAAGCGTTTTTATACGTTACTTGCTCATCTGCTTGGCAATAACAAAGCAACATAGGCTGTTCTGGTTGCCAATCGTGCACGCTATTTTCTTTCAAGGCTTTCTTAAAAGGGAAATCATCGTTCGCTAAATATTCGGCGACAACTTCTGGTCGCATCACCTCTATAGGAACGCTAGGAATCAACCGATTGATGTAGTTCATTGAATGCTTGCCTTCATACAATGAAGGTAAAATAGTATCATAAGGAGCTTTTAATATCTCCGAAATAGTATCATAAAACCCATAAACCTCTTGAAAAGAAAAGAACAAATACGGCAAATAACCAGGATGAGAATATTCTTTAAACATCGTTTCTTCTTGTACCCCTGCCAAATCATAAGCGCCTGACATCGGTGCAGAAGCTGTAATTTTAAACTCCTCGCTGTATTCCTCTTGTATTGTTTTATGAAAACCCATTGTCACATGCCCGCCTTGAGAATAGCCTGTGGCAAACAACAAGTCATTTTGAGCGACGTTAATTCTAGGATTTAATTCTTTAATGGCTCTCAGCAAATCCATTGAAGCCCCACTTTGTGTTGGAACATGATGGTACAAATGCCTTCCCTCTCCTTTTCCCAATCCAATATAATCAGGACGAGCCACCAAATAACCATCCGCAGCAAAGCCCACACAAATAGCTTGTTCGCCTCCCAAACGCACCTTTCGTTCTTTTTTTATTTGTGTTCCATGATGATAACAAACCATTGGCATCGGTTCGTTCGTCGTACTATCTGTTGGAACAAAATACAAACCAGAGGCTTTGATGGTACTTCCGTCATGCCATTTTGTTTTATAAATAATTTCATAAACATCTATGCTATAGCGCACTGGAGCGACGGCTTCTGGCACGCCTTGTTCTTTCCATTTTTGCTGTAAGGTTTCTTTGGTATAGGTTTCCACCAATTCATAACGAATTAAATGAGTCGTTTTGGAGACTTGGGCTAGTAATAAATAGGGCGTACACAAGAAGCTTAAAAAAAGTACAATTCGCATTATAGAAGTATAATTTTAGTTCGTTTTGTTTTGCTAATAAACAGCACTTAGGAACAGTTCCTAACAGGTACAACTTTTATTCCATTTGCCTATTATAATTCCCCTAAATAGTTCCTAGGAAACAAAAGAAATAAATCTCCTATCCAGAACTACGTTTCTTAATTTTTATCCCTTATTTTGGGGCAACACTTGCTTGCAGTACTTGACAACACTGTTTTTTATAAAAACTAGTTTTACTTGATGAAAAATCCACAATTAGCCAATTTACTCTTTAGGGAGTTTGAAAAAGTGCATGTTTTAAATGCTTCTTATAATGATAAAATTGCGACTTTAGACCGTCTCTTAACTGCCTTTTTTGTGGACATTACTAGAAGTAAAAACATCCCTTTTACGACCATGTTGTCTCGGATTGCGTTTGCTTCTCATGAACATCAAGTTAGTAATGCCTTGCAATGGCGAATCCACCAAGTTCGCAAAAAAAAGAAAGCTGTCTTAGCTGACAAAGCCAACTTTGTTGAAAGCGATTATTTGACCAGCTTAAAAACAGCGACCTACGCTATTGCCGCTTTTTGCCAAACTGCTGCCTCGCCAACACTTAGAGCTTTGGTGGATGATTTTAACGATCAAACAGAAAGTAACAATCCTATTGAGCAAGTAGAGCGGCTCGACGAATGTCGAGTAATGGTTGTCGATGCCAATCGCAAAAAAGAATACTTAATTTGTAAGCCGTTTGCACAACCCGAAACGACGATCTATGTTCAATATAATGTAACGGGGCATAATGAAAATTTTAATTCTACGATTCGCAGTATTAATCAAAACTTTCACAATCAAGTGACGGTAAATTTGATTGATGTCGTTGTGAATAAAGAAGGCGTATACATCCCACACGCCTTTGTCATCGAGCCTGATTATATGGTCGATGTCAGTAGTGTTTCAGAATGTTTTCAAAACTTTGGCGCTTCAGCGGATTTGTATTTGCTTAAGAAATTTTCGCCCTTCTCCTATTCCGTCCCTTTAATGTTGGGAAATGTTGCCAACTTCTTTTTGGATGAATTGATGACCAATGCAGACGTGACTTTTGTGGACACCTTCCCCAAGGCGTTTTCGCTCAATCCGCTTGCTTTTGCCACCTTTACGGATGCCGAAATTTTACGTATTTATAGACAGAGCCAAAAACATTTTACCAACCTAAAGACAATTATCAAGGTAAAACTAAAAGAAAATAACATCACAGCAAAAGATTGTTATTTGGAGCCTTCTTTTTATTCTGAGAAATATGGCATTCAAGGGCGTTTGGATATTTGGTACAAAGACTCGACCCCAAAGTCCAACAAAACGGCTATTATAGAGTTAAAAAGTGGAAAACCTTTTGCCCCCAATCATCTCGGTTTGAGTCACAATCACTATACACAAACCAATCTATATGATTTGTTGGTCCGTTCTACTTTTGGCAAAAAACTGAATTCTCCAACCTATATTTTATACTCTGGAATTGACCTCGATCACTTAAAACCTGCTCCGCCTTTCAAATCGCAGCAATACGAAGCGATGAAGATTAGAAATGACATTATTTCCATTGAAAAAAAATTAGCAGATTTAGACTTAGAGAACTTGGAAGAGGTGTTGACCATCTTGGACCAATTGGCTCCAGAACAGTTGCCCAAAGCCAAAGGTTTTGTTGGTCGAGATTTGCAAAATTTTGCCCAAACCATCCGTGCGGCATCGCCTTTAGAGCGTTTGTACTTTTTGAGTTTTATTAGCTTTACCGCTAGAGAACATCAGTTGGCAAAAACGGGAGAGGCAGGAAAAATAAACCGCAACGGTTTAGCTGCCTTGTGGTTGAGTGATTATGAGGAAAAAGACGAAGCCTTTGAAGTCTTGGGTTTTCTAAAGGTACAAGAAGACAATTCGGGCGAAGAAAGTCCTCGCATTCACTTTCAGCGAACCAAACAAACCAATGCCTTGGCGAACTTTAGGCAAGGGGATATTGTCGTTTTTTACCCGTATCGTAAAGAAGGAGACAATGTATTAAACGACCAAATTTTTAAAGGTTCGGTGACCAATATTGATGCCGAGACGGTTTCGGTACAGTTGCGCTCTCGCCAGTTTAACCACAGCTTGTTTGAGGAAGACTTATTTTGGCATATTGAACACGATATGATGGACAGTAGTTTCAAAGTTCAATATCGAGCCTTATATAGTTTCTTAAAAACCAAGGCAAAAAATAGAGCCTTACTGCTAACCCTCGCTCCTCCTGAAAAAGTGGAAAGCAAAAAAGTACGTTTAGGCAATCCTGACTTGAGTTCTGAACAACAAAAAGTCTTATACAAGGCCATTGCCTCCAAAGATTATTTCTTATTGGTTGGGCCTCCTGGCACTGGAAAAACTAAATTTATGTTGGCAGAAATGGTTCGCCATTTATTGGTCAACACACAAGAACAAATTTTGTTATTGGCCTATACCAATCGTGCGGTAGATGAAATTTGCGAAGCCATTCACCTGTTCGCCGAAGAAGATTACCTCCGTATTGGGTCGAAATATTCTACGAACCCGCATTTCCATGGGCGTTTATTTTCAGAACAAACCAAAGATATTAGCAAACGGAAAGACTTAGTGCAGAAAATTACTTCGCACCGTATTTTTGTGTCTACCGTAGCTTCGATTGCCAGTAAGGCAAGTTTACTACAATTAAAGCAATTTGATACGGCTATCATTGACGAAGCTTCTCAAATTTTGGAACCGATGTTGGTTGGTATGTTGCCCTATTTTAAACGTTTTGTTCTCATTGGAGATCACAAACAATTGCCTGCCGTTGTCTTGCAAGACAAAAAACGTTCGGCTGTAGAGAACAAGGCTTTGAATCAAATTGGCTTGTACAATAGACGCAATTCTTTGTTTGAGCGACTGTACAACCAAGCTAGAGAAAATAAATGGTCTTGGGCTTTCGATCAATTGCATCATCAAGGACGTATGCACGAGGATATTTGCCGTTTCCCTAGTGTTCATTTTTATAATAATGAGCTAAAATTATTACCCGCAGAATTGCCCATAAGCGTTTGGCAAAAAGAAGCCTTAAAGTATAAATTACCGTCCAATGCCAGCCAACTAGAGAGACAATTAACACAAAATAGAATGTTGTTTTTTAACAGCTCGGTCAATCGATTCAAAAACCCTAAAACCAATTTAGACGAAGCTCAAATGGTTGGTAAAATCATCAGTAGTTTTGATGCGATTTACAAAGCCAACAATCAAGTTTTAAACCCTGAAGATGTGGGCGTGATTACGCCTTTCAGAGCCCAGATTGCTCAAATAAGAAGTGTCTTAACACAACATGGGCAGAATTATCAAAATTGTACAATTGATACGGTAGAGCGTTATCAAGGTGGGGCTAGAGAAATTATCATCATTTCATTGTGTCTGAACGATGCCTATCAATTGGAAAGCATCATTTCTTTGTCTGATGATGAAGTCGTGGATCGAAAATTAAATGTTGCCTTAACTAGAGCCCGCAAGCATTTGGTGCTCATTGGAAACGAGCGTTTAATGCGCTTGGACAAACGTTACGCTGCTTTGATTGATTTTATTCAAAAGGCACAGGACCAAAAGGCAAGAAAAAGCCCGCTTTAATACAAAAAAGCAACGAATAGTTGCGCTATTCGTTGCTTTTTTATTTCAGAAAAATTTTATTGCCGTATTAAAAATAATACTCCGTTGATTTTTTAGTTTTTACTTCGTGAGCCTTCGGGTTCTATAAAAAACATAAAAAAGCATCTTGCATTAGTTTGATTATCAGCTTTTTAACACTTTGACAATTAAAAACTCATCTTACTGATAATCAAAGCGAAGCACTCATGCAATAAACTAATACGATTTTTCAACGGAGTAATGAAAAAGCAAGCACAGCCTTATCATAAAGCACACTATATTTTCTATAGCCTTCCGGTCCTACTTCCTTTCCCGATTCATCCATAATTACGGTATAAGCATCCTTACTAGGAATCATAGAGCCGATGCTA
>CACVAQ010000383.1 GCA_902727865.1 uncultured Aureispira sp. | reverse complement strand
CATGCCCTCGCTTTGCTCGGCTAATTGACTTTTGAGTTTTCTCAAAACTCAAAAGTCAATTAGTCCCAAAGAGGGCTATGTAGTCCGACTCTGAAACCTATATCGAAGGTGGTGGCTTGATCTGTGTTGTATCCAAATCGGGCGAAATATAAGATGTAAACGCCTTCTTCTATTCCTATTGCTAATTCTCCAACATAAGTCATAAAGAAGGGGTTCTGGATGCTCTTCTGTGTGGCTGTTCTATTATGAATATTAATTTTATTCCATTGTACACCGCCGCCTACTTGCATAAAGAAAAAGCCATTGAGCGGAATTCTAAAATTGGCTAAAACAGGAAAAGAAACGGCTCCCATCCCCTCGTAACCTGCCACATCTAAGCTAAAGGGAAAGTATTTTACGGAGGCTTCTAGAGAAAATAATAAGGTTGTTTTTTTTCCTAAAATCGCACCGACTCCTAAGCCAGGTAATACGTTGAATGTCTGTCCCATGTTTTGAGGCAAACCATCTATTCTTTTTTTGGGGTTTTGGTACCAATGATAAAAACTATAGTCTATAAATAGCATTGGGCTAAATTTGAATCTAGCATCGTTGTTTAATTTCGGGGCATCTTGTCCCAAAACAAAACTAGTTGCACAGATAAGCAGCGTTAAAATAAGTAGGCTATTTTTCATAAAGTTATTTTGTATACCATGAATTGATACTAGTAAAACAACCTTTTTAACATAATGTTTTTCGTTTATAATAAAAATCTAACTCGCTTTAGTTCTGTAAAATAAAGAAAATAGGAAGTGCAAACCTATCCCAACTCCAAAATTCACTGCTGCTACCAATTGAGCGTTTGCAGTAGGAAGTAACTAAAAAAACAGGAGTCGCCCCTTCAGTAGGGATGACTCCTATTTCTATATCGTATAACAATAATTTCAACAATTATATCGACACCTAAAACGAACTTTTATTGGTAATAAGTAACTTAAGTACTCATTAGAATTGAGAGCTTTTACAGCCTGCTTTTCTTTTACGACGCTTACGAAAGCCCACTAAACCATTTTCAATGAAATTATAAGATACCGTAATCATAGTAAATACATACCAATCATTTAACTTATCTCCCCTTACTAAATTTCCTCCTCTAGCATTGATGTAGCTATTGTATTCAGACAAAGCCGCTTCATCTTTAGAACCTGATGCTGCATTATTAGGATTGTCTATATAAGGCGTGATGTAGTTTAAAAACTCACTCAAAGACATCCCTTCTATATGTGTTGCTAATTCTGTATTCAAATTAGGATCTCCTACTAGACCTCTAGCTTTTAAGTCCTCTAAGATAAATGAATAACTTTTGTCTGCAAATAATTCTTGTGTAGACTTATTGCCGTATTGCCCTGCCAAATAAGGTGTTTGGTCATAAAATGGCTCGCCTGTTAACGCATTCACAGGATAAGTTTGCCCTACATCATCCAAATAATCTGTAAACGTTGGACGGAACCCTACTTCAAAACCAATACTAATGTTACTACTTACTGCATATTTAATTCCTATTCCCATTGGAATAGAGATCTGGGTTTTAGCATAAGGTGTTCTGTTCGCAAAAGTTGAACTTCCTTGCCCTTCTGTATTAATCGCTTGCAAAAACACTCGTTGTTGATCCAAATTAGGGTCAAAATGTGTCGTAGAAGGATTAAAGTTAAACACGCCTATTCCTGCAAATATATAAGGAGAAAACATTTTTTCATGGCCTCTTGGTTGAAAGCCCATCAAATTGGCCTCCACAATAAGAGCGCCTTCAAAAAGATGTGAATTAAAGCTTAAATTTCTAATTCTGTTTCTAAAATCTGGAGAATCGGCATCGCTACCTGAAATAGACCCTAAAGCCAATTGAAGGCGAACACTCAGAAATTGCCCAACATTATAACGACCAAACAAAGCACCGCCAAAGTGTATGTGTTTAAAGTCAAAAATCGAATTGGTTAATTCACCAGAATAGTTCATTACACCACCACCAACACCTACTTCAACATAGTTATGTCCCCAATTAAATTGAGCTTTGGTTAAAAAAGGGGCACACACAACTGCTATAATCAACAATATTCTTTTCATAGTAAAATTTTATCCCGTATTTGAAAGGGTTTTCTGGTTTGAAGTGCTTGTTATTCAATTGCTTTTTAGTAGTAACGAACAAAGCCTTATTAATAGTATAAGGACACTCCAACAAGTCTACTTTTAGCGATCTAGTTAAAAATACATTTTTAAATGTAAATTTCCAAAGGAAGATTCGCTTTAATTCTCGCCAATTTTTACAACAAGTGCTGTCATAAGCCGTTCAAAAATTGTTCTCTCCCAAGACTGCCCTTTAAGATCAGGTACTTATCTTTATAGTTCTTTTAGCAATTCTTGCAATTCTTTTGTAGACAATTCTATTTCCTCTCTTTTTGCTTCCTCAATTTTAGTAGCCGTTTCAAATCTAAGAATTTCCATTTTTTCTACCTCTGAAATAGCTTGTACGGGCTCTACAGAGCCTACATAATTTATTAATATAAATACGACAATCGCTCCTAACAAAATTATTTTTTTCATTTTTTTTTTTTCATAGCTTGTGATTAGACTCCCGTACGATCCTTTGATTCGTCTGATATTAGGTGCCTAATAATCGCTGCCCAATATTGCGGGGACAATTAATTGGGCATTTAAGTAAGTTAAGCGGACAAAAGAGGTCCCACCACATGAACGTAGTGAACTGCGTAAGCTTGGTACTCTGTACCAAAAGCATAGCCTAGCAGCGTAGCTAATTTAATAGTCATTCCTTTTGTCCATCTAATTATGGAGCGTATTTAGCTTTAAAGTATGAGTTGTATGGCTTAATTAATTTTTCATTAAGGTCCCCTCTAAAGCTTTTGTTTTTTGTTCTATCATTTCAAGTCTTTCTTTTCTTGCAATATAAACACTTTCAGATATTCTATTTTTTTGTTTGTCTGCTTCTAAATTCGCTTTAGCCAAGGCTATTTTGCTCTTAGCTTTAAGAACCGTCTCTTCCCCTTCCTTGATAGCCATTTTTAAGGCTATTTTTTGTTCTGCATATTTATTTTTAACATAGGTAATTCGCTCTTGCACTAGGTCCAGCTTTTCCTTCTTTACAATTGTTGTTCCTATGCTAACTGCACCATACTCTACCGCATGTTCCTTTGACTCTTTGGTATCCTCCAAACGTTGAGCATTAACCGGACTGTACACACTGAAGCAGAAGACAATAGTAAACAGTAGATACTTCATGACTAGTCTTTATTTTTTTTGGTTCTTTGACAATTTTTGCCAGCCCCTACTATTATGGCTTTGGTTTTACGATTTCAGTAGTAAGTAAGTTCACGAACAGTCAACAACTTACAACCCAAACCTTACCACTATGAAAAAGAAAAAGAGTCTGCTTTGGCAAAAATTGTCAACCCATCTTTTTTTTTAGAAAAAACAATATGCGTAAATGTCTATCATTCTTCTTGTTAAACCCTGTTTATTCTTGCCAAAAAAAGAAAATTCTTGCCAAATTAGACATATAGCTTAAGGTTAAGTTATCCTAAATAGATGCTTAAACCGTGCTTTTT
>CACVAQ010000382.1:15845-17854 GCA_902727865.1 uncultured Aureispira sp. | reverse complement strand
AGCTTGGTCTTAGTAGCAAAAGAACCTATCATAGCGGTTGTTGTTCTAGTAGTAATGGGGCGTATGTTGCTTCGATTACGGGCACCTTTAGTCCTTCGTTTCGATGAACAAAGTATTACTTATGGTTGGCAAATACTGGGCAGAGGGCTCAAAAATACACCTTGGACAGCAGTGAAATCGTATACATTTAAAGAAGTGAGTTTAATAGTGCGCGATGGACGAACAGCCAATTATTTAACACAAATACCACAAACGGCCTTGGCCTTGCAGCTTACCAGTGGACAAACAGTTCTATTGGGAGTCAAGGACGTAGAAAGTGCCAAAGTAGCCTTAGCACAGATATAATTTTTCTTTTTTAATTGACTTATCGGCTCTATTTCTCTTCAAATACCAGAAGGAAATATTCGTGAAATCATAGAAGAAAGTAAAAAATAACGGTTCTTGGACAACTCGTGTGGAGATGAAAACCTAGGCTAACTTTTAACCGCTATAAATTGGGATATAAGTAGAAAGTCGTATTCGTTTATTATAAAAAGAAAACAGACGACTTTCTACTTAAAAGGTACGAGGTATCCCGTCTAATAAAAAAGTGGTTTAAACGATTACCACAGGATTTAAGACAAGTTCTCGGAAATTAGCCCTCATAAGGCGGCTCAGGAATCTCAATAGGATTCACAGGTTCTGCGGGACGCACTTCGTTCAAATAAAAGCAAGCATTCCATTCTGAAGGCCTCATTTTTATTTCGTAATCATTTTCTCGAAGTATTGTATTTTCTTTGAACCAAGGATGTGTTGCCGAAGGCGTTTTTTCTAGATTTATATAATAATCTTGGGTAGAAATCGCCTGGAAAACACCTTCGATGCCGTCCTTGGCTGGTGTAGGAATGGTGTCGATAAAGCGTTCCGAAGGAACTTGCCACTTGTTCCAGAACTGCCCCCCGCCATAAACCATTCCAATGACATAGAGTTCCTCCTTTAGTTTTTGTTTTAACAATTGTCCCATAGGAGTGAAATGACCATACAACTCCCCTTGATATTGCGATGCTGTTTTGGTGTGAATGACATGATTGACCACAATGATTTTTGCTTCCGATTTATTGGCTAAAATCCATTGTATATTTTTTGACATCGCTATTTCTCTGCCATTTAGGCCAAGGTATTTGCTATGGTCATTGAGGGTATCTTTTGCGTCGGCATAGTTTCGATAATAATTTTCTGCCATCGCCATAGACTTTATACATTGTGAAATCCATTGGTAATCACTTGCATTGCTTTTGGAAATATAAAGCCTTTTGTTGGTATGAAAGGTAAATATCAAATCCTCTAAAATTACAGCTAGATTATTTTTCTGTGCAGGACTTAATTTAACCATGTAATGATACGCCGCGTATTTTGTCATCACCTTGAAATAAGGAGCCATGTCCTTTTTTAAGGATTGGGACAGCCGAGCATCTACGCTGTCTATGTAAGTGAAAATTTGTTGAAAAGGAAACGCCCAATCATTATAAAAACCGCCAATATCAGCCCCAATATAGTCTACGTTTGTTCCGCCCAATTGATTGTGTGCCCGCAAAAATGCCATTGTTTTCCGACCCATTTTCCATTTGCTATACATCTGCCCAATACTCCGTTTCCATAAATTAGGAATGCTGTCTTTAGAGTGGATATAATCGTTCAGGTAAGCTGACTCAGGAAAGCCACTTTCCATAACAACCGTGTTGAAGCCTTTATGGCTTACAAGATAAGGAATGAGTTGCGACTGTAATTGCAGCATCTCTTGGCAATTGTGGAAGCCTTCGCTCAATAAAACCACCTTTGAATCTGAAATGTCCGCTGCGATTCTTTGGAGTAAACTATCGGGAATGCTAAGGGTTTTACTATCAAAAAAATGGGCGTTTTGCTTGCCCCATGCAATGAAGGATTCTTTTCCGCTTAATGGGCTAGTCGTTGCCTTATTTGTTTGAGCATTTGAGTTGTTTTTTGTGCAGCTGACTAGAATAGCAAGGAAG
>CACVAQ010000382.1:0-15745 GCA_902727865.1 uncultured Aureispira sp. | reverse complement strand
AGCAAAACGATTGTAAGACACCTTTTTAATGCTTAGAAAATCTTTGCCTAAGACCAAGCCAATTTTTCCAAAGTCGCCATAAAAATATTCTAACAACAAGGGAATAATTTGTGTCTTAAAAAGGATCTGTAATTCGTCGAACGTTCCAATCGTCATAAAATAAGAATGCCCAATTAAATGATGATCGTCTAACAAAATACCAAGGCGTTCATTGATTTTTTGATGCATTAATTGAAGGTTAATTCCCTCTATATTCTCACTCAATAAAATAGAATCAGGCAGCATTTCTATAAAGGAAAAACGGCGCCTCAAAGCCATGTCCAACTGCTCAATACTTCGATCGGTGGTGTTCATGCTTGCAATTAAGTACAAGTTGGACGGCAAGGCAAAGAGTGTTTTGGAATAGGGCAGTTGAACCTTCAATGCGTTGAGCATTTGCAAACGTTTGTCTTCTTCTAATAAGGTAATTAACTCCCCAAAAATATTGGCGACATTTCCTCGGTTGAGTTCGTCAATGACTAAAACAAATGTTTTGTCGGGCTCTTCTAAGGCACTATTGGTTAGGTTCTTAAGAATGCCATTTTGTATCTTATACTGGACTTGGTTGTCTACGACGACAGGCTTGATTCCTTCTACAAAATCTTCGTAAGACATGGCTTGATGAAAGGTGGTGAAAACCACTTGACCACTACTCAAATAAGCATCCAAACGTTTTTGAATCGTATTGGCATCCATTTGTTGTACCAAAGTCCAAGCTTTGTTCTCGACAATCGCAATCGCTCTGCGAATACTCTCAAAGGTTTTTCCCGTACCAGGAGGACCATAGAGAATTTGATTGAGTGGAAACTTGGTGTTCGAAGCTATTTTATACCCATTAGGCGGCTCTGTAACTTGTTGGTGTGTTATTTCATCATAATAAATATCCTCGTCGGTATATTTCCACAAGTTCTGAATACTAGGCGCATACAAGAGTAGTTTGATGAGGTAGGTATAGTTGTTAAAACTTGTCGCCGATAGCTCAAATTTATTAAAATAGCTGACCAATTGCAAGGTAAATAAACTAGGTTGATAGGTCGTATCTAGCAGGTGATTGGCAATTTGACCTTGATGCTTGATGGACAAAATTGGCGTATGTTCTTCTGGATGCACCAAATACAAAATGGCGTTTTTTATATTGGCTGTCGTGATTGCCTCCAAGCTGTTTCCAGACTGTTTGTATTGGACTAATTGCTGAATCCATAAGTTTTGGCGAATGCCCGTATTGGCAATGCAACGCTTATCTTGGTACTCGTTCCAGGTTTGTTTGGCGGTTGCTTTTTCGTCCAAATAAGCAATTAATTGACCTAATAATAAGGCAAAATTAGCATAGGCTTCCTTGGAGTGAATGGATTCAACAAATTGATCGTAACGACCGTTGAATTGTTGGCAATCGCTTAGGAAATTTTTATAAACGTCTAAAGGAAGGGAGTAGCCTTGAAAGGTTTTGAAGTTTTCTTGTGCCTTTTGAAACCAAAAACTATTGGCTTGCTGTACTTTCTGAATTTCTATATCTTCTTTTAGTAATTGTTGAATTGCCTTGGGAAGAATCGTTAAGTATTTGTCTTTATTATCTACATCTTTTAATAACTCGTTATAAACAAAAACATCCATTGCTGCTCGATAAATCCATAAGTTGTTTGAATTGCGAGGAGGTGTTTTTTTAGGACTTTGCTGTGCCAGCAGGCGAATGGCTTGTAGCCAAATATGAGTCATTTTTTGATTGCTCAAAATGGGCTTGGACAACTGGAACTGAGCCATTCCTACACTCGTTTTTCCCAGCTTTTGTTTGTTTGGCTGAAAATTCTGTGTATTAGGAAGTGCTTCTTGATCTTTGGAGCGGCACAAGAACGCTATATAATGTTTGCGTGCTCGAACTTGGTGTATCAAAATCGGGCAGCCGTTGAGTTGTACGTAAAGGGTATTATTATCCTTATGAATCGAACACAATAAATTGGACGCATCTTCTTTAATTTGAAGCTGTTCAAAGGCCTGTTTTAGCAATTTTAAGAAATGCCCAACCAATTGTGTATTGGGGAATTGCCTAAAGTATTGTATTAATTGTGTTTTTGAATTCACGATCTACTGGAGTGTTTTAAAAGAAGTAAAAAGCAACATACAACAATTTTATAAGCCTTACAAAATTGTGTTGGAGTAAGCTAGTGATGACCATAAACGTTAACTAAATCGAATCGCTTTGACAGGATCAATTTTAGAAACCAACCAAGAAGGAATGATTAAAACCATTAAAGTAATGAACATCGTTCCAGCATTTAGCGCAAGAATCGTCAACCAGTTGAACTCAATCGGAACAACCGAAACGTAGTACAAATCTTCGGGTAAGGTAATGATGCCAAATTGGATTTGCAGCAAACAAAGACCAATGCCAATCAAATTCCCTAGCAACAAACCCCAGCCAATAATATAAGCGGCATTATAAAGAAAAATCTTACGAATCGACCAATTCGGTGTCCCCAAGGCTTTTAGAATCCCAATCATATTTGTTCTTTCCAAGATTAGAATCATCAAAGACGTTGTCATATTGATAATCGAAACTAAAATCATCAGCAGTAAAATGATGCGTTCGTTCATATCGGTCAAACTAAGCCAATCAAAAATATTAGGCTGTATTTCTTTGATCGTATTAGCATATTGGTTTTTGCCCATTAAGGTGACATAATTGGTGTGATCTCCGAGAGCATCTAAGTCTTTAATATGGTCAACAAAAAGTTCAAAACCAGAAACTTGTGGAGGAAGTACTTGGTTTAAATTATTAATAGATTGCCAATTGACAAAGACTGTTTTCTGTATGCGAGTATCGTCAGGACCTAAGTAGATTCCTGCTACTTGATAGTTGAAAATATGCGTGTCGCCGCCATTATCGGTATATTTTAAGTTCAAAGAATCTCCAATTTGGAGCCTTTTGGCTTGCGCAACTTGATGTGGAATAACAGCGCCCATATAATTTTTATCCTCTAAGTCTAGAAAATTACCTTTGGTAAAATGATCTTTGACATACGTCCAGCCCAAATCGTTTGGAGCCGTTCCAGCCGTTAAACCTTTGAGTATAAATTGTTCTTCATCTAAATTTAATTCGACAGGGTAACTTCGAAAAGGACGCCAGTTGTTGAGTTGTTGCAATTTGCGAACATCAACTAAGGCAAAACGCCGGTCGTATTCTTCTAAGCCTGTTTTGTAAATGCCTGTAATGGTGAATTTTCGCCCTAAAGAATTACCTTCTTGTACAAAATAGATTAAAAACTTATCTCCAAGAGATAGTTTTAAGCGATTGGCAGTCGTTTCTGAAATTAAAATACCATTGGTCGCTTCTTCCGTTTTTGTATTTAAAATAACTCCCTCTTGAATATATTCTTTTAAAAACTCCCAGTCATAATCTGCGCCAACACCTCGAAGTACAACGCCTTCAATCTGATCCTTGGTTTTTATAATTCCCTCTTTGTGAATATACAATTGAATGTGTCGAATACCACCTTCTGTTTCGTGAATGACATCTTTTTGGGCAATTTGATACTCTTGATTGGCTAAAAGTACGATACTTGTTATGGTGAGAACGGACACAATTAATAGGCGAGTGCCTAATTTTAGGCGTTCTTTTATAAATTTAGGCGCAAAGGAAAAAACTAAAGCTATTAGGAGGAGTGCCAAGGCAATATTGATAGATGGATTGTCACTATTCAAGCCTATAGAGGTGATCATGTCCATTTCAGGAACCTTGTGCAAGATTTTTCCGATGGTATCAACACTAGGATAAAAGTCTTGATTTTGATTCATTGGACTACTTTCAAAAGAATAACTAGAAGGAGAGTAGCTGCTGGTGATGTGAATGTGTCCCCAGAAACCAAATATTTTTTCACTAATGGTATTCTTAAAACCAGAGACAATCGCTGTCGCCAAAATCATAACGACCATGCTTAGGGCAATCGCCACAACAGCTAAGCGTAGAATCGCTCTAGAAAAAGATTTTTTGGTCGCAGTTCCAACTCGTTTGGCAATTAAAAATTCAAGATTCAAGGTGTATATTGATTTATGTTGTTTTAGATAGAAGCATTGTATTTTGATAAAGCCTATTTGTAGGTGTACTTACTGAACTCTGAACGAAATACAACATTGTAAAAGTATCATTTTTTTAACAGTAGTTTTGTGCATTTTAATAAAAAGTAAGCGTGTTTGGTATTTATTCTCTCTAGCTACTTCCTTTGTAACAAGGGTTTGTTCGTAGATACTGAAATACTTTTAACGTTTCATGCTACCTTTAAGTTATCTTAATTAAGCAGTTCCTATTCCTTGGCAAAAGCTAAATTAAGTTCCCTAAATTTAAGAAATACACACTCTTTTGAAGTAAATTTGGGCACTTTAATTCAGAAAAAAGCCTATTTGTTGGCTTTGAAAAAAATGCTTAGTATTTAATGTTTTGTTTTTTATCTTTTAGTGATTTTGGGTTTTGATAATTTTAATTTTGCATTTAAGTACTTGTGTGGTTTTTAATTCCGCTAAAGCTGCTTTTTATAGTTTTAAATATGTTCTATTTTGGGTGTTGCTTTTTAGTAAAATAGCTTTTTAGAATGCTGTTTTTTTTTTGTGTGTATTATTTAACTATCTTTGCTTGGAATTTAAATACTAGACATAAAAAAATCTTAGTTATGCCATATTTTTTTACATCCGAATCAGTTTCGGAAGGACATCCAGACAAAGTAGCTGACCAAATTTCAGATGCTATTATTGATGCTTTTTTAGCTCAAGATCCATTAGCAAAAGTAGCTTGTGAAACATTTGTAACTACTGGTCAAGTGGTTGTAGGAGGTGAAGTACGCTCTAAGGCTTATGTTGATGTACAGAAAATTGTACGTAACACCATTCGTAAAATCGGATATACAAAATCAGAATACCAATTTGATGCAAGTTCTTGTGGGGTGCTTTCTGCGATTCACGAGCAATCTGCTGATATCGCTCAAGGAGTTGATGTAGGTAAAACAGAAGATGAGCAAGGAGCTGGCGATCAAGGAATGATGTTTGGTTATGCAACAGACGAGACCGATAACTTCATGCCTTTAGCATTAGATTTATCACATAGATTGTTGGTAGAATTAGCAAAATTACGTAGAGAGGGAAAACAAATTCCATATTTGCGTCCAGATGCTAAATCTCAAGTAACAATTGAATATAATGATGACAATCAACCAACTCGTGTAAACACGATTGTATTGTCTACTCAACACGATGATTTTGCAGAAGACAAAGAAATGTTAGCAAAAATCAAATCGGATATTACCACGATTTTGATTCCTAATGTTGTTGCTCAATTGCCAGCACGTGTTCAAGCTTTGTTTGACGACAACATTACGTATCACATCAATCCTACTGGTAAGTTTGTTATTGGTGGACCTCATGGTGATACTGGTTTGACAGGTCGTAAAATTATTGTAGATACTTACGGAGGTAAAGGCGCTCATGGTGGTGGAGCTTTTTCTGGTAAAGATTCTTCAAAAGTAGACCGTTCGGCTGCTTATGCTACTCGTCACATTGCTAAAAACATCGTTGCAGCTGGTTTGGCTAAACAATGTTTGGTACAAGTTGCTTACGCAATTGGTGTGGCAGAGCCTGTAGGTTTGTTTGTAGATACTTACGGAACTGCTCAAGTAGATCTAAACGACGGTGAAATTGCTGCAAAAATTACAAAATTATGGGATTTACGCCCTGCTGCAATCGTTCGTAACTTAGGCCTAAGAAACCCGATCTATGCTGAAACGGCTGCTTATGGTCACATGGGACGTACGCCAGGAACGGTTACCGTTAATGGAAACGTATATAATACGTTTACTTGGGAGCGTTTGGACCGTGTAGAGGAAGTAAAAGCTGCTTTTGGCTTATAAAATAGAATAGCTTTGTTTGCAAAGCGTTTAATAAAATCTAATACAAGATGGTTTTTATGTTTTTTTTATTAAAAAACTAAAACCTCGGAGAAGCAGCGAAGCTAATCCCACGACCACGAACAATAAGTGAATTGCTCATGGTCAAAGGGAATAAGTAGCAGCGTAGTTAAGTACCGATAAAATAAAATAAGAGTCTCTTCTACATTTTGTAGAAGAGACTCTTTTTTTTGAGATAAAATGAAGGAATATTAAACATATTTTTTTGTAAAAAAGCTCTGTTTTTTTCTTTTTTTTAGTTTTTCTTCCTTTCTTAGTTTTAGAATCCCAGTAGTAAATGGCCTAAGGGCTTGATGTACAGTCTAGATATGTTGTAAAAATGAAAGATATTTAATTTTTATTATACATAATTAACTATTTTAAATGTCCAATTAATGAAATGGAATAACAGTGAAATGTCTCTTACTTTGAGAGAGGATAATATTGTCTATTTAAGAGTAAATGAAGAGGTGAAGACATTAACAGTAGAAGCAGCTGAAGAATGTATCGTGAAACTACAAGAAGCAATGGAACATAATGGAACGCCTAAAGTCTTACTTTTTTTGGTGCCCAAAATATATATACCTAAAAGTGTGATGAGGTGTTATACCGATATTGAATCAATAGAGATCGCAACAGCTCTAATTTGTGAATCCCTAACCGCTTGGTTGATGGGGAATATTGCACTTACAATTGGACAGCGATTCATGGCGTTGAATCCTGAAACAGCTGCACCAATTAAAGCCTTTAAAAAGGAAGCGGTGGCCATAAAATGGTCTTTAGAGCGATTAAAAGAAGTGTCCTAGTGTAGTAGTACAGCTAAAAATGGCAAAGCCGTTCAATAAAGGCATCGCAAGAGCCTTTTTTAGTATTTCGGGGGAAGACTCTTATTGTAATATCTAAAAGGAATGAATATTAAGTATTTTTTTTTTGTAAAAAGTCTTGTTTTTTTTCTTTTTTTAAGCTTTTTTTCTTTTATTAATTGTGAAATTTTAGACCGTATTTTGTAAAAGTGTTTGAACCGCACTAAAAATACGTTGTAAAAAAGCTATTTAATTTGTAGTATGCATAGTGCACTATTTTAAATCCCCTGTTTGATGAAATGGAATAATAATGAAATGTCTCTTTTCTTGCGAGAAGATCACCTGATTATCGTAAGAGTAAATACAAAGCTCAAAAAATTTACGCTACCCGCAGCAGAAGAATGTGTCGCTAAAATAATAGAAATGGTTAAAAGCGATAAACATCCTAAAGCACTGTTCTTTTATATGCCTCATGTGTACATACCTAAAAATGTCATTAGATGTTATGCCAACACCGCATTAGGAGAGGCAGCCGTAACTGTCTTTTGTGAGTCTTTGACCGCTTGGTTGATGGGGAACATTAGTGTTGAAATTAAAAAACGGTTTATGAAATCAAATCCTGCCTCAGCATCGCCAATTAAAGCGTTTAAGAATGAAGCGAATGCCTTGGCATGGTCTTTTGAAAGAATGAAAGAAGCCAGCCTAGTAACAGTTGATGATTAAGTGGCTCTCATTGAGTTCTAGAGTTGGTCATACTATAAAAAAGTGTCGCCAAAAGTAAAGGTTGCTTTTATAAATCGTTTACCGCTTGGTTAATGGGAAATATTGCGATCACGATTGGAGAGCGATTCGTTGTTTTGAATCTTGAGGTAGATGCTCCTGTAAAAGCTTTTAGAAAACAAGCGGCAGCTATAACTTGGTCTTTAAATCTTATTGAAGAAGCATCTTAGTCTATTGATAAAATGTAGGACTAATTTTCTTTGGTTTATAATGTAAAATAGAAATTTGGCTTCATCGAAAGCTAAATTTCTATTTTTTTTTCTCTTTTTGCGAACCTTTGATTTTGGGCAGGGTATAACTGTAAAATCAACGAATCAAAAAGAGAAAAAATGAAAAACAACATCTTTGTTCTTATCCTAATTATTAGCGCTGTACTATCGGTACAAGCTCAGAATGCTACACTAGAAAAAGTATATTCCGTTGTCAAAGTACAATATGAGCCTAGTTGGTATATTGAACAACATGAATTGTGGCAAAAAGAGTTGGAAAAAAATCCTAAAAATGCCGACGGTTGGTTGAGTTATTATACGACAACAAGAATGGTGAAAGTTTTGGCAGAAGACAAGGAGACTAGAGAAAAATGGTTTAAAAAAATGGCAAGCATTGTGGAAGCCATGAAACCACACATCAAAGGTACCTACGAGTATTATTATATACAAGGGTATCATGAAATGGATCGTGTCAAAGGAATTGAACATATCTTTGAAGCTTACAAAATAGATCCTACTCGCCCAGATGTTTATGATGAATTGGTGACACATTATGAACTTAAACGAAATAAAGATAAACTAAAAGAAGTTTGTACCAATTGGAAAGCAAGTGGCGACCTTTCTCCAACGCTCTTGACATGGAATTATAATATGCTGGTGAGTACACAAAAGAACGCTATCTTAATTACATTTGGTGATAATGATACCTATCCTAGTTGGGTTTTGCAATATGCCGAAGGAATAAGAACCGATGTGACGGTTATTAATAGTAGCTTGGTTTTATTAGAGGATTATCGAAATGCCTTGTTCGAAGAATTGAATAT
This sequence comes from uncultured Aureispira sp., assembly GCA_902727865.1. Taxonomy (GTDB): domain Bacteria; phylum Bacteroidota; class Bacteroidia; order Chitinophagales; family Saprospiraceae; genus Aureispira. The sequence continues at coordinate 7,166 of CACVAQ010000382.1, read as the reverse complement.
TCCTAAGATAGAAGGGGAGGTGACGAGCCAAAAAATGATTATTGATCATATTATCAAACACAAAGGAGAACGCCCCTTGTATACTGCAATTATAGGAAATCATAGAGCTTTAGGACTAAGTGAGCACTTATTTAATGTTGGTTTGGCGATGTTGTATTGCGAAGAAGAAGCCAACACGACTTCTTATTTAGTTAAGAATTTTGAAAAACATATTTTGTTAGATCACTTAACTTGTGCGGTTCATGTCGAAGCATTTCCAAGTGCTGTAGATCGGTATAATCTATTGTACGTACCTGGTATGATGATGTTGTACAAACATTACATCTTAACCGAAGAGCTTAGCAAACAAGCAAAAATAAAGGCCTTAATTTTGAAAATCAGTAAAGGCAATCAACAGGAAGATGCGATACAAAAGCAATTAGAACATTGCGAAAAAATGGCCTATTAAGAATTCCTTATAACTTGGCTGCGCTCTTTTAAACTAGAAGGAGCGTAGGCTAAGTTGTTTTATTATCAAAAATTACTTTGGTGAATGATCGTATTATTTTTGTCCATCTACTTATAGCATGGGGTTTCGTTAATCAAAGCACTAAAACGCTGCTCATCAAAGCATTTATGTAATCAACTAGGGCAAGATGCTTTTTTATGCTTTTTATAGAACCCGAACTAAAGCGTAGCGACTAACAAAGTGACCTCCCGTATTAACAAAGGGCTGCCTAAAAGCCACGCAGTAGCAGCGCAATTAAATAAGCGTAGCGCTCATGAACCAAACGGAGCGAGGGAACAAACATAGTGAACTAATCAAGGGAGTATTAATGAAAATAACAAAAAATAAATCAGATGAAGAATTGATGCAACACGTTCAGGAAGGAGCGGAGTGGGCGTTTAATGCATTGTACGAACGATACAGTCAACGTATCTTGTATTTTATGTATAAAATGCTGCGTCAGGACGAAGCCAAAGCGCAGGATTTATTGCAAGATGTGTTTTTGAAAATAGTGGAAGCTCCAGAAAAGTTTGATGTAAAACGCAGCTTCAAAACATGGATTTTTACTGTAGCGGCAAACAGTTGTAAGAATTATTTTAGAGCACAAAAAGGCGGCTTTTTGGCTTTAGAACAAGCCCCTGAGTTGAGCACTGCGCCCGCTTTAATTCAAGTAAATTCAGCCGCTTTTAAAAAGCAATTAAATAACGCACTAGACGAATTGTCTTATGTTTATAAAGAAGCTTTTGTCCTGAAATACAAGGAGGGTTTGAGCCTTCAAGAAATTGCACTCGTGATGGATTGTCCTTTGGGAACCGTAAAATCTAGATTGAGCAGTGCGACAAAATTATTAGGAAAAAGATTAGCGCCATTCAAAGCAAGTCTTTTTGTAGATTAAATATAAAATTATGGAAATACATGATTTATTAGAAGCGAAAGCATTTGAGGAATTAAATGCTGTAGAACAAGCCTTTGTCTTGGAACAAATGTCTTTGGAAGCGTATGAAAATGCCCGCAAGGCCATTGTACTAAGCCAATCTTTGTTTGAATTGGAGTCGGCTCAAATTCAACCTAAAGCCAATGCTTCAAACAAAGCTTTATTGGCTTTGCGAGCAAAAAATAAAGCAGCAGCACCTAGGCAAAAAACAGCTTGGGTAGCGGCTTTATTTGCCTATAAAATCCCTGCTTGGCAAGCGGTAGCAGCCCTGTTGTTGGTCTTTTTCTTTGTTCGAGGATTGGGCGTTGTACAACAGGATCAAACGATTATTATTGCCAATGAAAGTTTGAGAGATACTGTTTTTATGAAAGAATACATCACTCAAATTAAAGAATTGCCTGCCGATACGGTTGTCAAAGTGGTTTATAGGGATTCTAATAAAAAAGAAAAAGCAGCTCAAAGGGTTTTTGCCTCCAATCATACAGGGCAGCCGTCAAAAGGGAACGTTAATGTAAAGCCTAAAGCAGTGGTTCAAGAGTTTGAAGATGTTTTGCAATATTATAATAACGCTGCTAGTGCCCCAGCGAGTAAAGATACGTTTTTGCAATTGATGAGTGATGCGACTTACTTTTAAAAGATAAGGACTGATGATATAGTCTGAAAACGCTGACCAGCGCGCTCAACGGAGGATTATCGGTAGTCAAAGAGCAAAAAAAATAGAAGATAGCGAACTACCTTCTATTTTTTTTCTGCCTTGAGAGATTCTAAAACTAGAACCTTTTTATGCGACACATAATTTGAGTATTTAAGTAGATGGACAAAATTAGTAGTATAAAAATAGGCGTATATTTTTTTCGCTAAAGAGTTAAAAAATGAAGCTTTAGCGAGCTAAAGCAAGGCTTTTTAAGGAATTTAGCGGACAAAAGATGCCCTATTTTAGTGTTAATTATTTTTGTCCATCTACTTGCTTACAAACGACGATTTAATTTAGGAACCATTTCATTTTTCCAAGCTGTAAAATCACCCGCAATAATATGCTTACGAGCTTCGCCCACCAACCATAAATAAAAGGCAAGGTTGTGAATCGAAGCAATTTGAGGGCCCAATAATTCCTTAGAAGCGAACAAATGACGCACATAAGCCTTTGTGTAAAAGCGAGAGGTTGGATTAGCGGCATCTGGATCCAAAGGCGAAAAGTCTGCTTTCCATTTCGCATTTTTCATGTTCATTGCCCCTTCTTTGGTGTAAATGAGGGCATGACGGGCATTCCGAGTTGGCAAAACACAATCAAACATATCCACCCCCAAAGCGATACATTCCAACAAATTGGCAGGCGTTCCAACCCCCATCAAATAACGAGGTTTTTCTTTTGGCAAGATGCTACAAACCAAGTCCGTCATTTCGTACAAATCTTCGTGTGGCTCTCCAACCGAAAGACCACCAATGGCGTTTCCAACACTGTCATAGCCTGCAATCGTTTCGGCAGATTGTCTACGCAAATCTTTATAAACCGAGCCTTGCACAATTGGAAAAAGAGCTTGTTCATAGCCGTACAAAGGCTCCGTTTGGTTGAAGTGTGACCAACAACGTTTTAGCCAACGATGCGTCATGTGCATCGAGCGTTTGGCATATTTGTATTCACAAGGATAAGGCGTACACTCATCAAAAGCCATAATAATATCTGCTCCAATTTTGCGTTGAATGTCCATGACATTTTCAGGCGTAAACAAGTGCTTAGAGCCGTCAATGTGAGAGGAAAAAGTAGCCCCTTCCTCTTTAATTTTTCGACGATGAGAAAGCGAAAAAACTTGATAACCACCACTATCGGTCAGAATAGGTTTGTCCCAACCGTTAAATTTATGTAAACCGCCTGCTTGCTCCAAAATATCTGTTCCTGGACGCAAATAAAGGTGGTATGTATTTCCCAATATGATTTGTGCCTTGATATCGTCGGTCAATTCGTGTTGGTGTACTCCTTTGACAGTAGCAACCGTTCCAACAGGCATAAAAATAGGCGTTTGGATCTTACCATGCGCCGTATGCAAACAGCCTGCTCGTGCACTAGAATTTACGTCATTGGCTTCTAAATCAAATTTCATCTTCATAAACGTTTTTTTTATTTAAATTGCATGCTTTCGATTGGGCGTTTTATTTTTGAACTCAAACCAACAACAAATCAGAATGCAATGGGTATTTTTTTTATAGTATGGTGTCTTATAGCAGTGCTTCAATTAGGCTATTGGGGGCTTGTTTTTCAACGCTTGGCTTGGTACAAAGCACCCAAAAATCTTACTGCGGTTTCATTTCCAGCGGTATCCATTGTCATTTGTGCTAGAAACGAAGCTGCAAATTTACAAAAAAACTTAGAATCTATACTATTACAAGATTACCCAATCTTCGAAGTCGTCGTAGTTAATGATAATTCTAGTGATGGAAGTTTAGGTGTTTTGAGAGTGCTTGAAAGTCAATTTGCTCATTTACAGGTAGTTAATATAGAAAAAAAAGAGGGGAAGGGAAAAAAGGCCGCTTTGACAAAAGGGATTCAATCGGCAAAATATTCTTGGATTCTATTAACAGATGCGGATTGTCGCCCCATTTCTTCTTCTTGGATTCGCAAGATGTCTCAACAAGCTGCGTTCAATAAAAGCGCTATTGTTTTGGGCTATGGACCTTACGAAGCCCTCGAAACTTGGTTGAATCGTTGGGTTCGATTTGAGACGATCTATGTTGCCATTCAATATTTTTCATTTGCCTTATGGAAAATGCCTTACATGGGCGTTGGGCGTAACTTGATGTATCAGAAAGCGTTGTTTTTGCAAGAAAAAGGTTTTGAACAACATCAACACATCACTTCGGGAGACGATGATTTGTTTGTGAATGCGGTTGCCAATCATAAAAATACGACCATTTGTTTAGACAACGAAAGTTTTATGTACTCGGAGGCACCTCGTTCTTGGAAAGCGTTGTACCACCAAAAAACACGGCATTACTCCAGCAGCAGTTCTTACAAATTAAAACATAAGGTTTTACTGGCATTACTTTCTAGCACGCATTTCTGTTTTTATTTAGGATTGTGTATCTTTATGGTAACAAATGTTTGGAATTACGCAATAATAGTAATATTTATACTAAGAACTTTTTTTTTGCATCTGGTGTTTTTTAAATACTTAGAGCAAGTTAAACAAATTTCATTTTTGAAATATGTTTTTATATTAGATGCCTTGCTCCCTATATATTACATTATTTTTGCTTCTTCTTTAATTGGGAAGCAGGACAAAACTTGGAAATAGAAACCGCAGAACCAATGAATAAAAATTTATCAGATAGAGCATTAGAAGATTATGAATTGGTGTGTAAGGCCGTAGAGGGAAATGATCAGTTGGCTTATGCAACCTTGATGGAACGGTACAAAGATTCTATTTATCATACCATGTTCAAAATGGTACACAATCACGATGATGCAGAAGATTTGACCATAGAAGCGTTTGGAAAAGCATTTAGAAAACTAGCTACGTATACGCCCAGTTATGCGTTTAGTACTTGGTTGTTTAAGATTGCAACGAATAATGGCATTGATTTTTTGCGTAAAAAACGATTGAAATTATTGTCAATCGACGATAGCTTGGAGAAAGATGGGGCACAAGATTTTTCTAATAATTTAAAATCAACAGCCTTAGATCCAGAAGAGCGATACATTCGCCAACAGCGCAAATTAATTATGCGTGATTTGTTGAACAAACTCAGTGATAAGTATCGAATTATGATTGAATTGCGGTTTTTTGAAGAACTCTCTTATCAAGAAATTTCAGAACAACTGAACCTGCCAATAGGTACGGTCAAAGCGCAACTATTTCGTGCCAAAGAACTCTTGTATGATGTGTTGAGTAAAAGCAAAGCTGGAAATTCCTTGTAGAGTAGCCTGGTCATTGGAAGGAGGTAACTATTCGATGTTGAACCCTCCAATTTTTTTGAAATTCTTAGACCAAAAAGATGACGCACAACGTTCATTTTGTTTTTTGAATGTTCCTAGTCCTCAGATAACCCAATCTCCATGGAAAAAAGTATTGCACTTATTATTACTATTTTGGTGTTTTTGAATGTGTATTTATTTACAGACGAAGACCGAGCGCTTTATCATAAATATAAAGATAAACAGAGCCTAAATTGCACAGACAATGTTTTAGAACGTCTAGCTTCAGATGCAAGTCGCTACCCTAATATAAAAGTAATTCACCTTAGAAGTTACAGAAGAAAAGTTCCTGAAGCTTTGGGGGCGTTCAAAAATATAGAAAAGCTAATCATCACAAATGAATTTAGAGGAAGTGCTAGATTGTCCTTGCCAGAGTCAATTGGTCAATTAAAAAAGCTGAAATTTTTGGACTTGAAGGGTTGCCGATTGTTCAACCTTCCAGAAACAATAAATGGATTAACGCAACTTAAGGAAGTCTATTTAAATAACAATTACCTTAAAACATTGCCGAAAGGAGTTGGAGCTTGGTCTAAGATTGAAACGATTCATTTGGACAATAACAAGTTGGAAGAACTGCCTACTCAGGTTGGGACTTGGACCGAATTGAGCGAAATAACCTTACATGATAATGCTTTATCTCATTTGCCTGAATCAATTGCTGTTTGGAAAAAGATCTCTAATTTAGAACTTAGCAATAACAGTCTGGTCGCATTGCCCAATAGTATAGGTCAATTAAGCGAATTGGTAAGTATTCAGGCGAATAACAACAGGCTTAAAACATTGCCTTCGAGTTTATTGCAATTGAGAAAATTAGATAAATTATTATTGCAAAAAAACAACTTAGACTCTTTGCCAGAAGTACTAGAAGACTGGCAGTTAAACAAGCTTCGGCAGCTAGACTTAAGTCATAATAATCTAAAGGGTTTGCCTAATAAAATTGGAAGCTTAAGTAGCTTAATAATACTAAATTTAATATCAAATGAATTAATCGAATTGCCAGACGGAATTGGGGCTTTGGAACAGTTGGAGAGCTTAAATTTATCTAATAATCAATTAGTGAAAATTCCCAACACGATAAGAAACTTGGTCAACTTGAACATCTTCAACTTGAAATTTAATACTCTGAAGGCACTTCCTGCTGGCTTTTTTGCTTTGTCTAGCTTAAATTATCTAAACATCAGTCATAATAAGTTGGAAAATTTATCTGCTAATCTTGGTCGATTACAAAATATAGAGGAACTCTATTTGCAAAATAATAACCTAAGAAGCCTTCCAACAACGATTAGCAACCTTCAAGACCTAAGACAGCTTAATCTTAATAAAAACAAATTGGCTCAATTGCCAGAATCACTTGGGAAGTTATCCTTGTTAAGGAGTTTGGATGTTGGTGAAAATGAATTGACGAGCCTCCCTAAAACAATAAAACAGCTTCGTAATTTGGAATACTTTACGCTTTTTGGGAATAAATTAACTAGTTTCCCTAACAGCTTAATGGAATTAAAAGGACTGAAACGCTTGTCTTTAGGACAAAATAGAGCCGAAGAATTACTATCTCAAGAAGAGTATGATGATATTGTGAATCGTATAAAAGGAGCCTTAAAACGTACCTCTGTAGAGTATTAAGGACCGTTTAAGAAAACCACGGCTTAGGTATAAACACAGGTTGTCTCGAATTTTATGGTAAAAAAATAGCTGAGGAACAGTAAAGAAATAAGATGAACATTTAAATAATCTTTTTGCCTCAAATTTTGGTAAAGAATCGGGCGTGTAGCCCG
>CACVAQ010000381.1 GCA_902727865.1 uncultured Aureispira sp. | reverse complement strand
AAAAAAAATCTATTCTATAAACATTGTTCTTTAATTAGGGTTAAAGAAGTAGGTATGAAAAAAACAATAAACATAGTCTGGCTAAAAAGAGATGTTCGCTTGCACGATCATTTGCCCCTTCACCATGCAATAGCAGAAGGAAGCCCTATTCTATTCGTCTATTGTTTTGAACCGCCCTTAATCTCGATGCCGCTATACAGCAAACGGCATTGGAAATTTGTTATAGAAGGTTTAAGAGACTTACATTTGCAACTTAGAATACAACATCCTCAAAACGTACAGGTTGTTAAAGGAGATTTTATTGCTTTTTTGAAAGCTTGCCAAGAAGAGTTCACCATCAAGGGGCTTTATTCTAGTCAAGAATCTGGTATTCAATGGACTTTTGATCGAGATAAAGCCGTTCAAACGTTTTTAAAAAGTGAAGAGATCCTTTGGCGAGAATATTCGACAGAAGGCATTCGACGGGCTGTTTTTAATAGAGTAGATTGGTTTGCCAATTGGTTTGAATATATGCAGGCTCCTATTCCCGTCACAGATTATAAAAAAGCAGCCTTTGTCGCTCTTCCAAATAGTTTAAAAGAAAAATTTGAGGCGACTAGTTTTACCAAACAATTCTCCAATTCTAAACAGGAGGTGTTTTTTCAAAGAGGAGGAGAACGACTTGGCTTAAAAATACTCAAGAGTTTTTTGGAGGAGCGCTATCAGCGTTATCCATACCATATTTCGAAACCGTTGGAAAGTCGAAAAAGTTGTAGTCGCCTGTCGCCTTATTTGGCTTGGGGACATTTGAGTCTTCGAACGATTTATCAGGCAACCAAAGCAAGGCAAAAAAAGTGCGCTAATGGTAAAGTACTCTACGGTTTTATAGATCGCTTGATTTGGCGAAGTCATTTTATTCAGAAATTTGAAGATGAAATCAGCATGGAATTTAGTCCTTTGAACAAAGGCTATCTTTCTTTAAAAACAATTGATAATGCCGCTTACATTCAACGCTGGAAAGAAGGACAAACAGGCTATCCATTGGTCGATGCTTGTATGCGGTGCTTGATTCAAACAGGTTATATTAATTTTAGAATGCGGGCCATGTTGGTCTCTTTTTTCACACAACATTTATTGCAGGATTGGCGCATTGCGGCCGAGTATTTGGGGGCTTTATTTTTAGATTTTGAACCTGGTATTCATTTTCCACAAATTCAAATGCAAGCAAGTATTACGGGCATAAATACCGTTAGAATTTACAATCCTTTAAAACAATCTTTGGAGCATGATGCGAAGGGAATTTTTATAAAACAATGGGTTCCTGAACTACAATTACTACCCAAAGAATACATTCATACTCCTTGGACGATACCGCCTTTGGAAGCTTTGAGCATTGGCTTTGAAATTGGAAAGCATTATCCAACACCATTGATTGATACCGTCCAAACTGGAAAACGTGCAAGAGATCTATTTTGGTCTTTGAGAAAAGATCCTATTGTAAAACAAGACACTAAAAGAATCCTAAAAATTCATGCAATTCCAAGAAAAAAAACTAGCCGAACTTAGTGTTCGAGAAATAGATAGAATTATTGAAATGGCTTGGGAAGATCGAACGACCTTTGATGCCATTAAATTTCAATTTGGTTTGCCTGAACGTCAGGTGATTGAATTGATGCGACAACAAATGAAAACTTCTAGCTTTAAAATGTGGCGCAAACGGGTGTCTGGCAGAAAAACGAAGCACAACAGCAAAAGAAACTTTGAAGAAGGCCGTTTTAAATGTTCTCGGCAACGATCTATTTCAAACAACAAAGTATCCAAACGCTAGACAACAAACTCTATCTCAATGTACTATACCTCAAGAAGAAATTTTGTGCCCAAAACTATCTTTTTTGTTAAATATTAAACTTCTTAGTCCTAAAGAGGTTATACTATCTATAGCTACTCTAATTGATAGAGATAAGGGAGCTATCGGGCAGTAAAACGAAAGATTGGCGGAAAACAGCCCTTCTCTAGAAAAAAATTGGCTCTAAAGAGCAAACCGTTATATTACAACTGGCTTTAAAATATTTGAATCACATTGAACAACTGTAATCTAAATACCTGTCTATACCTTTTTCAAAACAACTTGCGTTTACAAGACAATCCATCTTTGTATTACGCTTATTTCCATTTTTGGAAGGTCGTTCCTGTTCTTATTATTCCCGAAACGGCAAATACACATTTGAATGGAATAGAGCAAGAAATGGGCAAATTTAGACAACAGTTTTTGCTAGAAGCTGCTTTAGATCTAAAAGCCAGTTTAGCCAAAGAAAATATTGATTTAATTTTATTAAAAAAAGACGAAAACTTAATTCCGACCCTCAAAGAAATTTGTAATGCCTACGAAATTGAACATACTGTCACCTCCTACCCTAGAGGCACTTACGAAGGCAACATACTGGGGGCTCTTTGTGAATTAACGGCTGTGTTTACTTGCGAAGATGATAATTTAGTCGCAATGGATGAATTGCCTTTTACTGAATTGCCAAAGGTATTTACGCCTTTTCGGAAAGAGATTGAAGCGAACCTTGATGTTCGAGATATGACACAAAAACCCTTGTTAAAAAAATTCAAGGACTGCCATAAATTTACCGATAGCTTTGAACTAATCCAACATCCTAAACATCCTAATTCTGCTTTTCCATTTACAGGGGGCGAAGCTGCCGCACACAAACGCTTAAACTATTATCTATGGGAATCTAAATCGATTCTAGACTATAAGCAAACTAGAAACGAGTTGATTGGGGAAAACTACTCCTCTAAACTTTCTGCCTATTTGGCCTTAGGAAATTTATCCCCTGTGCAAGTTTATTATGCGATTAAGGACTTTGAAGCGCAAGTAGAAAAAAATGATAGTACCTATTGGCTCTTGTTTGAATTACTTTGGCGAGAATACTTTATATTAATCGCACTACAAGCACAGACAAAAATATACAGCCCTCAAGGCATTCAAAATAAAAAAGCTAAAAGTTATACGAATAATATCCAGAAATTTGAACAGTGGTGCACAGGAAACACCGAACATCCCTTTATCAATGCCAACATGAAAGAGTTCGTTGCGACGGGCTACATGAGCAATCGTGGTCGCCAAAATGTAGCGAGTTATCTCGTACATCACCTAAAAATTGATTGGCGTTGGGGAGCTACTTTTTTTGAAAAGCACTTAATTGACTATGATATTTCATTAAATTGGTGCAATTGGATGTATGTTGCAGGTGTTGGTAATAACACTCGAAATAAAGTTTTCAATCCGACGCTTCAGCAAGAAAGATACGATCCAGAAAATGCTTATTGTAGCCTTTGGAATGGATCAATTGGGCTTGATTAAAAGATTGAGGTAGCGCAAAAAGGCAAGGCTTAAAATATTTATTTTAAGCCTTGCCTTTTTTGTAAAAAAATTAAGGTTATCTAATTTTAAACGATAGCCCATTAACTCTTCTCCCAGCAATGTCTCCTGGACAATTCACCTTCACGTCTGTAAACGCATATTGATCGCCAGGTTTTGCTTCACGAATTGCACTTAAAATCCTGCCCATAAAACGCCCCCCAGTTCCTTTTAACGCAACAGGGTCGGAAT
>CACVAQ010000380.1 GCA_902727865.1 uncultured Aureispira sp. | reverse complement strand
GATGATTGGATTGGTCGAGCGATTTATTTAAAGGTTAATTTCGTATTTAGATTTGCTTAAAATTAGAACATCTTCCCTTTTTTTTACTATATTTCAAAATAGGTCTTCGTAAGAAGCGGAGCTCTTGTTTAAACGATGACACTCAAAAGCATATTCAACTAATTATCAACAAATTACTTTCAACTTTTCTAAAATTTTAAAATAGATTCGCAGCGCTAAACTGGAGGGAAGATGCAATTTAAAAAATGCTTCCATCGCTTTTTTTCGGAAGTAAAAAAACTTCAATCGCGCTTGTATCATAATATTTATACTAGTTTACCCATTTTTTCTTCATAAAAGAAGGGCTACTTACCTAATTGTTTTGCAGCAAAATTTGTTTTTCGAAAGATGAAAAATACGGCAAAACGATTAGGTAAGTTTTTGATTGTACAATTACTTATTATCGAAATAAACGGCATGGAAACAAGCACTATTGACAAAATTGATATTGTCAAAATTATAGAAAATTGGGAAGCCCTCATTAACCAAACAGGTTCTTTTGAGGAGCGTTTGGATTGGTTGGCTGGAAACATTGCCGCCATCGCTGGTCAAATGACAGAAGTTGGAGACCATTGTGCTGCGCTTCTCAAGGACAAAGAAATAGAACTAAACCAAGAACTTGCGCTCTCTTGTCACATCGTGACGTTTATTTGGGCAGAACAAGCTAAGATGTTTTTATTGTTGATGCGAGATAGTTTGTTCGAGCAACAAAAAGCAGCCATTATTTACAAAGACCAATCTTTGTCTGAGGCTAAAATCGGTGCTTTGTGGGAACAAACACTGACACTTTTAAAAGAAGCGCTTCAAGAGCTAAAAAAAATTACGCTCCAAAAAACCAGCGAAGCAGAAGCCTTAAAACAGCTCAAACGTTGGAAACATCAAGAAAATCCTTGGAAAATCTACAAAGCTCAACTTGCTTTATTAGTAGAACAAACCAATTTACTGACCGAGGATCATCAGACCTTAAAAATAGTACAAGAGGTCTTATCTGCCGCTGAATTGATTGTCAAGGAGACGATTGAAACTTGTTTGTCTGATTTGGAATCGAATAATAACAAAATTGATTCGGTGATCGAACTCATCACAGCAGAGGATTCTAAATCCTCTTATACCTTATCTGCCATTCATGAAATTACCAATAAGATAAAGAGTGTGGTTTATATTTCTGCGTTCAAACAACAATTAGAGGAGCTCTTGGAACCGCATGATATCAAGCGCTCTCCTGTTGTTCATATCAATGGTGGCGTTTTAGAACGTCGTAATTTTTCGCCTTCCAAGAATATTTCACAATGGTTTGAGTCCGAAATTTATCCTTTGTTGTATGAAGTTTGGGAAATCACCGAACAAGGCACAACGGGTTTGAGAATGATTCTTTTGAACATGACCAATCGACTGGATATTCTTCAAAAAGAACGACCAGAGGACTTATTTAAAGATCATGCGAGTTTGACGAAGCCTTTACATACCTTCCAAAAAGATTTGATTGCCCTGGGTGACAACATCAGCAACTTGATTGGCTTGATTGATAATCGGGTCCAAGAAGAATTAAAAATCTCTAACTTATTTGATACACAAGCACACTTCTTGTCGGTCTCCTTACAATCGACCTTAAATCGAAAAATTTGGCACAGCGAAAAGGGCTGGCTGGCACAAGCACAGCGTTGGACAAAAACAGCTTTAGATAAAGTTAGCACCGTAAAAAATAAGTTTCATAAAAGACGACAGTTAAGTGTTTCTGAAAAAATAACGCTTTGTATAAAAAGCCGACTGGCAGATGTAGACAATAAACACTACACCAATATCTTTCTAACAAAAGGCTACGTTGGAGAATCGTTTATTGTTGGTCGAGAAGCTAATATTGAACGTTTTGGGGATGTCGTCTTGAACTGGAAACAGGGTTTTAGAGGCTCGGTTCTCTTGACGGGAGATCGTTTTTCTGGAAAATCTGTTTTTGGGGAAATTGTGGCTCGAAAATTTTTCTTCCATAATTTTCACAAATTGGTTCCGAATACAACCTTGACGATTGGAGGAAGAAAAATGCAAACAGGCTACAATTTAAAAGAGGCCTTAGATTTTATTTGCAAACACAGCACCAATAAAAAAACAATGCTTTGGGTCGATGACATCGAGGTTTGGTGGTCTAGCAAAATTCCATTTTATCAAAACATTCATCACTTAATGGATTGTATTGATGCGTATTCTAATCGCATCTTTTTTGTCGTCTCTACAAATTCTAAAGCCAGAAACCAGATTTCTAATTATAGCAATGCCAAACGTATTTTCCAAGCAGAAATCAATTTAAACCTACTGTCTAAAGAAGCCATTCAACAAGCCATTATGGTACGACATGGCGCTACACAGAAAAAACTAATTGATGCCAAGGGGGAAGTTTTGAGCCCTAAAGCATTTAATAAATTAGTCACTAAAATCTACAACGCATCTTCTGGCAACATTGGAGAAGCCTTGTTGCAGTGGGCAAATTCAACGTATTACATTGATGATAATACCGTACAACACCGACCAGAAACCTACAAGGGATTGCCTAGTTTTTTGAATGAAGATACGACCTTAATCCTAGATTTGTTATTATTACACAAACGCGCCAATGAATATTTAATCCGTCAATTGTTGGGCGCTACTGCCTTTGAAAAGCGTTATGCTACCGTCATTCGACGCTTAATTAATGTTGGTATTTTAAAACGTCAATTGGATGGTTTTATTGAAATTGAAATTACTATTGTAAATGATTTAAAACAAATGCTAGAGTAATTTCACCAATTCATTTCCATTCCTATTTTTTGATAATTTCTTTTGTTCTATAACAAAACACGCATGACTGACTTGCTTAAACCACATTTTTCTTGGCTGTTCTTTTTGGGAACGGTTGTCTTTTTGTTGCTTTTTTATAGCCTACTCTTGTTTTTGCAACGACAAGTACACCAACTCCCTGTTGCCCTAAAATTTAGAGATCGGCTCTCCAACAAATTGCGTTCTATACTCTTGCTCTACGATTTAATTTTCATCGTAACAACGGCAAGTGTTTTTATATTATTGAACCCGATTTGGCATGGACTTGTTATTCTCTTCTTGGTTTCAATTACCTTTCCTCTAATGCGAAATTATATGATTGGACGCTTTCTTTGCTTCGATCCAGAGTTTCAACAAGGAAAACGAATTACAGTAGGCAAGGACACAGGGGTTATTAATAAAATGAATCGCCTTGGTATTTACGTGATCACGAATAATGGCATGAAGTACATTAATTACATGATTTTGCAAGAAAGAGGCTTCAGTTTGTTAACCGATAGCTTGATGCAAGAATATTGTGATCTAAATATTAATGCAAGGGATCAGGGCAACTCTAATTTATCCGCAGAAATGCTCTTGTACAAACTAATGGGCGTCCCTTATTTGGATAGCGAATATCGACCGACTTTAATTGCCAATAGCAGCGATGCTCAATTTCAAATACGGGTACTGATTCGAAAAGGAAATCATCGACAAGAATTAATCGACCTCATCAAAGACTGGGGCTATGATTGCCAACTTTCACACTAGTTTTATTGCCTTTTTTGCGTTTAG
>CACVAQ010000379.1 GCA_902727865.1 uncultured Aureispira sp. | reverse complement strand
ATTTGAAGCTATCTTCTTGATAATCAAACTAATATAATTTAGCTACGCTGAGCCTTTGTTACTTACGTGAGGTCGCTACGCTTAGTTCGGGTTCTCCACGAAGTAATGACATAAGGAACAGTAAATAAAAAAAACAGCAATCATTTTAAAAATGATTGCTGTTTTTTTTAGATCGTTTTTTGACGCTCCGTTTACCTAAAGCTCCAGTCGTATTGATCTACTTCCAAAAGACATTTCTTAAGCAAGTCAATCCCATTTCTAATATCATTTTTGTTCGACATTTCAATGACTTGATGCACATTACGACAAGGGATAGAAATACAACCCGCAATCGAACCATTCATGCCTCGACGTTGAATTCCTGCGGTATCCGTTCCACCTCCTGTTAAAACTTCAGGTTGCCATTTAATTTCATGGTTATCTGCCGTTTGCTTCATAAAATCAACCATTCTATAATCGCAAATGGTTGAACTATCCATAATTTTGATCGCACAACCTTTCCCTAGAGAGGTAATGCGTTCATGCGCTTGGGCACCAGGCACATCAAAAGCAATGGTCACATCGATTCCAAATCCAAAATCAGGATTCACTTGTTGAGCAGCTACACTAGCCCCTCTAATTCCAACTTCCTCTTGAACCGTAAAGACCCCATAAACATCATAAGGAACAGGCGTATCTTTCAACTCTCTCAATGTTTCATAAAGCATATAAACAGCTAGGCGATTGTCCAAGGATTTTGAATTGACACAATTGCCCATTTCAATCAACTCTCGCTCTCTAGTAATCGAATCCCCAACTTTAATCAAGGATTCAACTTCTTCTTGGCTCATTCCTGTATCAATAAAATAGTCATTAATACCCAATGGCTTGCCTCGTTCTGCTGCTGTCAACAAATGAATTGGCTTACAGCCCATACAGCCGACAACATCTTTCTTGCCGTGCACGATCACTCGTTGAGCCGTTAATGTTTTGGGGTCAAAACCGCCCAAAGTATGAAAACGGATAAAACCGCCCTCTTCGATATGGGTCACAATGAACCCAATTTCGTCCATATGTGCTCCAATCATTATTTTTTTTGCATCGTCTCCTTGCTTTGTGCCTTTTTTGACTGCATATACGTTGCCCATCGCATCGGTATAAACATCATCCACGAGAGGAGTAATCATTTCCATTATTACAGCACGCAAACGCTGTTCGAAACCAGGAGCAGCAGGGATTCTACACAACTCACTAAGCAAGGCAACATCAATCATTTTATATTATGTTTATAAGGTTAATACTCCGTTGTTTTTTAGTTTTGCTATAAATAACATAAAAAAAGCACCTTGCATCAGTTTAATTATCAGATCTTTAATACTTTGACAACCAAAAAGTCATCTTGCCAATAATCAAAGCGAAGCACTCATTCAATAAACTAATACGATTTAGCTACGTTGAGCCTTTGGGTTTTCAACGGAGTAACGTAAGGTAACTTATTTAAGAATTAATTGGAAATCAAATCCTCCACCAACACTTAAAATGTAAATGAATTTTATTAAAAAATAAACTATAAAAATCTATTCCCAAGCTTCCAGAAGCTTTAATATACGGCTTCTCCTATGAGGATAAAAGACATTTCTAAGGATAACAAAATAAGTAAAAAAACAACGCTCGAACGAATTATAATTCATCTCTTTTGTTTTTATTTTGTTAAAATTAACCTTTCTAAGGAATCAATCGTCCCCAATTCCTGGTTTAACCCCATCACCTGTCACAACAGTACGTCGAGTAGGATAAGCAAAGTCCATGTCTGCATTCTTTGGATCATTAAATTCATCTAATATTTTTTCCCAAAGACGACTTGTTGAATTTCTACGTTGCTTCGGTTCACACAAATAACGCATCGTTAAGCGCACCCCACTAGCTTCTACTTTAGTGTAGACAATAGGGGTTACTTTATGATAATAAATCAGGTATTGTCCCGAAGCCGATTGCAGTTCCTTTTGGGCGTGTTCGCTGACTTTTGGAGCATGTGCATTGAGCGTTTCTTGCAATACTTTTTTGCATTTTCTCCAATCGCTCTCAAACGTAACCTCGACTTGAATTTCGTTCCAAATATAGTCCAGTCCTTCGTTATAATTTGCCAAAGGAGCTTTAAATATTTTGGAATTGGGAATGTGTATAATTCGCCCTGTACTCTGCTCATCTCCGACCCAATTGCCGACCTCTACAATCGAGAATTGAAATAAATTAATGTCTACAACATCGCCAATTTGATCTTCTACCTGAATCCGATCGCCTACTTTAAATGGTTTTTGAACCAAGATAAAATACCAGCCTGCCATGTTCACAATTGGATCTTGAAAAGCAATCGCCAAACCAGCAGACAACAAACCTAAATAGGTTGCAAAATCGCCAAAACTATTTGCCCAAACCAAGGTAATACCAATAGCACCAAGCAAATAAATGCTATAATTTGCATTTTTTCGCCAAGCATACCGCAGCACTAAATCGCTCTGCAATTTTATAATCGAGCGAGCGATCACGCGTTGCACCAACCACAAGAGTATTATCAATACAAGCGTTGTTAGGGCTTTACTTTCGGTTTCGGTTAGTCCATTCGAAAATCGCTGAAACCATTCTATTATTAGGTCCATCTTTAAGCTGAATAATGGTCAAGAAATAAGTTAATCACAGGTACAATTATATTTATTCCCCAAGTCAATTACCGTAATAATAATCGGGTCGCGCTCACAGTCTCCAACAATAACACGAACATGTTGGCGGTCTCTAGTTGTTCCTTCATAAGCAATGGAGGCACATCTTCCAGCCTCCGCAGGTTTGTTCTTTCTATGGTTAATAAGATCTTGATCGATGACTTCTTGAATTTCAAAGGCATCAATTTCTCGGCAGCCCATCCGACAGCGAGCATGGCGGGTAACAATTGCTTTTTTCCCTTGATAAGTTAAATCTTTTTCGGTAAATTCCTTTTCGGTAACGTTTGCGGTTGGCGCTTCTCCTGGCGCATTGCTAGCCCCTCCCGTTGTGCCTTGGTCTTGGGCTGCCGCAGGATTCTGGTTTGTTGTCGTGGTCGGATTTTCTGCAACATTCCCATGCTCCAATCCATATTCACAACTATTCAATAAAAGGAGTACAATTGCTCCAATAATTAACATTCTAAAATAAGGTTGCTGTACGTAGTTTTTTATCATCATTTTTTATAATTTTTTTTGGTAAAATTCACACTTCATTCAAAAAATTCACGACTATAAAGTAGCAGCGGACCTAAGATAGTCAACTTGTTGTAAATCTCTAACTTGTATGGACGCCTGGTCTAACTAAGTACTATAAGATAGTCTTTCAACCTGTCAAAGATACGAGTAGTTCCTTGATTTTTTATTTTTGTATAAAAAAACTAATGATACCATTGGATGATGCAATGAATTTTTCATTTGAGTAGCCCTTCTAAGTTGGTCCACTTACCGCTCTCTTACAATTAGAAATAAACGAAAAATTGCCTCTATTTTAAATTTCATCAAAAAAAGAAAAACCCTTAATTGAATAATACACTTCTACGCAATATTAAATCGGGTAATTCTGAAAAACACTTGCTTTTCTACACTTTTTTTCGTAATATTGTCGTTTATTTT
>CACVAQ010000378.1 GCA_902727865.1 uncultured Aureispira sp. | reverse complement strand
TTCCTTAAAAAGCCTTGCTTTAGCTCGCTACCACGAAGTAGCACCGAAGGTAAAGCTGCATTTTTTAACTCTTTAGCGAAAAAAATATACTCCTATTTTTATACTACTAATTTTGTCCATCTACTTACCTACTCAGGTAGTAAACATCATAGAGATGATGACACTGCTATGAAATTACTTTTCAAAACCAACATAAAATAGAACCTTACAATATGGACGACGAATTAAGCAATCAATTTCAAACCCAAATGACTTCATCTTGGGATAAAATAATGAATAAATTAGCGGGATGGGTCGATTCCATTTTATTAAATTTACCCAACTTAGTCTTAGCCCTTCTTATTTTTTCATTAGTATATTGGTTGTCTACTTATGTCAAAAGTTGGGTCAACAAGTTACTTCGAAGAGTGATAAAAGAAGCATCTATCAGAGGTTTGATCTCAAATATGTCTTCTATTGTCTTTATCTCTTTAGGTTTAATTTTGGCCTTAAACGTACTCAATTTGAATGATGTTTTAACCTCTATTTTAGCGGGTGCTGGGGTGGCAGGTTTAGCCGTTGGTTTGGCATTACAAGGAACCTTGGCCAATACCTTTTCTGGTATTTTCTTAGCCATCAGAGATGTGCTGAATGTTGGAGATTGGGTAGAAACCAATGGGTTTTCGGGAGTGATTATAGAAATTGACTTGAGAAATACCAAATTAAAAGAATCCGATAACAACATTGTTGTCATTCCAAACCAAATGATTCTAGATAGCCCATTCAAAAATTATGGCTTAACAACAAAAATTCGTTCGACCATTAAATGTGGTGTCGCTTATGATTCTGACCTTGAAATGGTTCAAAAAATTGCAACAGAAGCCATTGCAGGGCTGTACCCACCGCTAGGTAATCAACAAATAGAATTTCATTACTTAGAATTTGGAGGAAGTTCTGTTGATTTTCAATTGCGATTTTGGGTCAATGCTACAAAGAAACTGACGGCCCTAGAAGCCAAAAGTAAGGCAATGATTGCTCTCAAAAAAGCATTTGATGCGCATCATATTGATATTCCATTCCCTATTAGAACCTTGTACGTTCCCAATATTGAGGCAAAAGTACCCAATATTGAGAATCAAGAAGAAGTACCTTGTGAAATTGAAAAACCTATAAAAGAGCCAATTAAAAAAGAAAGTGACAAATGGTTAGAAAAAGAAATCTTTAATAGATAGGAGGCATCATTTTCTCAAAAAAGGCAAAAAAAAGAGCGATGTTACAAATGTAACACCGCTCTTTTTTTTATAAAATTTTATCTCGTCTTAAAAAGGAGGAATGAATTACTTCACCATCCCTTTTAATACGTCTTCGTTAATTTCAACTGTAAATTTCTCTTTCAGTTTTTTGATCAACTCTTTTTCCAAGTAATCTTGATAATCAGCGACCACATAGCCACGAGCTTCTCCTAATGTTTTGACAGAAGGAGCAATAATTTCTTCTATTTTAGTAAAAAAAGTAGAGCCATCTTTGCTGTATCCTTTGCTAACAACGCCAGCTTTCCATCTCAATTTGTCCAATTCCATATTTTTACCTTCCTCATAAATACCACTAGTCGTTTGCACTACTTCACGATCTTTATTGTACATAGATTTCAAATTTTCAGCACTTTTCTTTTTTGCTTTGCCCTGAATCTTTCTAACCATTTTTTTGTCATCTGTACGTAAGGTATAAAAAGTAACGTTCGCACGCTGTTTCCATTTATAATTGTCCTTATTTCCTTCGTAGAACGTTTTCAAGCCCTCTTCATCGCTAGAAGCTTTGTCCCAAACCAATTGTTTTTTCACTTCAAACAACAAAATACCTTCTTCGTATTCACGCATCAAAGACTTAAATTCAGGATAGCGTTTGTCCAATTGCGTTTCCTCATACGCCAAACACTTTTGAGTCGCTAATTTTTTCAGAATACGATCTACCGCTGCTTCAATGGTACGAGGCTGTTCGTTCATTCGTTCGTTGTGGGCACGTTGTGCAATAGACATAAATTCACGAACGGTTCCTTTTAGATTCCCAACGACAAACAAGGCTTTATTTTCTAAGCTTGGGTCCTTTTGAGCTTTCCATTTGTAGGTTAAGAACGTATTTTCTTTCTTTAGTAAATCAATCAATTCTTTCTTTACCGCTTCGTCTTCTTTATAATTTCCTTCCTTCTTGATGTCTGCCACCAAAGCATCTTGAATAATTTGGAAACGTGGTTTGCGCTTAATTTTATTGGTAATTTCTGATTTTACATCTTGATATTTAGGGTTTTTAATTCCTTGATACCGTTTTAGAATATGCCAGCCTGCCTCTGTTTTCACAGGCTTAGAGATATTTCCATCTTCTTCTAAGGCAAAAATAGCTTTTTCAAAATCTTCTGCATAACTATTAATTCCAATCCATCCTAACTGACCGCCTCTATTCTTAGTCGCATTGTCTTGAGAATACTTGCTTGCTAATTCTTCAAATTTAGCCCCGCCTTTCAAGGTATTGTATAAAGAATCTGCCAAGGCTTTTGTTTGTTCTGGATTTTTCTTTACACGCAATAAGACATGCGCCACTTTAATTCTTCCGAACGCTGGACGTACATCATCGACACGAATCACATGATATCCTTTATTTGTTGTTACAATAGCAGAGAACGCTCCTTTTTTAGTTTCGTAGGTAGCGGTTTCTAAAGCATAAGGTAATTGCAAGGCTGTAAACCAACCTAAACTACCACCATTGGCACTACTATACTTATCATCAGAATATTGTTTTGCCAAGTCATTAAAGTTTTTCGCTGTCAATTCTCCTTTGACCTTCGTTGCCCGTTCAAACGCTTCTCTTTTTTGCTTTTCGTTTGCATTTTGATCTGCGGCAATAAAGATGTGGCTAATTTTACGATCCTCTTTGCTTCTTTCATAAGCTTCTCGAACCAATTTTTCTGTAATTTCTCTATCGGTCAAATAAGTACTTGCCAATTGGCGTTTGTACTGATCTTGTTCACGCTTCACTTCTGCTTTTTCACTAAGTCCGATGTCAACTCCTTCTGCAACTTGGAGTTTAAAGTTTACATATAACTCCAAGTATTCTTTGAGGGACTTTTCACTATAATCTGCTTTTTCTCCATTTGTTTTGTTGTAGATATATTGGAACTCAGAAACATTAACTTCTTTGTCATTTACCTTAAACAATACGGGATCATCTTGTCCTTGAAGATTAGAAGTAAGCAATAACGCTACAGCCATAAAAATGGCACCTATACGATTGAGCATATCTGTCTATTTAATTTTTTGAGTTGATTGTAAAATAAATATTTTTCTTTTACATTGAAGTTTGTCTAGCAAACGAATTATAATTCTTTAACGAAAGGAGTTTGATTTTTTCGTTAAAACAGTGCAAAAATATAGAATTTATACTAAAACCCCTATTTTATAGGTCTATTAATACAAACCAAATTAACTGTTTATAAAAATGCGCTACAAATCTTGCTGATTATTTACCTTCTAGACTAAAGAACAGTAAAAAAATAAGAGGACCATTCCTCCGTTCAGCAATCTCCAAAATTATTTGACGAACACTAAAATAATTAAAATTAGTTGCGTTCCTTCTAGCTAGTTTGCTTATATTTCATTCT
>CACVAQ010000377.1 GCA_902727865.1 uncultured Aureispira sp. | reverse complement strand
AAAACTATTTCTCCCAAACATTATTATCCCGATCAACATCTGCCATACGCATAGAGGGATCGATTTCAATTTTTTGAATATCTTTCATTGGAATAGATAGATTTAACTCATACATCGGATGCGTCCATTTCCAATCTGGCAAAACCGTTTGTTTCCCGTTTTTCAATTCATCTTGCTTGTTTCCACGCATGATTTCCAAAGGAATATTAAAGGTTTTCATCTGTGTTAACTTACCTTTTTTGTAAGTAACGACAATATCCAAAGGCATTGGCATACGCTGTTTTCTTTCGATATAAACCGTTGTTCCTTTTTTCACTGCTTTGCCACTACTGATAAAATAACTCCCCTCTTTCGCTTTTGTTACAATAGAATCTTTAGAGCCTTTGTCAGCTTTTACGACATCTACAATAGCATAATCAATTTGGTTCGTAGTATTCACCCAGTATTCTTTGTACCAATCCAGTTCCAAACCAGATTCCTTTTCCATCACACGAATAAAATCGTTTGGATTCGGATGTTTGAAACGCCACTCATCGTAGTATTTTAGCATGCCTCGATCAAAAACACCTTCTCCAACAATATAGTTAATTTGCCCCAAAAACACCGCCCCTTTAGAATAAGCCGCTTGTCCATACGCAAAGTTGGTATTAAAGTGATCGGCATGTGTACTCATCGGTTCTTCCGAGCCACTGGTTGCCAAATACGTATAGCCTCTATAAGAGCCATCGTGTGGAAATGATCCATTGGCATTAAAGATATACGCACGGACCACATTAGACGTGTAAGAAGTAAATCCTTCGTCCATCCAAGCATACAAACTCTCGTTAGAGCCCATCAACATCTGATACCAAGTATGCATCGCTTCATGAATGATAACACCGATCAAAGAACCAATTTTACGGTCGCCCGTGACCAAGGTTGCCATTGGGTACTCCATGCCACCGTCACCACCTTGAATGATCGTATACTGTTTGTACGGATATTTTCCATACCTAGATTGAATAAATTTGAACGCTTGCGCCGTTCTCTTTTGCGCTTTTTGCCAAACCTCTTTGTAATTTTCGTTGTCTTGGTAGATAAAATGTAACACTAAGCTGTCATCTACCTCAACAATATCGTGAATATAATCTGGATCAGCAGCCCAAGCAAAATCATGTACATTTTCTGCTTTGAAACGCCAGGTGATATTTTTTTTATCTTTCAAATCAACCTTCTCTCCTACTTTTTCGTAGCCATGTCCTATTTCATTAGGATTCTGAAGGATTCCTGTACCTCCGATCGTATACTCTTTGTCAATTGTAATATTCACATCAAAATCGCCCCAAACACCATAAAACTCGCGTCCTACGTAAGGGTTTGAATGCCAACCTTGATAGTCGTATTCACACATTTTAGGATACCATTGAGTCATTGACAATTCAATGCCTTCGGCACTATTCCATCCAGAACGACGAATTTGAAGCGGCACTTGGCTTTCAAACTCCATGTCAAAGGTACACGAAGTACCTCCTTTGATTGGGGCATTCAAGGTCACCTCTAGGATCGTTCCAACGACCTCAAACTTCACATCTGTTCCGTTTTGTTTTAAAGATTTGATTTTGTGATACCCAATTTCGTCCTTTTTTAATTCTAAAATACGTCCACCAACACGAGTATCTGCATCTTGAATCGTTCTAGAACGAACGTCCATCATACTGTTCGGTTGAAAAGCATTAAAATATAAATGGTAGAAAACTTTGTTCAGTTCATCCTTAGAATTATTATAATAAACTATATTCTGTGTTCCCGTAAACTGATGCGCTTCGGCATCCACAACAATATCCATTTTGTATTCAATGCGTTGTTGCCAACGATCAGACTGAGCCCAAATAGAGGACGCTGTTAATACAAAAAATGCAACTAAGACGTTTAATCTGTATATCATTCCTTTGTTCATTTTATTTGTTAATTTATGTTTAAATATAGTCTCTGTTTTAAACTTTTTAAGTCAAAATGTATTTATAAGCTATAATATTTCTCCTTCAAAAAATTTAGCGGTTAGTCTTTCTCTCATTGGTACGATATTTAGCTTTATATATTAAGTTCATGTCCTGTCTCATACTAAAGTAGTTGATTGATTCATTTAATGCAAACACTTCACTTCACTTCAATATATACTATCATTATTATGCCAAAATATATCACATTTTTACTAATCCTCCTATCTTTTTCGACGATTGCGCAACAAAATACAGATGAAGAACTCATTATTTTTGTTCAAAAGTCAACCGATAGCCCATTTACACTGGATAATGTCAACGCCTTAGAAGCTTACTTATTGGAACGCAATATTACAACAAAAATTATTGATATTGATAAAACAGGGGCTCCAAAAGAAGTTGGATATACGCCTTTTATTGTTTATCGAAATCATATAGGCCGAAAAATCTTCAAAGGGCGATACACTTCACACAAACGCTTGTTGAATTTTATTCGTACTGTTCGAAGACTTCCGATAGAAGAGGTTGATTATAAAGAAGAAAATGTCTTTGTTTGGGAACACGAACGCTCTAAACTAGTCATCAAACTTAAAATTACAGATCCAAAGGGCGTTTTACCCCTCGGCTTTACGCTGGATAAATTTAAGCGGGAGTACTTAAAAGGACTAAAAGAGGGCTTTGCGCCTGCGACTTATCAAAAAGCCATTTCGGTTAGCAATTCGGATGAGTTAATTTATTGTAACTTCTATCCCTATCTTGCCAAAAATGGAAAAGTGTATGTTAGCTCAGAAATCCACTCTCATTACGATTGCCACACGCCTATTTATCAACAGTTTGATCCCGCAGCAAGTGGAGCTTCTGTTTCAAAAGCCTTCAGTGCAGCAGCAAAAGGCTCCTTGGCGGAGATTCAACGACAAGTCGTTGAATCTACTTTAGGAGATGCGATGAATTATACCAAAAATGAAAATATTACCCCTTGGGAAGCCTTAAAACTAAGTGTCCTAAAAGCAGCAGAAAAAAGCGACCAAACGGATTTTCCCACAATAGAACTTCCAAAAGAATGGATCGTTGCAGGACCTATAGATGAAAACACGCCTATACTTGCGTTCAATTTCCCTCCGCCTCTACGACATTATGGAGGCGAGTTCACGGCAGCAACAGGAAATATAAGCTTTAATGAAGGACAGGATCTGGAGACTGCAATAGGTAAATTTGTCGTAAAGGTTGCCTCTATTGATATGGGCGAAGATGAACTCACCGAAGCCGTTACAGAAAGTATGCTCTATGTTGATAAACATCCAACAGCAACACTTGTCTTCAAAAAAGTCATCGGAGATCATTTAAACCTAAGCTTGGGACGAGTTACGACCGCAACAGTTCAGGCAAACTTAACCATCTTAGGCAAAACAGCGCCTGTTCTTGCAACCGCTCAATTCGAGCCTATCTTAGATGAAAATGGGGCACTGCGTTTACAAATTTATGCCCAGTTTTCTATCGATAATCTAAAAGGTAGTTATACGGTTGCTGGTCCTGATGGTCCTGCGGAGGCGAATAATAAGATGTTGTTTCGGGTTAATTTGTTGATGAAGGGGAAAGAGTAGCGTTTTGATACCTATTCTATTACAACTATTTGAAATTTTAGCTAGTCTTAGATTATTACAATT
>CACVAQ010000376.1 GCA_902727865.1 uncultured Aureispira sp. | reverse complement strand
CTTATTTTCAATTGTACAAGAGGTATAGTTTTCCATTACGGTCTCTTCCATTTTAATAAAATTCATTCCTTCCCATTATGAAAATTATTTCTTTCCCGAATCCATCCGAACAATTTTAGGATAAAAAGGCGCAACAACCTTTACTAATTCTTGCTGTGCTTGCATGACGCTATGAATGTCCTTATAGGCAAAAGGTGCTTCGTCCAAGCCTGCACCAATTAATTCAACATTATTGGTTTTTAAAACCTCTCGCATCATTTTTTTAGTAAAGGACTCTTTTGCTTTACGCCTAGAAAAAGCACGTCCAGCACCGTGAGCAGCAGAGTTAATGGATTCCGTATTTCCCAAACCTCGGACAATAAAAGCGGGTGCCGTCATAGAACCAGGAATAATTCCCCAAGCTCCCTTGTGGGCAGGGGTAGCGCCTTTGCGATGCACAAAAACATCAGAGCCATCTGCCAACTGTTCTTTCCATGCAAAATTATGGTGATTCTCAATCTGGTGGAGTTTTTTGATGCCCAAGGCTTTTTGCACTCGGCGATGAATGTGATGATGACAAGCCGCAGCATAATCGCCTGCCAAATTCATAGCAATCCAATATTCTTGCCCTTCTTGTTCGTTCATATAAAGCCAAGAGAGGTGCGCTGTAGACTTTGGTAAATTGCGTTTTTTGATGGCAATATTGGTGTAAGTATTGGCAATTTTAGCGCCAAAACCTCTAGAGCCAGAATGGGTCAGTAAAGCCAAATATTGACCGACGGCTAAATTTAAGTCGTTGTTAATATCCTTAATATCAACCCAGCCAAACTCGACAAAGTGATTGCCACCACCCGAAGAACCAATTTGGCTGTAGGCCTTGTCAATTAAAGAACGTAAGAAGCCAATTTCTCTAAATTCAGGGCGATCAAAAATAGCATCATCTCGATGATTGTCCTCAAAAATAGACTTTCCAAAACGAGAATTATCTTGAATTATTTTTTTGAGTTGGGATTTGTTTTGTTCGATATAACTTCCTTTGGCATCAAAAATACTCAAACACATACGACAACCAATATCGACTCCAACGCCATAAGGAATAATGGCCTCTTTGGTTGCTAAAACGCCACCAATGGGCAAGCCATAGCCATAATGAGCATCGGGCATCAAAGCGCCATCGGCTGTAATGGGTAAGCTCATCGCTTGTTTCATCTGATCTTTTGCCCCCTCGTCAATACCCTCCGCACCATAAATTTTGAACGGCTTGTCCGAAAAAGCATAGCTTTCTTCTTTAGCCTGTTCATCGATCAATTTAATCGCCACAGGACCTAAAACAGCATCTTGTGTATACGCTTCGGGTTTTTGTATGAGGAGTTGTAAGCGTTGAAGCTTTTCTTCCTTTGAGGAGTATTTGTAGCCTTTACCAACTAATAACATTGCTAGACTACGAATTGCCGTATCCTCATAACCGATTGTTACTAAATCTTTTCCTCTAAGTTTTTCTTTTTTCATACCACTTGTTTTTGTCTCTAATTGCTTGGACAACTTCTTTAACTCTATCTACTTGTGGTAAGTTCCTGCAAACTCATTTTTTTGGAGGAATAATAACAGGAGGAGCGAGTGCAACACCTTGAGATTCTAAAAACGTATAGACTTCTTGTAGTACTTTAGTGGCTTCTGTTGGAAATTTAATTGGAATAGGAATGATTTCAATCACACGGTTTTCATGTAAATAAAACAGCAATAGTTTATGATCGGAAGAGAGCCGTACTTTATTAATTTTTTTTAAAGGATGTGTGATTTCAGTATAGCCCAAATGATAGAATTGATAACGAAATTCTTTATTGGTTAAATACAAAAAAGTATCCGTCCCTATGGGAATACTAGTTATTGTTTGGTTTAATAGAAGGGCTAAAATGATTAAAAAAAAAGGCGTGATTCCAAGGAAGATGTCTAAAAAAAACCATTTCACGATAAAAAAAAACAGTACCAAGGCTATTGTTAGAAGGGAATAAGCTAGGGTAAGGAACCATCCTGTCTGTTTGTTTGCACTGACTAAACTAAAGGAGTTGTCGTCTTGAAAGGTGATGATGTTTGAATTCCAGTGCTTAGTCTTCATATCGAAATTCGGTTTTATCGTTCAAGGAATGAGAAATAAATAAAGTGAACAAGTGTTGTTAAATATTTTTGAGGATGAAAGTTTTAAAAAATGAGTAGTATGAGTGTAACGAACGAGCAAGCTTGCGCTAGGCGCAAAGGTCTGGCACGGGTTACACGTTCGATTTTTTTGAAATTTTCAGACCAAAAAGATGACGCAAAACGTTTCTTTTATTTATTGAACGTTCCTTCGTCTTCGTTAACTAGTGGCGTATGATAGAACTGTGTAATTTTGACTATCGCTGAAGGATCCGTATTAGCAGGCAGTGAAAGACTTCTATTTTCTAAATCTATCTTAAATAAGGTGTTTCCTTTTGGTAATAAAACAGTTTGTATTGGATACTCCCAAGAAAATATTTGCAATGCCTCTGATTTTTGTTTGGGATAGAGTGTAATTTGATAGCGTTCTAATTTGATTTGTCGGAACCCTTTTCTATAATCTCTAAAAAAAAGAAATCCTAAAATGAAAAATGCCGCAAGGACCCAAAAATGAAAAAGGTAGGGCGTCACATAGGTTCCAAGCCATATAATGCGCTCCAGTTCCAAACTAGGATCAAAGAAACCGATAAAAAGCACCACGATGTAATGCATCGCATACATTCCAAAGCCTAAACAAAGTGTATAAAGAGGAAAGGTATCCGCTATAAATTTTTGTTTTGTAGGTACAATTGTATAAACCGTGGCGTCATCTGTTTTCATACCAATTCATTTGAATAGAGGTCGTTTAACTTTTCATATAACGATCAAAACTTTTAAACCATTGTCCAACAAGGCCTTTTTCCATACTTGAACCAAAGGCAATGAAATAATCTTCCCAAGTATTGGCATCGACACTATTAAACCAAACCACAAAATCATAAATATAGGTTGCTACTTCAATGACAGTCAGAATGGCATTGATACCAGGGATTAAGCGAGCTAAAGGTTTTGCATATTTCAGCGCCTTGGTCAATTTTCCAATAGGACCCGCTACTTTTTTATACACCTTTTCAGCCGTTTCGTTTAAGAGGTCAGCGGCTTTATTTTTGATTGATTTATCATTCCAATCGTGATTTTCCAACAATTCATAGGCATCTTGAGCGGTCTCTTGGAATTCTTCTGCGGCTTTTTTGAGCCGATCCATGTCTTTTTTATCAACAGCATCCGCCAATTGATCCGCTTTTTGAGACAGTTGCTTGTTCTTATCTTGGATGTCACGAAGCCTTTTGTTGTCCTTCTCTATAGACGGTTTGTCCAAATCAGCATCCGTCTTTGTCGAAGCCCCTTTGACCTTTACTTTTACAGGATTTAAAGAAACATTAAACCCACCACTAATACTGATGGTACAAGCCTCCAAGTCGACTCCAGGTAAATTTATATTCGTATGATTGGCTATCTTTAATACATTAAGAGCTCCTTGAAAGCGAACCGATGCGGCATTAAATTTAGTTCTATGGCGTGCTTTTTCGAAAAAACTATCCGTTGCTTCGTCTTTATCTCCTGCGCCAGGTTGAAAACCGAGCTTCCCTAAATCCGCTTTTACCGTTAAGCTTACATAA
>CACVAQ010000375.1 GCA_902727865.1 uncultured Aureispira sp. | reverse complement strand
ATCTTTTGATTTTATACTTCCCCTTTTTTTCAACGCCGTATATTTTCAACTGATTATTGTCGTACCATTTTTTTATATAACGATCTACGTCTCCAGGAGCGTGTTTCATCATGATGGTCTGGCAAATCAATTGTCCTTTGGGGTTGAAAAATTTATACGCTGTACTTTTCTTATGAGGATGTGTTAACCGTAGTTTACAACTATGTTGACGTAAAGAATCTCTTTCTTTTACTGATAAAATCGTATGCCTTTTTTCGATTAAAGAATCTTTCTTATTATAAAAAAAAGTCATTCCTATACTTCCATTTTTAGTTTCTACTCTTTCTGTTATTCGACAACAGGATGAACTATCCCAATAAGACGTGTAACAGTAAGGTTGCTTTTTAATGTCCTGAGAAAAAGAATTCAAAGAGAGCATTAGAAAGATTCCTATAAGGCTAATTAATAACTTATTATTTTCCATATTTCTGTTGGTTCTTTAGCGTATCAGTTGAAAAACAATAAAAACAGCTTGTCAAGTACAGTAATTACAAGAAAGGACATGTTTGATTACAGGAACTAATATTGTAGTAAAAATGAGCTTTATCTTCTGGCTCTTTAATAATATCCTTGATAGAAATATTATCTTCTATCGAATATTTTTGAGTTTTTAAAAGAGTTCCTTTGGAATTAAAAGATTTGTATCTAATAACTTTTTTCTCTTTACAGTGTATTATATATTTTATTCCCCCATTTGGATGCCAAATTCTTTGGCATCCATCAAGCGCTCGTATTTGGAGTCTTTTCTCATTGTAAATTAGTTTTCGTTTAATACAAGATTTAATTTGTCCATTGCTAAACCATCCCCGAATAACCTGATTCCTTATTGAATTCTTCTCTGTATATATTTTTCGCTTATTATGATCCCATTGAGTGATAACATTAGGGAATGTTTTCGTTTTAGATGAATATACTTGTTTACAAACTAAATTATTCGATTCATCGAAGAAACTATAATAAAAATCATCTTTCCCATAAAAAATCGTGCTAGATTGATAAGAATATAGTATTAACGAATCAAGTTTATTAATATCTTTTTCAATTGAATACTCCATAAGTAAACTATCCTTTACATTTAGGACATAAACTAACTTGTTCATTGAGTTCTTATTTAACAAATAAATACTTGTTCTATTACAATTCTTTGAATCATAATAACTTTCGATACTATAATATTTCTTAGGAAATACATTTTGAGCCAATACAATTGAAGATGTAATAGCTATAACTAATGTGATTATTAATCGTAACTTATTGTTTCCCATTTTTCTTCTATTATTTTTCCTTCGTTATTTGTTTTTTTATAATACTTTGCAACTTCTCCCTTTGGCATAGTCCATATAGTATTATCTTTAGTCGTAATAGTTACATCTTTAAATAATACCAAATCAAACAAAGAGTTATTTTTGTTATTTGTTATTTGTTATTTGATATTGAAATAACTGAACTGGAGTGACAGCTTCATTATTCGAATGAGGAAAACTAATCTCCTTTTTAACCGTTATTATTTGAGCCCCCTCATTGATGATAGCACTATCGGCAACATAATCTGCTCTGATTTTCTGCTTAATCATATTATCATCACTCCCCATCTGCTCCGCAAAATAAGCCTTCTTTTCTATCAAAGCATCCAAATAATCTTCTACAGATTTGTAGACCACTGTACCTTGTAATTTTGCCAATTTAGTTTTAAAATCGTCATAACCAATCTCATTAAAAGATTTAAAGAAGATTTTATATTTATCCGCTAAACTTTGAGTCATATGACCTAATTTATCTTCCTGACCAATGAACTCGAAGAAATCTCGAACTCGGTCATCTACATCGATAGGATCAGGCAACTGATTCATTTCTTCCCAAAAGTCACCTATAAATTTTATGACAACAGGGGCAACAACCGTTACAATATCATAAACATCTAATGCTGTTGATATAATATTCAAGCCTGGAATAAATTTCATCAAAACTCTAGCAGCACGTTTTCCAAAGAAGCTTTTAACCGCTTTAGCCACAGGTTTTCCCGCTTTACTAATTTTAGTAGAGGCGGCATTGATATTCTTTACCCTTTTATTAATATCCTTACCATATTTAATAACTTTTCTTCGAGTTTTCTGGTATAGTTTATCTGCTACTACCGCTTCCTGTTTTGCCGCTTTAGCGGCTTTGACTCCTTGGGTTTTCGCTTTTTCAAAATCTTTCCGTGCTCTTCGAGCTTTGGATTGGTTTTCTTTAGCCTCTTTAATTAAGTCAGGAAGTTCCTCTATTTTATCAGCAAGTCCTTCACTTAATTTACTGATTTTTGAGATCCATTTTACATCATCTTTAGAAGCTTTAATATTGAATTCAAGTTTTCCGTTTACTGCAACACTTAACACATCACTTAATTCGCCTAGACTAGGGCTCAATGAAGACAAGAATTTTTTTGTTGGTGAACCACTGAACGTTCCAGTTATTTTCACCATACTTAAAGAAAGATCCATTGAAGGCAAATCAGCCTCAATACTTCCCACATCTGCTTTTAATGTAAAAGTTAACCATTCGTAACCTGCGATATTTTCTACCTCTGATCCAAGCTCTAATAATGTTGTACTTGTCTTCGTAGCAAGTAGGTCAAATTCATTTTTAAACAATTTAAGAACAACTTCATTATCTAGAATATCGCCCTTCATTTTCAACAAAGCATTGTCACCTACTTTATGGTCAATGACTACCTCGCCTTTTAAGGTAAAATAATCTCCTAATTTTTTCTTAAAAACCCCTCCCTTTAGCAATTTAATTTTGGTCTTAGGTCCATTAACACCTGGATCTACATCTTTTATATCTACCTCATTTACATCTACCTCAGTCCCTATAATTAATCCGTTCCTAAATAGTTTCTCATATTCAGCATGAAAATCAGCATGTGTAAAGTTTTCTTTTTTTGCTTCTAGCGTATTTTTAAGTGCTTGAGTTGCAACCTTGCGTTTTACTTCGTACTCTTGGTCTTTTATATTACTATCATATATTTTTTTGACAACTTCTATGATCTCTCTTGCTTTATCCTTGTCAGGGATATTTTTATTAATAAAATCTAACAAAGCTTTCGGCAAGTCTCCAAGGTCTTCTTTAGAAAAAGCCTTTGCATTAATATTCTTTTCTGTACTTGCCTTTACTTTTGCTAATTTGAGTTTTAACATATCCAATACTTTTTGCTCAGAAGCAGTAATGTTTCCATCCTCAGCAAATAGTCTAGAATACTTTTTAAGCTCCAATTCCATTTTATTTAGAATTTGAGCTACTTCAACGATATTAAAGTCTTTCATGGTAATTAATAATTTTAGGTCTATAATAGTGTAAATATAAGATTATTTTCGCTTTTGTAAAGCAATTTTGTCATTAGACATTGTCATCATCTAAGCCTACAAATAACGTATACGATACAGATCCCCCACCGTCATTTAATCCTTAAAATAGCACTTATAATACGCAACCTCTTCACCCAAAAGTTGTTCCTAATAGTAGCCCTTTAAGAATTCAAGTTCAATTTTGAGTGCATTTATACCAATAAATTCCTAAAAATTGCTTTATTTTGCCCTGCAAAAAATTTCAAGAGGCTGTTTTCTCTAATTTAATTAACGCTAAATAATGGCTGATACTAATTTTTATAAGCTAAAAGTAAAAGACGTTCAAACAGACACGGAAAATGCCGTTGTCCTTAGTTTTGACGTTCCTGACAATTTAAAAGAAACCTTTCAATATAAACATGGTCAATATTTGACTTTAAAATTCATGTTCAGAGGCAAGCAAGAGCGCAGAGCGTATTCGCTTTGTTCTAGCCCAAGCATGGACAAGGATCTAAAAATCGGTGTAAAACGAGTCTTCAAAGGCTTGGTTTCGAATCATATCAATGATAACATTACCGTTGGCACAGAAATAGAAGTCATGCCGCCACAAGGGCACTTCAATACGCCATTAGACCCAAATCAATCAAAAGATTATTTCTTGTTGTGTTCTGGCTCTGGTGTAACGCCAATGCTTTCTATTCTAAAAACAATTTTAGAAGACGAGCCGAAGAGTCAAGTCTGCCTTTTCTATGGCAACAAGAGCGAAAACAGCATCATGTTTAAAGCTGAATTGGAGCAATTAGAAAAACGCTATGCTGGTCAATTAAACGTCGTTCATACACTTTCTAGACCAACTGAACGCAAAGAAGGTGGTGTGTTTGGCTTGTTTTCCAAAAAAGTAGTGGACTGGGATGGCATGAAAGGTCGTATTGATGCAAGAAACATCAAGGATGTTTATACAAAATACCATCGTGGAAATACGCCCGTGGAAACCTTCATGTGTGGTCCCGAAGGGATGATGCGTACCGCTGAAGATACCTTTAAGGCTTTGGGGCTTGAGGATAAAAACATTCATATCGAATGGTTTGTCGTAGAGGACAACGCTACGGAAAGGGTCAGTGGTAGTACTGGTGCAAAAGCAACGGTTACGATGAATGGCAAAAAGGTCGAATTGACCTTGGAAGCAAATGAGTCTATTCTGGATGGCTTGTTGCGTATCGACGAAGATCCTCCTTATTCTTGTATGAGTGGGGCTTGTTCTACCTGCGTTTGTAAAATCGTTAGTGGAAAAGCTGAAATGGAACGTTGCTTGGCTTTGAGTGATGAGGAAGTTAAGAAGGGCTATTTGTTGAGCTGTTCTGCAATTCCTACTACGGATACTATTGAGGTGAATTTTGATGTTTAAAACGTCTTGGTTTATATTTATAAAAAATCCTCTTCAACATTCTGTTGAAGAGGATTTTTTTATTGAAGTTCTGTCGTTCTGACGAACTTAGGAACGGTCTTACGCCGTGGTCGTGAAGAAACCGAGCGAAGTGAATAAGTAGCAGCGCAACTAAATGCTGCCTGAAACACGAATAAAAAAAGGGACAAAATTTATCTAAGATAAATTTTGTCCCTCTAGTCTATTCTCAAAGTCTTGCTAATTCATCAAGGCCTTTACTTCCTCATAGGTTGGAATGTGTTTGTGGTGCCATTTTTTGACCACTTTACCATCTTTCAACAACACCAAACCTGGATTTGCCCGAACAATTGTTTTTAATAATTTATCATCGGCCGTATTAAATTCATAGGCACCATTGACATCGTGACGGAATTCATCAACAGTTTGTTTATTACTATAATAATAAAGTGCTTGCGTAGTATAGCCCTCTTTTTCTCCTGCTGAAGCAATTGCGCTAATTTGCTTAAAAGCCGCTTTATCCGATTTGTCCAAATTTCCACCAACAACTAAGAAATTATATTTAGGGTTGTTTAAAATAGCATCAAATTGGAAGTATTGAATTTGAGAATTACAACCTTCGTGAATGACCTTCATTTCTGTTTTTGATTTGTCCGCATTCCAAACCGCTTTACCCGCAGCATTTTTTTCTTGCCACAAATAAGGGAACTCCATCAAATCCTTCGAATTAACAATCTGTTGTTTCCCTGTTTCACTATTATTATAAGTATAAATAGTTTCCACAACAGCTACATCTGCGTCACAAGCTTCTTTAGCCGCTCTCATATCTATTCCTTCTGCAAAGGGTCTAAAATCAACCATAGGCTTGTCCAAATAGAAATTTTGGAAACAGAACCAAGTCGCCCCACCAATCAAAATACTTACAATAGCCATTCTTAATTTTCCATTCCGTGGGAACAACTCTTTTAAGTTATCGGTATTAAAAACCAAGAACAAAGATAAAATTGTATAAATAATATCCTTTATAAAGGTTTCAATTGGTTTCAATTTCAAGAAATCCCCAAAACAACCACAATCTGTGATACGGATATTTCCATCGCTAAAGTTTTCCCATTGAGCATAGTTCAGAATACCAATTTGTTCCGCTTTGGACGTATACCCCGTTAGGTAATTAAATCCTGTTAGGAAGGTAAAAAACAACATCATCATTAGATTTACCCAAGTCGTTTTGCGTTGTCCCAAACCTAAAATCAAACAAACTCCTAAGACCAATTCTAAGACCAACATAAAGAGGGAAAAATGCAAGGCATATTCATGCATCACATCCATATAAGGCATCCCTTGCGCCCCAAACTCTGTAAAATAATCTTGCATCTTATAAGCAGTTCCTAGAGGGTCAACTCCTTTTACCAATCCAGAAAAAAGGAGTAAAGATCCCATAAAGTACTGTACAAACCATTGGAAAGGATGAATGGCAACGTGTTCTCTGAGCTTCGAATGTCCTACACCAATTGTTGCAGTCAAGGCAATGGCCACAATGCCGATGTAGAGAAATAGCGTATAAACTGTCATGTCTTTTCTGTTTTATGTTTCTATATTAATTGGATGCGTTTCTACTCGCCTTCTTCTGCTATTTTAATAAGTGCAAAGACGGCATAATTTATAATGTCTTGATAATTGGCATCTAAACCTTCTGACACTAAGGTAGCGCCTTCATTATCTTCAATTTGCTTGACTCTGAAAATTTTCATTAGAATTAAATCCGTCAAAGAACTTCTACGCATATCTCGCCAGGCCTCGCCATAGTCATGATTTTTGTCTTTCATCAACTCAAACGTTGAGTCGTGGTACTTATCATACAAGGCAATCACTTCTGCTTCTGGTAATTCCAAAGAAGCCTCTTTGGGCAATTCTAATTGAATCAAAGCCATAATACAATAATTAACCAAGCCAATGTATTCGCTTTTAACGCCTTCGTTTATTCTCATAGAACCCTTTATTTCGATTCCTCGGATTCGTTTGGCTTTAATAAACAATTGATCGGTCAAAGAGGTAGGACGTAAAATGCGCCATGCCGTTCCGTAATCTTTATTTTTTTTGAGAAAAAGCCTGCGGCAAGTAGTGGTTTCTTTTAGGTATTGTTCAAATGTATGGTTAGACACTTTTTATTATTTTTTTGATGATGACAAGTAGATGGACAAAAATAATTAACAC
The DNA here is from genome assembly GCA_902727865.1 of uncultured Aureispira sp. Classification (GTDB taxonomy): domain Bacteria; phylum Bacteroidota; class Bacteroidia; order Chitinophagales; family Saprospiraceae; genus Aureispira. The sequence continues at coordinate 11,404 of CACVAQ010000375.1, read as the reverse complement.
TAAAATAGGGCATCTTTTGTCCATCTACTTACTTCCTTGAAAAAGGAAAACTCAAAGATGTATTTTTATGATAAATACAAAGATACACTTTATAACTAAAGAATTAGTTAACGAAATTATAAAATATTATTAACATTCTCCTCGATCCCTCGTAATTGGTTTCGACATTGTTCAACCAAAGCATTGGCTTGTTCTACGTTTTCCAATAAATCACCTAGTTTATCGCCTTGACTTTCAATGTTTTTTAATAGCCCTTGCAACTGTTCTACGGTTTCTTCATACGAATTAGAAACCGTACTTTTTTTAGTTTTATCAAGATTATCGTCGTTCTCAAACATAGAATAAATGTTTTTTTGTTATCTTACCGATTAATATTTTACCCTATCAATAGGTCTAAATAGACATTACTTCCTGCGTGGGAAACAACATATTTAGTTCTCTATTTCTAATATCACCATTTAGAACTTTTACAAAGAGGTTCTAAGAGATCTAAATGTACTAAAAAATGAGAATATGAAGTACCTTTTTGTCCTTCTCTTTTTTGTGTTCTTCCTGTCAGTTACTTCTGCTCAAAATTGGAAAGAACTGAATCAAGCCCCCATCGGATTAAAATACGATGTTCCCAAAGGTTGGTTTATTGGCGGCTACATGCACGGAAAAACCTGTGATTGTTACGGCGCAACAATCAATTCCTCCAAAGATCAAACCATCAACATGGTTATCTTTATGGATACGATTCCTCTTGATCGCTTACAAAAACAAGTTGTTTGGGATTATAGCTTTGCTGCATTTTCTGGTCGTACAGAAACAGTACAAACGGATTTTTTTACGTTTGAAAAGACCATGTCAACCTGGGTAGAAGATAAAAGAGCTACTGTTTTTCGTTTTTCAATGTCTACTAATGGCACTCAATATGTAATTTATTTTTGGGGCTATCTTGAAGATGTTACTAAAAATGCAACGAACATTGAAACCATTCTCAAATCAATTCAAGGAATTTAAAAACACCACGTATTATGGCTAAGAAAAAGAAAAAATTAACCTTCTATTCTACAAATCCTGACGCAGAGTGGTTTGACGAGGAAGAGGATATAATGGAAACACTTCCTGTCCAACAACAAAAATTGCGGGTGCTGCGAGATCGCAAACAACGCAAAGGTAAAGAGGTCACTTTAGTAACTGGTTTTGTTGGTACAGAAGAAGATTTAAAAGATTTGGGAAAAACCCTAAAGTCCAAATGTGGTGTTGGAGGAAGCAGCAAAGATAATGAAATTATCTTACAAGGAAATTGGGTAGAAAAAGTAGTAGACTTACTCAAAGGCATGGGATACTCGCAAACGAAACGTATTGGAGGATAAGGATTAGAGTACTTAGACAAAAGCGCTTTATGCCCTCTCTACGCCTTCAAACAATCAAAAATGCTTCTACAAGTTTTAAGTAGAAAGTCGTCCGTTGAATTCCGACTAAACGACTTTCTACTTAAACCCAAACTGGCTTATTTCGTCGCAATTTTATAGAGCACTTTAAAGTCAATCGCTCTTCGAACAAGTATACTAGGTCGGTTTTTCAAAGACAATTCTTTTTGATTTTCTTTGTCAAAAAAGACAGCTTCTACTTTATAAAAATTAGGAGACAAGTCGTATTTATTTTGCCGCAAACAATCAAATTGTTTGTCTTCATAAGTTCTTGAATAGCCAAGAAACTGAGCCGCTGTTTTTTTCACGTAAACGACTTTTTTATCCATTAAGACTAATTCATTGATCCGAATTTTTTCATTTAATATTTTGGGATCAATCACCTCACTAAGTCCTAACTTTATGGGTGTTTTTGTCTTGTAATATAAAACTTCTAACGTATCTCTTGACGGTTGTTTGATTTGCTTGATTGTGCTATAAATGGGTTCATCAGGTAAGGAAGTCATGAATTCATAGCTGTAGATCCAATAGCCTTGCTTTCCGACTTCGCCTAATGGAACACTATACAAAATTACGCTGTCTCCTTCAGAAACGCTCCACGATTCTAAGGTTTTAGATCTATTCTCCTTATGAGCAATAAATGTTCCTTGCATTAGATGATGCAAGCGCTTGATGTTCTTACCTAAATTTTGATAATAACTATCTTCAAATACAGTTGGACTTTCTGCGATGTTTTTTTTGCTTGTTTTATTTTTAGAAACAAAACCACAACTCACTAATACAGAAAAAGAAAGCACTACTAAAATGACCTTCATGGGGAGTATTATTTTCATGATAAAATTATTTTGACAAAAAAATAAAAAAATAGCTTGTTATATAGCAGACGCCTACAACAAAGAATGCGACTAAATTCTACCAACTGCCACTAAAAACTATTTCGCAAAAGTAAAGAATAGCATTTACACAAAAGTCAAATAATTATTAATTTTTCGTTAAGTTTTCGCTTCAAGGCTTACAGTTTATTTCTCTTTGACAAAGCGTTTATTGTCAGTAATAAATAGTAATACTCCGTTACTTAGTTGCGCTGCTACTTATTGCCTTTCGTTAGGAGCCTTTGTTTGTTAAAGGACAAAAAAACATTTTTTATACATCTTACTAACAATCAAATCTTTAGTATTCTCAACAAAGATCAGCCTATTTCCCAACACATTAATTAACAAGTAATTACAAGTTAATTAATTTAAATTAAATTATATAAACAGTTCCTCTTTTAGTTAAAATTTAATGGCTTATGTCTCTTTCATGACCAACATTTTATATCTTTGTGCGTTTATAAGAGTAATTCTGAGTACCTAAACAGTAATTACATTTCTTACAAAAAGTATTAGTTCGGTAAAAAAACTTATTAGATTGATTTACAGCCATTTGATTGCTTATTGCGTCTTTCACTAAACAGCTGTAAATCAATCTAATAAAATGGTGTTTTTTTTTGTTTAAAAATAAAAGATCACCGAACTATTAACTATATAACTATGTCCAATTTATATAAGCTCGTTTACACGAGTAGCCGCAGACCTGACTGTGGAGAAGCTGAAGTTGAAAAAATATTAGCCTCTTGCCGAGTCAACAACCCGAAGAAAAACATTACAGGGATTCTACTGCATTCTAAACATAGATTCCTTCAATATTTGGAAGGTGACAAAGATGAAATCATGCGCTTGTTTTCTTACGTGAAAAAAGATAGTCGGCACGGAGGCGTTAATCTAAGGTATTACTCTCCCATCAAGGAACGTGTTTTTCCGAGTTGGCAAATGGGCTACAAAGATCTAAATAAAAATAGTCTTGTCTTTCAAACCACGATTAGTGAGAAAGATCAAGCCATTTTCGAAAAATTAATACAAGACGAAGATCAAAATGAAGTAGAAGGGATCCGAGTACTTAAACTGTTTTTTGAAATGGCTTAGACCGCTGAAACAAAGCCTTACTTTCCATGAATCACTTTTCCATTAGGCAAGGTGTGCTCTACTCGAAACAAGACAAAATCATTCAACACATTCACGGTACGTGTGGTTGGATGCTGTTTGCCATCCGTCAATTTGATTACTTGCAAACTAACGTAATCTTTTAATTCGGAAACATGTACCAAGCCATCGTGATTTCGGTCGGCTTCACCAGAAGTTAAGCCCTCTAATATGGCATAAGTAAAGACACCATTGTTCCAGTCTTCGGACTCTAAGGCAAATTCATATCCTCCTGCTGCCGAGATCACCGTTGCTCCTGTCCCTTTAGAAACATCGCCAAACAAGGTCTTCATATACGTAAACGAGTTTTTCAAACCAGCCTTCGGGCGCACCAATGTAGCACCTGATTTTTGGTTCATCTTTACATTGGCATTGGTCATCGAAATAGCCGAACGCGTCACCTCTTCATCCTTGTCCACCTCGCCCGAATGACAAGCGTCAATCATAATCAAACGGTTTCGGCAAGCCATCCCGTCTAACATGGTATTCACCACATCATAAGGCAAGCCTTTGTCCTCTGGGTTATTAAAATCTATATCGTGCATTGCCAAATAATAATCCAAGTTATCGTCCAATAAACCGTGAGAAGAGATGTATATAAGTACTTGGTCGTCAATCTTTGCTTTGTCCAAAAAATGACTTACTTGTAGCACATTCTTTTTGGTGGCGTCTTCATTAAATAAGGTCTTCGTATGAACGGTTCCAAAATAATCGGACGACTCAAATTTTGCAATTAAATCTTTTGCATCTTTGGTGGCAAACTTTAAATTTCGATCTTCGTGTTCAAACTCTGAAACACCTATTGTAAAAATGTACAAATCTGGCTTTTTATCGTGTGCTGGATTATACGTCACCTGAAAAGTTTCTCGTAGGCTTTCTAGTCCTTCTTCGTTAAATACAGATACTTTAATCAAGTTTTTGCCTGTACTCAGATTAACTCCAATCTCTTGCTCTATTTTATTGGTATCCTCCTTTTTTAGTGAAATGCCTTTCAATTCAGGAGCTGGCACATCATTCACATAAATAGAAATCCGATCCAACTTATAGGTCTCATCCCAAGCCTTGATGTTTAATTTTAGCTGTTTTTCTGCGGTCGTAACAGGCAGAGACACCTTATTGCTTAGTTCTATGTTTGGCAAAGCCAATTCGCCCTCTATATTCTCTGGTGTAAAACCCAATTTACTCAAGCGTTTTTCCCAAGCCTTGGTATATAATTTGACCGAGTATTTAGAAACTCCCAAACTGGTCAAAACCTTGTCTGGTCGATTGAATCGAACGTCAAATTGATCAAAAGAATACAAGTTGTTTTTCAATCGAAAACTGATCCCGTTATTATTTCCCTTAGAAGATTTATAATAATTATCTGGTGATAAAATAATATAATCTAGTTCCCCCATAGCGATTAAAGAACTTACGGTTTTACATGTTTTTAAGTCCCATACTTTAATAAAGCCATCTTCCGCCGTAGAATAAACGCGCTGTCCTTTCTCATCAAACCAGACAAACTTAATTCCGCCATGATGCCCAGGCATTCTACAAGTAGGCTGCTTCGTTTTCCAGTCCCAAACCACAACATTAAATTCCACTTCCTTAAAATAGCCGCCTTGTCCTGTCACTAAGGACGTTCCATCCGAACTAAAATCTGCCGAAAACAGAACCCCTTCTTTTCCCGTATTAAAAACCCCAGAGCGTTCTCCTGTGGTATAATCCCACTCAAACCAAGTCATTTCAGACTGTAGTTTTTTTGATTTCAGGTCATATTCGGGGATTGTCTTACTAATTAAAATTCTAGTCGTATTGGGAACAAAATCTAGCAAAAACTCATATCCAATTTGTGACGAAATAGCCTGTACTCGTTTCCCTGTCGCCACCTTCCAAGCCACAATTTCAGAAGCATTTGTCTGCGCAATAATGTAGTCGCCCTTAGGGCTTAATTTAACGCTCTTAAAAAGAGGCATTCCTGTCGTTTCAAAGTAGATAGCGCCTCCTATTTGCTGTACTTTGGTGACATCCCATACTCTAAAAAAGTGTTTCGTATTTTTATAATTTTTCAAATCTACAGATACCTCTTGTGTCAACATTCGGCTGCCGTCCTCGTTAAACGAAATTTCTGACAAAGCATCTACTTCGGTATTTTCAAAAATAGATTGGATCGTTTTTGCATCAAACACAGTCAAAATGGGCTTTTCTTTGTCCCCAACGACCCAAGCTCCAAAAACAGACCCATCTGCACTAGCACTCGCCACGCCCGACGTTCGGATATATTGCTCCAAATCGCCTTCTTTCATATTCCAGACACGGATTCCAGGAAACTTATTATACACTGAATTAATTAAATATTTAGAATTAGAAGCTACCGACAAATGCGTAGACATTTTGAAATAGCCTTTTAGTCGCCCCAATTCTTTATTTTGTAGAAAATCAAATAAAATTCCTCCCATAAAAATAGTGGGTTGTAAGCCAAAGCCTTCGCTCTCGGTGACCATTCCCGCAACTCCTATCATCGTATTATCAGGACTAATTGCCAAGTCAAAAGAAATCGCAACTTTGTAAACCCCACTCTGCATACTCTCCAAGTCTTGAACAGACTCGTTCATCATCCGTTTTAGTTTTCCTCTTTGAACGCTATAATCAGCAATAGATCCAGAGCGATTCATCGCCAATAAATTTCGGTTATTCGGTGTAAAAACCATTTCGACCAATTCATTCTGCTTATATTCAAATTCAGATATAATTTTTTGAGTTTCTATATTCCAAATGGTAATTATCTTGTTGGCAATCGCAAAACCAGCGACAAATTTTCCATTAGGGCTAACCGCCACTTGCCTCAAACCTTCCTTGTGGCCTGCGACCAAAGCCCCATCTATTTTTTTTGTTTTATAATTATAAACAGACAAGCGATTAATTATGTCAAGATCTCTTGTCACCAAATGATCTTCGTCCTTCGCCAATCGAATATCTATATCTGGAATGCTTCCATGTGTTGTAATTTCGGCCCCCGTTAATATATCTAGTTCTGTAATTTCTGATCCTTTCTTCACCAAGACACGGGTAGTATTCGAAAGATAGGTAAACGAACGGATATACATATCTAGCTGAATTCGATTCAGAATTTTCCCCGTAGCGTGCTCCCAAGTAATGAGTGTTCCTTTGCCATCTATGCTTAAAATGTAGCGATTATCCGATGTATATTCGACCTTCCAAACATCGCCCGTATGCCCGTACAACACTCTAAACTCTTGACATAAACTTCGATCCCAAATCCGAACGGTCTTATCCATCCCACCCGTTACCACAAACCGATTGTTAGGACTGAAATTAATCGTATAGACATTTGATATATGTCCGCTAGTGACGACTATTTCTGGTTCTTCTTGTGCGTGTAATAAGCTTGTTAATAACAAACAAAATAGACCTGCTAGTATATACGGTTTCATAGATATGGTTTGTTTTTTTTTGTGATAAAGTTTCTGATAATCAACTGCGAAGCACTCATGCAATAAACTAATACGATTTTTCAACGGAGTAATAATTATTAATACTTCGTGGGATTTTTAGTTTTTGATCTATTGAAACTTTTTATATACTGTGCCCAATCTCAAGAAATCAGATCCATTCTTTGGCAGCAGCAGTAGAAAAAGAGCCTAAAAAAATGGGCATCCAAAAGATAGGATAACCTAATTTGACCGCATCTATAAAAGCGGTTTCAGCACTCCACAAAGGTATTTGTTCGATGCTAATTAGACTTGCAGGAATCACCGAAATCATGGCAACCATAATGGTCAAAATGTGCATCCCATCTGTTTTCCTATGAAAATGACGCATGGGAATGAAATAGATCGCAGACAATAAGATCACTGTTGCCAATAGTTTCCATATAGATAAGGTAATTATTTTAGTGTCGCCTCCTATTAGCCCTTTGGTATATAAATTATAGAAAATTTGTTTGGTCAAAAAATAAGTTCCAAGGCTTGCCCCATAAAGCAACAAGATATAAAACAAGCCCCATCCTATTGGCATTTTTAGTTCAATCCGCATTGGCAAAATAAAAGCCAGCACAATTAGAAATGAAATGAGATAAATGCTCCTTAAAGATTCCTCTAACCAACCAAAACCGCTTCCTCCGATCACTTGATGTAATTCATACCACCACATAAGTAAGCTAATTACACCAATAAAAACAGGTGCAATCAATAAAAAAATGTCTTTTAAGGTTAATTTTGGTTGCTCCATTTTGGGCTAAATTCTATGACTTGGCATTCGTTTAAGATAGTACTTTAAATAGGTTTTGGAAAATTCTATCAAGGATTAAACAGAAATCTAAGGCTTTTCTTAATTTTTAGTAGTAATTTTGGAATTTATTTTCAAAATATCAGTTATTACACTAAGTACAATAGACCAAGTACACTGTACTAAGTAAAAATCTGAATTTATCATTAGAAGGAATCAATTGTTTAACAACCTTATTGATACAGAAGGAAGCCATCCTTCGCTAGTTTTTCAGTTCTAAGGAAAAGAAAACCAATAACTAGTTGTTAAAATCAAGTAAAAGTAAAATCAAATAATAGTTTGGAACAAACAAAGAAACAACGCCAAGTTAGCAGTTTAATACAACACGAATTTAGTACCATTTTACAGTCAGAAGGCGCTTTCATTTATGGTGTCGATCCCTTAGTAACGGTTACGAATGTAAAAATGAGTTCAGATTTAGGAATCGCTTACATCTATGTAAGTGTTTACAACGTCCCTTACAAGCAAGAAGTTGTTAAAGAATTATGGGAAAACCTATCCTACTTACGTGGGCTAGTCGGCAAACGCATTCGCAAACAAGTCCGCCGTATTCCTATTCTTAAATTCTATATTGACGACACGCTGGATGAAGTAGAACATATAGATAATCTTTTTACAAGAATGCACGCTGAGAGTAATACTCAAAATCGTTCGATGAAAGAAGCTATGGACGCTAAGAAAACATTGGAAGAGCTTAGCAAAGACGAAGAAGAATAAAACGGCCCTGAAAGATAAATTTGAAGATTTGAGAATTACTGCGTAACTTATTTTTCAAATCTTCAAATTGTCAAATTGTCAATTAGTACAACACTATGAATCTACCCTTCAAATTTGCAAGACGTTATATCTTCTCCAAGAAGTCAACCAATGCCATCAATATCATTTCAAGTATTGCGGTCTTTGGAATTGCAATTGGAAGTATGGCGCTCATTATCATTATGTCTGTGTTTAATGGCTTTGAAGGCTTGTTGGGCAATTTGATTGGTAGTTTTAAGCCCGATGTGAGAATTACAGCCGTTGAAGGAAAGGTCTTTGTTTCTGATAGCAGCATGATTCAACAAATTCGCTTGCTAGATGGGGTTTATAGCATTTCTCAGTCTCTAGAAGAAATTGCCTTGTTTGAGTACGAAGGGGTTCAAAACATTGCCCACATCAAAGGCGTAGATGCCAATTACACACAAGTAACTGCGATTGATACTTGTCTGAAAGATTCGCAAGCATATCAAGTCTACGACTCAATCAAAAATGTAAACTATACGGTAGTTGGAGCTAATTTGGCTTATGCCCTTAATATTACAATTGGCAAAGTCTTCAATCGTCCCGTAACCATTTATATGCCCAAGCGGATGGGAAAGATGACGACGAGTCCCACCAAAAAACCCTTCAAAAAGCGGGCGCTCTATCCTACTGCCATTTATGAAGTGCAACAATCTGAATACGATAACTACGCCATTACAAACCTAGCTTTTGTACAAGACATCACGTCTTATAATAAGGGTGAAATTTCTGCGTTGGAGATCAAACTAAATCCTAATGTTAACGAATCCAAGACCTTAGAAGAAATCCGTGCAATTGCAGGCGATGCTTATGTCGTTCAAAATCGGTATCAACAAGACGAAGCCTTATACAACATTACTCAACTAGAGAAAATCGTTGCCTATTTTATCTTTGCCTTTACTTTAGTTCTTGTCGCCTTCAATATGGTTGGCGCTTTATGGATGTTGGTTTTAGACAAAAAGAAAGATATTTCTACCCTTAAATCTATGGGCGCTACGAGTCGATTGATTCGCCATATTTTTCTGATGGAAGGGTTTTTATTGTCTTTTATTGGCTTGCTCTTGGGTTGTTTTTTAGCCATTACACTTTGTTTGTTACAACAACAATATGGCTTTGTAAAATTAAGCGGCTCTGGTGAATTCATTATTAACTCCTACCCTGTTGAGATGCGTTTGGGCGATTTTGCCGTCGTTATCTTAACCGTTCTAGGTATTGGAACGGTTGCGGCTTGGATTCCTGCTCAAAAAGCAAGTACCATTCAGAACATTCAACGAAAAGACTAATCCAACCGAGCCTATTCCTGTTTAAGAAGGGCCTTTTTTAGGCGTTCGTTTCTATATATAGCGTGGGGAAGGGCAACAATCTTTCCTCAAAGCTCCACTATATAGCAAAATCATAGATTTTGCGCCCCAAAGAGCAGAGAATGAAGTAAAACCGTTCTGGGTACTCCCCATGAATATAGATTGTTGTCGAGAGTGTTATTCATTTTAGGATTTATGCCAATGATTTATTTGAGAATTTGGGAAATTATTAAAAATCCACATTGATTGACACTCTGATAAAGGATTGTTTTGAATTGATAGAAAAGTAGATTGTTTTAATTTGTAAATACACAATGGTATTTGTTTTAATTTATTACTTGATAAGTCTAAGCTTTCTAACTCACTTAAGTTACCAGTGTTTTTAGGGAAGTTATTTAGGTTATTGAACGCTAGGTTAAGTCTTTTTAGGTTAGGAAGCTTACAAATGCTTTCAGGGAAAATGGTAAAATCATTATGTTCCAAATTCAAATCTTCTAAATTCACTAGAAAATGAATTTTAGTTGGAAGGACCTTCAGTTTTGAATAAGGAATAGATAAAAATTTCAACTTATGCAAGTCAAGAAGAACCTTTTCAACGTTTCCATTTGGATTTAGCCTTCCGTGGTTTTCAAGGAACTGTACTAAATCTAAATATTCAGACAAAATACTATAATCCAATTTTAGAGACTTAATTAATTGGAATGCAAGTTTTATATTTTTTTCTTCAAAGGTCTCAAATAATTCTAATATTTTTTGTTCTTCCTTAAAGCTCATGCAAGTCAGTTCTTTATTTTAGAATAAATAAAGCATGCAAGAAGGGCTAAAAACCCTTCTTGCATGTTAAAAAAATCAGTTAAAAATTGAATGAATATTATTTTGAAGCTGCTGCAACAGCAACACCAATTGCACTAACCGCAAAAATAGAAAGTCCTAAAGCTACAAGAGTATCAATACCTTCAGATTTATTCTTGTTCTCACACGCTTGACTTGTGAAATGTTGACAATTTTGAGTAATGAGTTTGTATTTTACTCCTTTAATAACAGCATTAAGACCAATAGCAATAACCTCATTTGGAGTATTTATGCATTCTTCTTTTTCATAGTAAATGTCGTTTCCTCTTGCAAAATTGTATGTGTCAACAACTGTTGCTTTACCTGGAGAAGGATGATTATGAATATAAAATTCCCTTCCAGAAGAAAGGCATATTCCAAGAACGATTCCTGTATGCTTGATGAAGTTTTTACGAGTCCAAACAATTTTGCCAGAGTCTTGATTTAACTCTATTACACTATAAGTACCATTGGAGTACCAAAGTTGTAGTTTATTGTGAGAATAAAATTCAAAGGAAGTTAAGTAAATTTGAGCCATTGCAAATATTTTAATGAGATAATATGTTTATTCATATCATCTACGATTCTATTAATGATTAAGTTTCATAAATTTAGATTTTTTTGATATTTAATTACCGACAACATTTAAAATAGTACGATATGGCAAACGAATTATTAGACTTCGAAGCCCCTCTGTACAGTAAGTACGAGAAATTCCTAAACGATCTAGAAGCAATCCCTAGCTATCTAAAGCTACTTTTCATTGCGC
>CACVAQ010000374.1 GCA_902727865.1 uncultured Aureispira sp. | reverse complement strand
AAAAGCACAAAGAAGCCACAGAACGAAATACTAAATTAGGTCAATTGGTCATTATCGTCCATTTTTTATGTATTTTCACGAAAAATAAATCCCATCTAATTTCCAGGGACACCAGACACCTTTTAAATCGATTAAATTACGCCATGAAGAATTTTTCAACTTCTACCCTATCGCCTTACATTATCCAAGCCTTACAAGAAAAAGGAATTACAGAACCTACCGAAATTCAGGCAAAAGCAATTCCAATTTTGTTAGAACACGAAGGCGATTTTGTAGGGCGTTCGGCTACAGGAACAGGCAAAACCTATGCTTTTGGAGCGCCTTTGCTGTCGAGGGTTGATCCTTCGGATGGAAAAATTCAAGCCGTTATTTTAGTGCCGACTAGAGAGCTGTGCGAACAGATTGGCAATGAATTAATTGCTTTGGGAAAACACATTCCTGGGCTAAAAATCAAGGCTATTTATGGCGGTGTCCCGATTAAAAACCAAGTACATGAGTTGAGCAATGGGGTTCAAGTCTTGGTCGCCACGCCTGGGCGGTTGATGGATTTGGTGGGTCGAAAGATCGTTTACTTATCTATGTTAAAATTCCTTGTCTTGGATGAAGCCGATGAGATGTTGCTGAGAGGTTTTCAGACCGATATTGATAAAATTCTGACGACTAGTAATCGAAACTATTCGACTTGGCTTTTTTCTGCCACCATGCCCAATGAAATTAATGGCTTGATTAAAAAGTACCTTTCCAAAACCTTAAAAAAGGTCATTATTGGCAAAGAAATAAAAACAAATTCAGGCATCCAACATTGGGCGGTTGAGTTAAATGCGATTGACAAATTAAATACCTTGTTGTATTACCTCAATCGTTTTGGCGATCAAAAAGGGACGATCTTTTGCCGAACGAAATCAGGGGTTCAGAAATTGTACAAACAACTTTCTGCCAACAAGTTTTCTTGTGGGGCGGTACACGGTGATTTGCCACAAGGCTTGCGCAATAAGATCATGGATCAATATAGAAATGGGCACATTAATATTTTAATTGCAACCGACATTGCTGCTAGAGGTTTGGACGTAGACGATGTTGCTTTTGTCATTCAGTACCACTTGCCTGATACGGCAATTGCGTACACCCACAGAAGCGGCCGTACGTCTAGAACGGGCAATTCGGGGACGAGTCTCACCTTTGTATTTTCGGAAGAAAGAGCCGATCTTGAATTTATAGAACGGGAGTTAAGGCTCGACATGACTTACCTTCCTTTGCCTTCTTTTAAAGATCAAACGGTAAATAAAGCGATTCTTTGGGGGCGAAGAATTGCCAAAGAAAAACCATTGGGCGACTTGTTGGAGGAGACGGACAAACAAGCCTTTAAAAATGAATTGCAGCATTTGTCTAAAGAAGAATTGTTAGAAAAGTTGTTGGCTACTTTTCTGAGAGATCAGTAGATTTTAGAGAGTAGGAGGTCAAACTCTTTTATCAAGTTTGACCTCCTACTTTAAAAAAATTGATAAAAATCAACTGCAAAAATTCAAGCATAAATTACTTAGTATTTTAACTACTCCTAAGATTATAAAAACAAGGTAGCCAATACCTATTTTCTTGCGGTCTTGCTTTTTTGAATAAATAAAACCGACCATACTAAGTACACAAATAAGGGTAGATACAACATTTAAAACAAGAATATTGTCATCACTCAGTTGTTTCAAACTATCCTCCCAACTATATTGATACGGTGAAATCAAAAGCATTACAAATAGAAGCATCGTAATAATACTAACAAGAAATGCATGGAGTATGATCTGTCTGTTCACTACTATTTTATTTTTCATTTTCCAAAGTGTCTGATAAGATAGCCGAAAAAAACAACTAAAAACTAAGGCAACAACAGCACCTTCGCCACAAGGCCATAATGATCTGCCAAGTCCATTTTTTTTCCTTTGTAATCCTCTTTGAGTCGGAGGATCTTCTGTTCTTCAATCCTTGTTTGAGTGGTTCTAGCTTGCAAAAAAACATAGTCGAGTTGAATCCCTTTTTCGTGTGTATTCCAAGAATTTTTATTGTCAATGGTGTAAGGTTCTTTGGCATCTAAAGGAAAATCTTGGACGCCAATCGTCTCTATCATTTGTTTGTATTGGAGCACATTCGTTTTTCGAGTATTCATATCGCCCAAAACCAAGACAGGCATCGTTTCCTGAGCCTGTTTATCCAACAAATTTCGGATGTCTTGATACTGCAAACCACGATGTTTTTGAGCCTCTTTTGAGCCACCAGATTGAAGGTGCGTGCCTGCAATTTGAACCGTATACCCTTCTTTTTCTACCTCCACCAAAGTACAACCTTTGGCAGCCCAAGCGTCTTCGTGCGCCCCTTTTTCATAAATCACATGATCGACATATTTCATAGGAATTTTACTGACAATAAAAATACCATTACTGGTCAAACGTCCTTTGGTGATTCTAGTATCTACTTGATAAGGATAAGCGGCTTTTAATTCTTTTTTTAACTTGCGTTTAATGTCTCGGTCAAACACTTCTTGAAAGACAATGACATCATAAGAAGCATCGATACAATGTGCTATAATCCAAGGCGCACGAACACCTTGCTTCTTTCTCAAAGCGCTAGAAAAAATACCTAAAGCGTTGGGCAACATCTGAATATTCCAAGACAGCACTTGAACGGTCGTTCCCGCTTCGTTCTTTTCTGGCAAACTTGACTGTGCAAGGCTAGTCGTGCCAAGACTCAGGCTAAATAGACCGCACAAGCAGTACTTCAATCCGCTTCTTAGCAGGCTACTTTCTGGTCTTTCTTTTTTTCTTTTTTTCAAAATAGATATATTTATGCAAACTGTATGTAACTGAAAGCCCCATGAAGGTATACCAGTCTTTCCCTGAACTTCCACGAGGCGTAAACGCCTTTTCAATCTGATTGCCTGCGTCATCGTAACTTCGATTGGATAGATTGGCTGCCAAGAGACCATTCCCTGCTTTTAGCGTATTCAAAGGTACATAATCTCCGCTGACATCATCCAAATAGTCGGTAAAGGTCTTTCTCATCCCAAATTCAAAAGATAAATTAAGGTGTTTTGTCAAACAAAACTTAAGCCCAAAACCAAAGGGAATCGAAAGTTCGACCAAACTATATTTAGCAGCGTAACCGTCCAAGCCCTGCCCTTCTGTCCCTAAAGGTTGTAAATAATATTGAGTGCCTTTGTAAACCGTCGTAGGATTAAAATGAAATAAGGCAACTCCTAGAAAGCAATAAGGCGTAATTGGTTTAAAATTTCGCTTGGGATGAAACGGTAAGATATTGATTTGTGCTAAAGCGGATAATTCTAAAATGTGCGAATGAAAATCTAAATTGCGTTGTCTTCGGCCAGAACCATAACTAGAATTTTTATCTTCGCCATGTACTTGCCCCCAAATAAGATTTCCACGAACAGAAATTCGATCGGTAAAATTATATTGGTACGTTGCCCCTATGGCAAAATTAGTTCCTAAGAAGTATTGTTGCGGAGGAACTAAGTCGCCTAGGTAATTACTTGCTCCTAACAAGCCTCCCACTTCCCCATATTGGGCGCTTAGGCGGCATGTCGTGCAGATCAAGAATAAAAAGAGTACTATTGTTTTCATCTATTTGTGTTTGTACATGATCTTAGTAATACAACTAAGTAGTTTTATATTCATTCATAAATCATTACTTCGTGGA
>CACVAQ010000373.1 GCA_902727865.1 uncultured Aureispira sp. | reverse complement strand
TTCTAGGAAAAGGACCTATAAACAAAGGAGTTAGGCTTGTTATAGATGGAAGCCAAATGGGAAGTAAACATGTAGCTTTATGTTTCTGTCTTATTACAGGTTTAGGACATGTACACCAAAATAGCCCAATGAAAAAGAAAGTCCAAGAAAAGGGAAATTAACAACTTTCAATTTTCTCATTAGGGTTATAAATAAAATAATAGGCATCTTTTATCAAAATGCTCTTTATTATTCAATTTTTGTAAAATTAATTTCCTGAAATTCCCTTACGCTATCATCCTGATTAATAGCAATCTACTGATTTACTTGGTCACATCTAATCAATAGATACAACTTTTAACACCATTTATAAAACAACAGAAACGATATGCCTCAAGATACCACCAGAAAAATTACCTTGGAAAAATTTAGCAATAAAATAGGGCTAGAAATAGGTTTAGCAATCGTCCATTTAGCGAAGGAACGAAATCAAAATATTGCGGTTCAAATTGAGCGATTGAACCATACTATTTTTCTTTATGTCGACGACAACTTACCAGCCGACAAGCACCATTGGCTAAGGAGAAAGGCAAATGTTGCCAAACATTTTGAAGAAAGTTCTTTAAGTGTAAAGCAAGATCTTATAGAAGGAAAAATGAGCTTGAAAGAGACCTTTGCCTTGGATGAAAAAGAATATTTAGCAAAAGGCGGAGCCCTTCCAATTTTTGTCAAAAACGCAGGAATGATTGCTGTGGTAAGCGTTTCAGGTTTGCGAGATGAAGAAGATCATCAACTTATTATGGATGCTTTGAACGATCAATTTATTGAAGCATAAATGCCTATTGTTTTTTAATTTTGACAGAGTTCATTGAACGATCTCCTCAGCCACCAAAGTCACTATTTTTAATAAACGGAACACCTTCTCCTTTGCTTGTCGATCGAGAGAGTCTTTTTTACGTTGAATTTTATCCATCATGAAACGCTTTTTCTACCTCCTGTTCACGTTCTTACTCCTGTTTAGCGGAATTACCATTTATCAATATATTCAATACGAGGAGGAGCTCGATGGGCTCAAAGCAACCGATAGCCAAGTTTCTAGGGCTATACCCGTAGATACTATCGCTCATGAACATCCACCAGCCGCCAGTTATTACGTCCATCATCAGCGCTTGTCCACTATTGCACGGTACAATCCGTTGCTGCGTGCGACCATCCAACGAAAGCTCCATTTCTACGATTATGCAAAGCAAAACATGGTCTTACTTGATTTTTATAACCTTCTCAACTACCGTGAACAGTTGTTGGTACGAGCAAGCCCTAGAGAACGCAAGAAGATAGAACAACAAATTCAAGAGTACAGCGAACAGCTCTGTACCCGTTGGGAAGTCTTCGCACAGCACTTAAAACAAACGTATCCTAACATGCCTGAAGCTGCGGAATTAAATAACTTATGTGCAACAAGTGTTATTCGCAACTACAAACAGGCTGACATAATTAGTTGGATGGTAGATTCGATAAAAAGGTAATGCATCAGTAGTGCTGCTTAAAGAGCATATCATACAAAAAAAATGCCTATCCTTACAAAGAAGAATAGGCGTTTTTTCTAAAAAAAAACTCTTTTAAAGAATTTCAAGACTACAACATGAAAGACTATTTCACTCGAACATAAATTAAACGGCTTCTACTACGTCCAGATTCTCGTTCATCCGTTTCAATAGACTTGATGGATTTGATCAAAGGCGTTAATTTTTGGAAGCCATAATTTCTAGCATCAAAGTTAGGTTGTTTTTTCTGCAATAAAGAACCCACATCACCCAAGAAAGCCCAGCCATCGTCGTCGCCAACATCAGAAATCGTCGATTCAATTAGACGCCTAACCTTTGCCGTAATTGGTTCAAATTCATCTTTTTCTTCTTTTTTAGTTTTACTAACCTTACCCTTTCCAAGCGTTTTTTCAGGTTTTGGTTTTAGGATTTCAATATAAATGAAACGATCACAAGCCACAATGAAAGGCTCAGGCGTTTTTCGTTCCCCAATACCAATCACATTCAAGCCTGCTTCTCTTAATCGAGTCGCCAAGCGAGTAAAGTCACTGTCGCTAGAAACCAAGCAAAAGCCGTCTACTTTGCCCGAATATAAAATATCCATGGCATCAATAATCATAGCCGAATCGGTGGCATTTTTACCCGTAGTATAGGCATATTGTTGGATAGGCGTAATGGCGTTGGTTAAGAGCAAATCCTTCCATTTTTTTAAATGCGGTTTTGTCCAGTCGCCATAAATTCTTTTAATGGTTGGGTTACCATATTTAGCAATTTCTTCCATCATTTCTTTTACGTAAGCGGAAGGTATATTATCACCGTCAATAAGAACGGCTAATCGTTTGTCAGAGTTGTTTTGAGTACTCATTTGTTTGTTTCTGTACTTCGTGTAAACCTTGTATTAGATGGATTATTACTTGAAAGTATGTTGACTAGTCAAGAAGTGCACCATGGACCTAATATAAGTCTAGGATACTCACCAGATAAGTAGCCCTGTTTTAAAGTCGCAGCGCTTGTCTCTATTTTAGTTCAGAGAGCGAAGTGGCGAATAACAAAGCTAATTTGTTTGGGAGAGGGTTTTTTATGGTTTTATTGAAAAACTGAAAAAACCACGAAGTGTTCATGTTTTTAATATTATAGTACTAGACTATAATGTAATTTTTATAAAAAAAATCTAAGCCCAATCGGTCTTTGAGTTGCTGTTTTGCCCACTCTTTCCATGTCGTAGAATTGTGAGACAAGTCATAATCAAAGGTCCAGTTTTGGCGAAGAATACGTTTTTGCATCACTAAAGGATGCGTTTCTTTGAAGCGTTGAAGTCGATCAATGCCCGAATAGTCAAAGGCTTCGGCTTTAAGCACATTCTTGTTTACCCATGCGTCGCTGTGCCATAATTTATTAAAATCTTCTTGCTTGCGTTGCATGGCTTCAGGCGTTTTGACCCAGCCATAATGGTAGATATACGCATCAATAGGCTTGACCCGTAATTTTAGGTTTTTATCCTTTCGAAAGCCTTGTGCATCTCGATAGGAATAGAAATTTTTATTGTTTTTAATAATTCTAATTTCGTTGGAATACCATTTGGAAGAAGTTCCAGTATAGTCATAAGAACCATAAAAGTGCTTATATTTGAACAACAAACCATCGACGTTTTTGTTGTCTTTCCAGCGTTTCATTTGTTGACGAATTTCATCGTGGTAACGTTCGTGAACGATTTCATCTCCTTGAATATAAAACGCCCAATCGCTATCTGCCGCTATTGCCGCAAATGCCTTGTTCGTTTCTACCGCCAAAACTTGACCGCCTTCTCGAAGGCTATCGTCCCAAACCGTTTGAATAATTCGTATTTTACTAGAATCAATCCCTTTGATAAAATTTAAAGTATCGTCTGTTGATGCTCCTACAGCAACTACAATTTCATCACAAAGCGGTAGGATAGAGGCAATCGCTTCTAAAATTGGATAATCGTAGGTAAGGGCATTTCTAATAAAGGTAAATCCTGTAACTTTCATAAATATAGGGCTATACCTGCTCGGTACTCTTCGTTCATTGCAATAACTTAGCCAAATATTAAGATTTGACAAATAGGCGTGCATGCTGGATATTCTGCCAAGCAGCTTAGAGAAGACTTCGTTTAGTCATCCAATGTATAAGTTAACAAAAAATAAGAACTATTTATACAATTAG
>CACVAQ010000372.1:16632-18628 GCA_902727865.1 uncultured Aureispira sp. | reverse complement strand
TTTTTCAAGATGAAATGGCCTTGGGCTGGTCTTTGGTCATCATGTCCGTTTCGTCCCTAAGTATTGCCACAGTATTGTTTTATTTTGCTTTAAGAAGCGCAGGAAAAGACGAAGCACAAGAAGTAGGAGAGAATATCTTGGATTCTTAATTAAAATTCCCGTTCTTTGGGGGCAAAATAGAAAATGTGAAAACATATTTTTAAAGTAAGTGTTCTAAAGATATTAGTCGATCACAATTATAATTAAGTAGATACAGTTAAGATGGGAAAGAAAGGTGTTTTATTGGTAAATTTAGGTACTCCAGACGAACCTACTAGAGGAGCGGTTTATCGTTATTTGAAAGAATTTTTGTTGGACCCTAGAGTCATAGACATCCCTGCGGTACAACGCAATTTATTAGTACGAGGTTTTATAGCACCATTTCGTTCCAAATCAGCCTCTAAACTCTATCAAGAGTTGTGGACCGCAGAAGGCTCTCCCTTGAAGGTGTACGGTTATGAACTAAAAGAAAAGCTCCAAAAAGAAATGGGAGACGAGTATTTCGTAGATTTAGCGATGCGTTATCAAAGCCCTTCCGTGGAGTCTGTTTTAAAAAATATGTTAGCGGAAAATGTTTCGGAGTTAATTATCGTGCCTTTATTTCCGCATTATGCTTCCGCTTCAACAGGCTCTGTTTATGAAGAAGTGATGCGTGTTTTGTCTAAGGTTCAAGGTATCCCGAAACTTCGATTTATCAATTCTTTTTACGATCATCCTGATTTTATTGCTTCTATAATGGAACGTGCCAAAGCGCATAAATTAGAGGATTACGATCATGTCTTATTTAGTTATCATGGTTTGCCCGTCCGCCAATTGGTTAAAGCTGATTTGGGGAATCATTGTGACAAAGCAAAAGATTGCTGTTTAACAATTTCGGATAAAAATCAACATTGCTATAGCGCTCAATGCCATGCGACAACCAAAGCCTTGGTCAAAGAAATGGGCTTGAAAGAAGGACAATACACCACTTGTTTTCAATCAAGACTAGGCAAAGAACCTTGGGTACAACCTTATACAACAGATGTACTCCAACAACGGGCCGATGCAGGAAATAAACGACTCTTAGTTTTTTGTCCTGCTTTTGTGGCAGATTGTTTGGAAACAACTATAGAAGTTTCGGTAGAGTATATGGAAGAATTTGAAGAAATGGGCGGGGAGCACGTTCAATTAGTCGATAGTTTAAATGGCGATCCTCGCTGGGTGACTGGACTTAAAAATATTATTTTAGAAGCCTAGGGTATTTATAGCAGACCTTAGTCGCTTAGGAATGGTCAATAAATAAGATTATTCAAATGTTCATCTTATTTTTTTACTGTTCCTTAAACTCTGAAAGCAGCATTTTCTATGATAGAAAATGCTGCTTTTTTATGATAGGGTGTAGAGCCTTAGCGTTTTACTAGAAAGGAAGTCTTGTTGTACCGTATTATTCTTTCGAATGAAGCCGTATTTTTTGAATACGAGGAGGGAAATTTTTATTGCATTTTTTTTAAATTTTGACCCTCTAAAAAACAAAAGTACATTATATGGATTTTGTATTGGTTTTTGATTTCTTTTATTGTTTTGTTAGTTTTGGTGAAATTAAATTTTTAAAAAACTGCCAATTTTTATTTTTGGCAAAATTTTATTTTGTTTAAAAACTTGTAATAACGAACTATCCAATCTATATTTGTGTTATCACTAAGAATAATACTCCGTTGATTTTTTAGTTTTTCTATGAAAAACATAAAAAAGCATCTTGCATTAGTTTGATTATCAGTTTTTTAACACTTTGATAATTAAAAATTCATCTTACTGATAATCAAACTAATACGATTTTCCAACGGAGTAATGTAAGAAACAACACTAAGAATACACGACAGCTTTTCTCAAGAAAATTGAGAACAAGCAATTAGAAAAAATGTGCTGTAATTTTAAGTATCAGGCGATACAAAATTAGGAAGCATTCTAAAATATAAAA
>CACVAQ010000372.1:0-16532 GCA_902727865.1 uncultured Aureispira sp. | reverse complement strand
TAAGAAACAACACTAAGAATACACGACAGCTTTTCTCAAGAAAATTGAGAACAAGCAATTAGAAAAAATGTGCTGTAATTTTAAGTATCAGGCGATACAAAATTAGGAAGCATTCTAAAATATAAAATTATGAAAAATTTAATTATCCTTTTGAGTCTAGTTGTAGGTTTTACAACAACAATGAGTGCACAAGCAGAAAAAACATTAGTAAAATCAGTTGCTCTAACGGCTTCTAATTCAGCTAGTGTGCGTTTGCCAGGTAAGGTGAGCGTGAGTACTTGGGACAATGATTTTATTCGAGTAACTACTCATTTGAAAGTAGACAACATGAATGAAAATATTGTGAAGCAACTAGTTATCCTTGGTCGATACACCTTGTCTAGTGAATTGGATGCTACAACAGGAATCTTAATGATCACCTTGCCTAAAGTAGTCAATCAAGTAACGGTAAAAGGTGCTTTGTTAGTAGAACATTTGAGCTTTGAAATTAATGCACCAGAAGGATATCAAGTAATTATAGAAGAGGAGCCCGATCATTCCTCTGAAAGTATGTAGATTTTAAAAAAGCACTATAAGAACACAAAGAGGTTGTTGGAATTTTTATTCTAGCAGCCTCTTTTGTTTGTCAAAGAACCTTATTTGTTAGCCAAATCAATAAAAGCCATTTCTTCTGGAATATAAATGGTGTAAGAGATGTTTTCTTTCAATTTTTCTCCTTTTACTAAGATCAAATTTTGCTTGTTTTTAGGAATAATATTTAGGCATTTTGTGTTTTCGTCTAACTCTTGGATCAAATCATACCGCCCTTTTTGCGTCATGAAATGAAGTAAGGTTGAATTTTCAATAGAAACACTTACGGTCGTTTCCACTAAAACTCTTCTCCCTTTTATATATACTATTTTTAAATTAGGGCTGTTGACTTGAATGCTAATAGACTGAGCTGCATCTGTCTTGAAACTTTGATTTAGAGAGGTTGAGACTTGGGCAGAAAGTAAGATTGGAAGATTGAATAGCATCAAAAAACAAAAATACTTTATCGTAAATAAGATTCTATTAGTAGGCATAGTTTTTTTTTATGAGGACTTAATTTGTTCCTATGAAAACTAAGTTCCACTTTATATGTATAAGGCGATAGTTTATTCTTGCCAAAGTTAAAATGGCAAAATTATAACACCTAGTCATTTTAAAACCTACTCTAAAGGCATTATTATTGCCTAAGAGGTTGTAATTCTTGTTAATAATTCTTATTATTAAGTGCTATATTGTAAGGTCGTTGGTCCTTTAGTATACCCCCAAAAAGTAGAACTAATTCTCAATCTCTAAAGACTGTATTACTTTGAATGTAGAAAAAAAAGCCTCTGAAAATTCTATCGAGCAGTTATTTTATTTGAATTACTTTGCCAGTGGATGTGCTGTAGGGGCACGTATTTTGACACATTTTTTATCAGGTGTTGGGCCCGCAGCATTTTTGGTAGATGGCGCTTTGGTGGTCTTATTGTTCTGCTTTTTCTATTTATCAAAACAAAGAGACAACTATTCAAAACTCGTTTGGCCGTTCATTATAACTACGCAAGTGTTTGTCGGGGTTTTGTGGTTGAGTCTGAATAAGATGGATAGTTTATTGGCGCCAGGCTATTTGCTCATGCTCTTTGTGTATGGCTTGCTCTCTAAGCAAAAAAAATATAAGAAACTTGTTTACGGAATTAATATTATTATTGTTGTAATAGCACTCGCTATTGTCTTCTATTTGAAGTGGTGGGAAGGCTTTGTTTATACCGAAAGGTGGATTAATTATAGCATGATAACCCTGTACATTGCAGGAATTATTGCAATGGGCTTAAGTTTTTTGGATAAAAGAATCCAACGGGAACGAATAAAATCAGAAAAAAAAGAAGCGCAACTAAATGCCGAAAAAAAGGAAGCAGAGCAAAAGCGTGACTTATTAGGAATGCTGAAAGATTTACAATCTGATTTCTTTTTAGAAGAAGATTTAAAAAATGCGTTTGATAATTTATTGGCGCAATTGCTCAAACTAACCAATAGTACCGTCGGTTTTGTAGGAGAAGTCTTACCTAGCGACAACCACTATCAATTGAAAATTCACGCGTTTTCGGGCGTGAATGCAAATAATGAGGCCTCTAATACAGTTTTAAGTATTCCCAAAGATGATTTAGAGCGTTTGTCTGATTATATAATGGACTCGAATAATTATGTCATCGCCAATGAGATGCGGACCTTAGAAACAACTGAGGTGGTGCTGACTAAGCCGACCTTGTTTGATAATTTTTTGGGTATTCCCGTAACGTATCATTATGAAAAGGTTGGTGTGATCTTGATTGCCAATAGGGCAGAAGGTTATGACGAAGAATTAGTACATTTATTATCTCCATTTTTGTCTACTTATGGTTCTATTCTTCAAAATATTCGACTCAAAAGAAAGCAAACAGAGTATGAAAATGAATTGAAGGAAGCAAAGGAATTGGCAGAGTACTCCAATCGTTTGAAATCTCAGTTTTTAACGAATATTTCCCATGAATTAAAAACGCCCTTGGCGCTTATATTGGGACCTATTGACCTGCTTTTGACGAAACCCATAGAACAGTTTAATGCAGGGGAATTGCGTAATTACTTGGGTATTATGCAGCGGAATGGAAAGAAAATGCTGGAGCATATTGAGGATATTATGGATCTGGCAAAGTTGAACTCTAATGAATTGAAAGTTCAAACCAAACCAGTTGAGTTATTTCCTTTTGTTCAAAACCTGTATACTTTATTTAAAACAGAGGTAGCCTATCGAGACATTGATTACCAGCTGAACTATGAAGTAAACAAGCAATTAGTGGTTCCTTTGGACATTAAAAAAATGGAAAAAATTATCAATAATTTACTTTCTAATGCATTTAAGTATACAAAAGAAGGTGGAAAGATAATTTTAAGTGTTTTGGTCGTTGATCAAGCAATCACAATTAAGGTAGAAGATACTGGGATTGGAATACCGTCAGAGCATCTACCGTATATATTTAATCGCTTTTATCAAGTAAAAACAGAAGGCGAAACCATTTTTTCAGGCACTGGAGTTGGTTTAGCTTTGGTCAAAGAATTAGCAGATATACAAGGTATAGAAGTCCATGTGGAGAGTACCTTATCCAAAGGCTCTTGTTTTTCATTTGTGTTGCCCTATGTTTTGCCAACTTCTTACGTTCCCGAATCGGTTGCCCTTGTTGAACAGGCAGACACTCCCCCTGTCTTTGTTGGCAACGACCAAAGTACGATTCTAGTGGTGGAAGACAATTATGACATGCGCTTATTTCTAAAAAAAATACTTAAAGATACTTATGAAGTTCTTTTAGCTGAAAATGGCTTAAAAGGACTAGAGCTTGTTCAAGCCGACCCGACTAGAATTAATTTAATTATTACCGACTTAATGATGCCAGAAATGGATGGCTTTGAACTCTTAGATCATCTTAAAAACGAACCGTCAACGGCTGATTTGCCTGTTATTGTCTTAACGGCTAAACATGAAAAAGACAGTCGCTTGAATGCATTGAGAATCGGTGTCGATGAGTACTTGACAAAACCATTTTCAATTGATGAACTATTTGCAACCGTAAAACATTTACTTCAAAATTATAATCAAAGAAAAAAATAACGAATGTTTAAACATTCGTTCGAACAAAGAAAACGTATTGGGTTGATTTTTATTTATTGAATTGATTTTGTAAATTTTGCTGAATAATTGTATATCTATCTGATAAAAAAATTACCGAACTATTAATTAATATATGCCGTACTGTTCAGGTATTATTTATTCTATATTAACTATTACACACAACTATGTCACAAGAAACACACCCTGTCTTATATAAAGAACCAGATCGAAAGTTTTTACAGTCGATTTGCCTTTATGGGTTTTGTATTATCTTTATTCGCTTAATGGTTAACCTGTATTTTAGCACATCATGGTTGCCGATTATAGCCGATAGTATTATGGGAGTAACAGCTATCGGGCTTTATTTTTTGTTAAAAAAACCACTAAATTTGGCTAGTCTATTTTGGCCCGTTGTCATCGTAACACAAATAAGTTCGATGTGCTTTTGGTTTGGAATGGGCGGATTGACTGGTCCAACAATTGCATTTAATTTGGCTCTTTTGGTCACTTATGTTGTTATAGATCAGAATAACCGTTACTGGCAAACTGGAACTGTTGTTGGATTGTTTACCATTGCTAGCATTGTCATAGAGCAGCTTAATCCCACTTGGGTCGTTTCTTACTCTAGCGTATTGTATCAACGAATAGATACTGGTCTTGTCTTTGTTTCAATGGTTGTTTTGGTGACATTGGTCATCCGTTTCATGAAAAAACGCTATGAAGAGGAACAGGGCTTAAGTAATAAAAAAGCAAAAGAGCTTGCTTTGGCAAAAGAAAGTGCGGAAGAAAATAGAGACTTATTAGAGACGATAAAAGAGCTTCAATCGAACTTTTTATTAGAAGAGCAAGTAGAGTATTCTTTCGATACGTTATTAAAACAACTATTGGAGCTTACAGGGAGCCAATATGGATTTATTGCCGAGCTAATTTATGACGAAGAGACGCCTGTATTGGATGCGCTTACGGTTATGGATGCCAAAGGAACGTTGGAGCATGGCAATTTATTGGAAGATGCCAATTGGCAAGAAAAAGGAGTTTCTACCTTAGAACCTTTATTAGAGACCATTCTAAAACAAGAAACCTATGTTTTGTCGGACAAAATACCTCAAAACTATCTAGACTTAAAACACTCTCTCGGCTTTCCGATTACACACAACAACAAAATTGTTGGGATGTTGGGTTTGTCTAATGTAGCGGGATATAAAGATCTTTTGGCAGAAACATTAGCCCCCTTTTTATCTACTTATGGAACGATTATTCAGAATATTCGTCTAAAAAGAATGCACAAAAGACACGAGACCGAATTAGAAGAAGCAAAAGAAACCGCAGAGCAAGCGGTCTTGGCTAAAAATCATTTGTTCACAAATATTTCACATGAATTTAGAACGCCTCTATCTTTAATTGTAGGACCCGTTTCAGCTATTTTGAAACAACCTCAAGGGAACTTGGATGAGGCAGAAACACGGGAGTCTTTAGATATGGTGCTAAGGAACGGTAAGAAGGTCTTGAATTACATTGACGACATCATGGATTTGGCGAAACTAAACTCTGATAAATTAGAGGTTCGAACGCAAACCAATCGCCTACATTCCTTTATTACAGGTATTTACAATACATTTAAAGTACAGAAGAATTATAGAAAAATTAATTATCAGTTAGAATATAATGTCGATTATAATTTAGTGCTTGATTTTGATTCCTATAAAATGGAAAAAATTATTACGAACTTATTATCAAATGCATTTAAGTATACAGCCGATTCTGGAGCCATTACGATGTCTGTAATAGATACTGGAACGGGCATTGAAGTGAAGGTGCAAGATACGGGAATCGGTATTAAGGCAGAAGATTTACCTCATGTATTCGAACGTTTTTATCAGACAAAAGAAGCGAAAAAAGCAGCAGTTTCTGGCTCTGGGGTAGGACTTGCTTTGGCACAGGAGTTGGCTTCGTTGCAAGGGTTTGAAATCTATGTACGCAGTGTAATTAACGAAGGAACAACCTTTTCTTTTTTAATGCCTAAAATAGAAAGCCTTGTTTCGATGCCCAAGCCAATTGAACCAATTCTTCCGAGTATTATAGAGGAAACTGAAGTACTTGAACTTGCCGAAAATGCGGCCCAACCAACTGAAAAAAGTCAAAAGCCAAGCATCTTAATTGTTGAGGACAATAATGATATGGCAGCGTTTATCAAGATGGTCTTGGGAACAAATTATGATATTTCTTTGGCCGAAAATGGCTTGGTTGCCCTCAATATTCTAAAAAAAGATAGTAGTCGCTTTGACTTGATTATCACCGACTTGATGATGCCAGAAATGGATGGTTATGAGTTGTTAGAACATATTAAAGCAGCCGAATGGGGGACTAATTTACCCGTAATTGTTTTAACGGCTAAATCTGGGGAAGCTAGTAAACTGAAAACCTTGGCGATTGGGGTAGATGAATATTTAACCAAACCATTTTCTGTAGAGGAACTGAATATTCATGTTAAACGATTGATTGAGAATGCCCTGGTTCGAAAGGATTGGCAGAAGAGAGAACGTCTTGAGGAAGATACCGACTCTTCTTCGCCAACGACGGCTGCGCCTGCTCCTGTGGAAGCTAAAGAATCTGTCTTGTCCATTGCTGCACAAGAAAAAATCGAAGAAGCAAGGGCTGTTGTCCTTAAAAATATTGATGAAACAGAATTTACGGTAGATGATTTGGCACGTGCTGTTGCGGTCAGTAAACGCCAATTGTATCGTTTTATGCAAGCAAACGTAGGACTAACACCGCTTAAGTTTATCAACGAAATTCGCTTGCAAGAGGCAAGAACCTTGTTGGAAGAAGGGACATGTAGTACGGTGAAGGAGGTGTCTTATTCGATCGGCTTTATGTCTGCTCGACATTTTTCTAAAAATTATGCGACTCGTTTTGGCAAAAAGCCTTCGGAGTATTTTAAGTAGGGTTTTAATACAAAAAAAATAAGTTTTAGACTTCCCAAAGTACTTGAAGGAGCCTAAAACTTATTTTTTGTATTAAAATGAAAAATTACGTCGTGAGAACAGTTGTAAAAACAGCCAACCTACTCAAAACTAAGCGTAACAATCAAGGCATTATGATCAGAAATCGCTTCATTACCTGTCGGTAAAATACTTGTTTTAATCCCCCATTGTTTTTGTTTTGGATTATTATCCTTACAAGCATTTTTTAAGCTCAAAGACAATAAGATATGGTCAATTTGCTCTTTTTGCCCTTTGTAATTATACGTCCATCGAGTCTCATAATCTTCAAAATAATAGCTGTCGCCCGTTTGAACCAACTCGGCTTCAATATCCTTAAACCCTCGAATGGTTAATAGGGCAGGGTGGCGTTTTTCGCTGTTCAAATCGCCCATGACAACGACATGTTCCTCTTTTTGTAAATAAGGAATCATAATCCGTCTTGCAATTTCCGCTTGCATCAATCGACGTTGGTCGCTGTCCTCTCCACCACGTTCCGATTTTAAGTGCAACAAAAAAAGGTGTATAGGACTGTCCTTGAATTTAATCGTTGCTTTCATCCCTTTGCTAATCCCCGTTTCGTCTATTTCGTCTTGGTCCGATTCTGTAAAGTATAAACCACGATTGGGGAACGAAGGAATGACATCGGTCAATTCGTATTTAGACAAAAAAGCAACGTGTTGTCCCGTTCCTGTATCCTCCGATTTACAAACCTTCCAATATTGGTAGTCCAAGCCTTGTTTTTTTAGCTCCTCTACTAATAATTTCACCTCAGAAGCATTTCCAACCTCTGTCAGTCCCAAAACATCGGCATTGATTTTTTTGAGATGCGCTGCTACTTTTTGAGTTGATTCTTCAAACTTTTTTTGTCTAAAACGCTCGTCTTGCCATTCCTGTTTGGCATTTCCTTTAGCATACTTCATGTTATAAGGCAAACCATACTTTAGGTGTACTTTTTTCTTTAATAAGAATTCACAATTGAAGGTGGCTAGTTTTAAATCCTGTCCGAATCCCCATTGAAAAGAGAGGAGGAAGAGTAAAAGGAAGAGTACTTTTTTCATAATAAATATTGATTCTAATGATTTTGGTCAATTTAAAAAAAACGAAGGCGCAATGTATGTTATTTCATTGCGCCTTCAAAATTTATGTTTTACAAATTAGTGTTTTAACAACCAGTCGAAGGTCGATTACCAATTCCAGATTCTTTCACCAATCTATTCAAGGTTTTTTCATAGAAATCCAATAACAAATTGGTAATGTTTAATTCAATATCAATTTTACGAAATTCTCCCCCTTTTTCAGTTTCAGGATGCTCATAAGCACCGATTGTAATTGGAACATTCATAAAGTCCAATTGCGCTTTTACAGTCCAAGCACGAGCAATACCCAATTCCATATTAGATTTTAGCTCGCGGGTAATGTGGCGAGTCGCTTTTTGAAGCGTATCAACCGTCCCATCTTTTTTCCCCATAAAGTGTGTATAA
Source organism: uncultured Aureispira sp. (assembly GCA_902727865.1). Classification (GTDB taxonomy): domain Bacteria; phylum Bacteroidota; class Bacteroidia; order Chitinophagales; family Saprospiraceae; genus Aureispira. The sequence continues at coordinate 8,418 of CACVAQ010000372.1, read as the reverse complement.
GGAGTTCCTTCAGGGACATCAAGCGATTGATCGTATTTGCGACCAGAAAAACGATAGCCATCGGTATGTCCTTCCAAGTAAATAAAGAAATCTTCTTTACAACGCATATTGGATTCACAGTACTTGCTCAAGACTTCATTGTCGACCCAAGTCGCTATTTTTTTATAATATTCAGGATCACCCATTTTAGCCAAATTTGTTTTTTGACACAAATGAGGCGCAACCGTATAACGCACTCCAATGAAACCCAAAGGCTCATATTCAACCGTCGTTTCACAAGGCAATTTGTCTGAATTTAACTCTCCATACATGACTTTCGCGGATTTAGGCCCAAAAGTCTCTCTTTCCAAATGCGTCACTCGTCTAGCTTCTTGAACCAAGGTCCAATATTTACACTGGTATACTTTTCCTTCCAAACGATGGATTTGACAAGCCAAATCCTTCTCATAAGAAAGAGCATGTTTGCTTTTTAAGCTTCTAATTTTAGTCAAATAACCCTCTCCTTTTTCACAAGGATCTAACAAGCCTTTGATCGCCCAAGATTTTGTTTGAGCAATTTTATCACAATAAAAATCCACCAAACGAATTTGGTCACGGACAATCGTATCCGCTAATGGATAACCTTCCGTCCAAGACATAATCGTATCGGTTGCAACATACAAGTCCCAAGCAGTTCCCAAGTCGACCAAATCTTTAGCCCTTTGTTTTACTTTGTTCTCTAAGTTTTCTAATTTTTTTTCTGTTCCATCGTCCAAAGTGAGCAAATAATCCTCTCTAAGCTTATAAATGTCCTTGACACGTTGTTCGCCTTTGTCACAGAAATTAACCGTTCCATCAATAATATACGAACGAGCTTGCGCAATTTTGTCACAATATTCAAACACAATATCCAATTTGCTCGATAATTTATCGTCTGGCACAAAATCCTCCCAAGTCTTATTCAGTTGAGCTAAATTTTTATGCTCATTTTTCAATCGAGCGGTTAATTTGTCCAATTGCGCCTGTGTGGTCGCAGTCAAGGTAGGCTTGTGTTTATCCATTACTTTTTGCACTTCGTCCAAAGCATATTGACCACTTTGACAAGGATTCGTAAAGCCATCTAAAAGATGCGATTGAACATCGCCTTCACGATTACACCTAAATTCGTGCTCGTATTCCAAGTCTTTACTGACTTCTTTATTCGCCAATAAATACTCCCAAGCTTTTTTCAAATCCTCTGCTTCCGTCGCCAAGCGATCAACTTCTTTTTGTAAAAAGTCAATTTTAGCCGTTGTTTTAGCGTCCAATTTAGGGCTATATTCTGCTGTTAATTTCTCCAAATCATCCAAACGCTGTTGTCCTCTTTCACAGATGTTTAAAATACCATCCATAGTATAGGCTTTGGCAACGGCTGCTTTGTCGCAATATTCATAACCAAACTCAGCTTTACTAGACAATTTATTGTCAGGCAAGAAATCTTCCCAAGCACTGTTCAATTTTGAAATTTCAGCGGCTTCGTTCTTAACTAAATTAGTTAACTTCTTTAGTTTAGAAGTCGTCACATCGTCTAAATTAGGCTTGTGGTCTTTGCGAATTCTAGCAATACTATCCAAGGCATTCTGCCCCTCAAGACAAGGATCACTCAAACCATCCATCAAGTAAGCTTTTACTTCCGCAGAGCGATCACAAATGAAAACATGGTCGTAAGTAGCGCCACTTGGCAATTGTTCTTTAGGTGTGAATTTAGCCCAAACCGCATTTAGATTCGCCAAGCCTTTGTCACTTTTGTTCACCGCAGCTTCTAACCAAGCAATCTTGTCGGCAACATCACCAGGAACGTCGTGTGACATGCTCGCTTGTAATTCTTTGATTTTAGCCAACATTTCAGAGCCCGTATTACAAAAATCTGCGGCAGCTCTCAAAATACAAACTTTGATATTCGGAACGGTATAACAGCCAATAACAGGAATTTCGGTGGCAAAACCTGGCGACTGATCCGTTTCTATATATTTAGACCAAACAGGATTTAATTCATCAATCCCCGCCCAAACTAATTTCATCATTTCAATCTCTTCGCTTAAGCCTTCTACATTTTTAGGATCAAAACTAGTTTTTGCCAATTTCAAGACCCGATTTTCAAACTGATTTCTAGCCTCTGTTAGGTTGGCTTCGCAATAATAGGCATGAGAAGTCATGTAGAAAAACTTACACAAGGTTCCTTTCTCACAAACTTTTTTTGCTTCTGGAACGGCTGCTATATCCTTGCGAGTAATGCTACTTTTGTCTGCCAAGAAACGTTGCCAAATAGGAAGCAAGTCCTTGTAGGCTTTTATTTTAACTTTCATTAATTCATAACGCTCTTTAAATCCAGGGATTCTATCTTGTACGGTAGTTCCAATAGATTCAATTTCTCGCATCATTTTATCAGCACTAACAATATTGTCTGCACAGAAGTAAGAATTGGCGTACATCAAAGAATATTTAATGTAGTTGGCAGGTTGCGATTTTTCAGGTTTTACCAATTTAGAAACATTAGATGTTTTTTGGTTGCCTAAAAACTCTTGCCAGGTGACTTCCATATTAACCAATTGTGCCTGCATCAGGCTCGGCATCAACAAGGTGATACCTAAAAGAAAGGTAAATAAAAACGGTCGATTTGAATTCATAATTTTATGTTGTTTTTATGATAATTTGCTGTGTCTAGGACAGAAAATAAGGAATAATGAGCCTTATAAATCTAAGATTTAAAAGTGCAGTCTAAAGCGACGCGCTCCTGAATGAAATGCGTAAATGCGCTACAACCCAATATTCTATACGTTAAAATTAATGTTTTTTTGTTTAAAAGTGAAGAACGCCTAGCACAAACCAAGTTTGTGTAGACGTTCTCTATTTATTTTTTTAGCTACTGATTTAGTTGCATTTTCCTACATTAACACGTAGTAATTCAACTTGATAATCCAATTCCTCTCCATAACTCACCGCCTCTTTTTGCTTTAGGTAATCTACTTTAGACAAATATTTTTGTCCTTCTGTACAAGGACTCATTAAGCCTTTCATGACCCAAGCTTTTGTTTGTGAAATGTGATCACAATAAATGGTAGACAAGCTGATGGTACTTTTATCGACTTTCGAGAAGTCATCCATTCCAATACAAGTATTCCAAGCCTTATTTAAGCCTTCTAAACCAGGTTTGCCTTCTTCGACCATTTGGTACAAAATTTCTAATTTATCTTCCATGATTTGATCCAAGGTCAACAAATAATCTTCTCTTAGTTGAGTAATATCTCTAAGGCGTTTTTCGCCACGTTCACAAAAGTTAAGCGTTCCATCCATGATGTAGGCACGACATTCTGCAATTTTATCACAATAACTAAAGATAAAATCTATCTCTCCAGAAAGCTTATTATCAGGAACAAAATCTTCCCAAGCTTTGGTTAAGGTAGCGACGTTTCCGCCTTCATTAGAAAGCCTACTTTTTAGTTTTTTGATTTGAGACAAGGTTTCGGCACTCAATTTAGGATGGTGTTTTGCCATCACTTTTTCGACCTCTTTCAAGCCATATTTACCACTCAAACAAGGATTGGTATAGCCATCTAAAAGATAAGCCTTCACATCCATTTCACGATTACAAGGAAATTCATAATCGTACTCATAATCATCGCTCACCTCATCCTTCTCTAGTAAATAAGCCCAAGCCTTATTCAAGATGTCGTGTTTCGCCTCCAATTTACTAGATTTAGCTACTAGTGCATCTAATTTTTCTTGTGTTTGAGGATCAATGCTTACCTCGTTTTCATCCAAGACATTCTCAATATCATCCAAACGCTGTAAGCCTCTTTCACAAACATTCACGGTTCCATCAATGATGAAAGACCTGATTTCTGCTAATTTATCACAATAATCAAAAGACAAGGCATAGGTATTAGACAAGGCATCATCGGGCAAAAAATCTTCCCAAGCCTCCTTCAAAACCGTAATATCACCACTACTAACGGTAACCAATCCTTTTAACTCTTTAAATTTTTCTAGGGTCACCGAAGCTAGAGCAGGCTTGTATTTTTTACGGACGTTAGAAATATTTTCCAAGGCTTCTTTTCCTTTCATACAAGGGTCCATAAACCCATCCATCAAATACGCTTTTACTTCTGCTTCCCGATCACAGGCAAATTCATATTTGTAGGCGACATCATTGGGCACGATTCCCGTTTGTGTGAATTTTTTCCAGTAGGTATTCACAATCGCCAAATCCTTTTTGATCCCTCGAACCTCTTCTGTTATAAAAGCAATTTTATCCGTAATATCCGCAGGAATAGGATAGGTGCTTTTTTTTTGTAAATCCTTTAGTTGCGCCAACATCTTTTCGCCAACGCCACAAATATCATAAGTAGCCTTAAGGATACAAGCCCTCATGTTCGGAATAACATAACAATCAATAATAGGCATTTCTGCTTGCATACCAGGAGAAATATCCGTCTCCATATAGGCTTCCCAAGCAGGTGTTAGTTCATCCATGGCATCCCAAAATTGTGTCATACGGGCGACTTCTGGCCCCAAGCCTTCTATATCATCAGGATTAAAGGTCGTGGCAACCAATCGACGAATACGAGTATCAAAAACGTCCCTTGCTTTTTCAAGGTCTTTTTGACAAAAGTAATCGTGGGAAATCATGTAAAAGTACTTACACAGGGTACCCCGTTCACAAATTCTCTTTGCTTCAGGAAATGCTTCTACATCTTCTTTGGAAACAGACGTTTTTTTGTTCAAGAACTTTTCCCAAATAGGATCTAGGGCTCTATAGGCCTTCATGTTTTCTTTCAAAACCAAATAACGTTCTTCAAAACCAGGAACACGGTCCCAAACTTCTTTGCCGATGATCTCAATTTCCCGCAACATTTCATCCGCACTTTCGATGTTATCGCCACAGAAGTAGGTGTTGGCATAAATCAAAGAATACTTGATGTAATTGGCAGGCTGCGATTTGTCTGGTTTTTTAAGCTTTGAAATATTGGCTGTTTTGTCATTGCTCAAAAACTCTTGCCAAGTTTCTTCCATGTTGACCAATTGTTGCGCAGATAATAAACTAGGCGCTAAGACCAAAAGACAAAAGCAAAGGACGGCTGAAAAATATTTATTCAAATTCATAATTATAATAATCTGTGTGTTTATGAGATTTGTAACGTTCAAATTGTTTGATTATAAGTCAAGAGTGCTGTCAGTCCCGTTCAAAAGACCTGACATTATACTCTAAACAAGAACCAACCCAAAACATAATTTATAGTCAAAAATGATGCTGAATACTTAAAAATAGAACGTCCACATCAACATAAAGTTAACATGAACGTTCTTAGTATTATTGTGTAAAATGTTGTTTCTTTTAACAAAAAAAACAAGCCAATTAAGTGTTTAAATTAGTGCTAGCCACTTAGCAGCCCAATTTAGGGCGATTGCCAATGCCAGATTCTTTAATCAACTCTTTGAGCGTTTTTTCGTAGAAATCCAACATCAAATTAGTAATGTTTAACTCAATCTCGATGCGACGGAATTCTCCACCTTTCTCCCCAGAAGGATGTTCGTAAGCCCCAACTTTAATCGGCACTTTCATAAAGTCCAACTGCTGTTTGACCGTCCAAGCACGAGCAATACCCAATTCCATATTAGATTTTAAATCAGTCGTGATATTACGAGTCGCTTCCTTTGTTGTATCCACCGAGCCACTATTATTACCAACAAAATGCGTAAAAGGAGTTCCCTCAGGAATACCCAAGGATTTGTCGTATTTAGCACCAGAAAAACGATTCCCATCCGTATGCCCTTCCAAGTAAATGTAAAAATCCTCTTTACAACGCATGTTAGATTCACAGTATTTGCTTAATACTTCTGTATCCACCCAAGTTGCAATTTTCTTGTAATACTCAGGATCACCCATTTTTGCCAAATTGATTCTCTGACAAAGGAACGTCGTAATCGTATACTGAATTCCAATCTTACCCAAATGCTTGAACTCAACCGTCGTTTCACAAGGCAATTCGTCGGAGTTCAAATCTGCATACATGATCTTAGAAGAAGCAGGACCAAAACGTTCACACTCTTCATACGTTACTTTCCAAGCTTTTAGCACCAAAGCCCAATATTTACATTGATACACTTTAGATTTTAGGCGACTTACTTGGCAAGCCAATTCTTTGTCGTAGGTTAAACTAGCTTGTTTTTTTAGTTTGTTAATCTTAGCCAAATAAGCCTCCCCTTTTTCACAAGGATTTAATTGACCTTTGATGACCCAAGATTTAGTTTGAGCAATTTTATCGCAATAGAACTTCACCAAACGGATATTATCTTCAATACCAGTGGTGTCTTTTTGTGGAAAGCCTTCTTTCCATGCCATTGTTTTGTCTGTACTCGTGTATAATTTCCAAGCCGTATTTAAGTCCGCTAAATCTTGATCCGATTCGTCTTGTTTTGCTTGTAAAGCCTCAATTTTTTTGATGACTTCATCTGCTAATTCAGGACGATCACTCCCACGCAACTTAGTAATATCAGCTAAACGACTTTTTCCCTTTGCACAGAAATTAATCGTTCCATCCATCACGTACGCTTTCACTTGCGCTTCTTTATCACAATATTCAAACACAAAATTTATTTTGCCTTTGATTTTATCATCAGGAACAAAATCTTCCCAAGCCTCATTTAGCTTCGCTAAGTTCTCTTCTTCCTTGTTTACTCTAGCTTTTAGTTGCTTGAGTTTAGCCATCGTTTCGGCATCCAAAGAAGGATTGTGCTCTTTTTTAATCGCTTCAATTTTATCCAGCGCCATTTTTCCACCACCACAAGGATCTGCAAAACCATCCATGATATAGGCTTTCACTTCAGCAGCTCGATCACAAACAAATTCATGTCCGTAATCCACACCACTAGGCTTGCTTTCAGGTAAGAATTTTGTCCAAGCTTTGTTCAAGGTCGCTAAACCCGTATTGTTTTCAGCAACAGCTTTTTCCAACCATTCAATTTTATCCGCAAGATCCGAAGGAATAGGGTGCGTATTTGTTTTTTGAAGTGCTTTGATTTTTTTCAACATTTCATCTCCCACAGCACACAAATCAGCGCTTGCTCTCAAGATGTATTCCTTCATATTAGGAATAGCATAACAGTCAATCAAAGGCAATTCGGTGTCAAAACCAGGCGATTTGTCCGACTCAATTAATTTAGCCCAAGCAGGATTTAATTTATCAATACCAGCCCAAAGCTTTTTCATCATTGTAACCCGTTCGTCCATTCCATTGACATCCTTCGGCTCAAAAGAAGTTTTGTCTACTAATTTTTGAACCCGATTTTCGAACTGACCTCTAGATTGTTTCAAATCTCCTTTGCAATAATAATACATAGACGTCATGTAAAAATACTTACAAAGCGTTCCTTTTTCGCAAACCTTTTTGGCTTCTTGCATTTCGCTTTTTTCCAACTCAGCAATGTCGATACTTTCTCCATCAATAAATCGAACCCAAGCTTTACCACAAACTTTGTAGGCCGCAATTCTTGTTTGTAATTCTTCGTATTTGATGACAAAGCCAGGGATTTTAGCCTGTGCATCTGCACTAATGGAAGCCACTTCTCGCATCATCTTTTCCGATTGGGTCAAATCATCCGCACAGAAATAAGAGTTTGCATACATGAGAGAGTACTTTAGGTAATTCGCTACCTGCTCTTTGCTGGGTTCGGTCAGTTTACTGATGGCAGACGTTTTAGGATTTTTTAAGAATTCCTGCCAAGTATCTTCGTAGTTAACCAGTTGTGCATTCGCACTAGGTAACCAGAAGCCTATACCGACTATTAGGCATAATAAATAGCGTAAGTTCTGTTTCATACTTTTTGTTTTTGTAATTTTAGAAATAGCTACTTCTAAAAGGTCGTATGTTAGTGAATAAGTTGTTATTATAGACGAAAAAATTAGGTAAGTAGATTACCGACCAATTATTTTCTAGGTGTTTTTTGTTGATAATACTTAGATCGGAGCCGCTTCAAAAGACCTCAAACCCAAGTTGTACGCAAGATACGTCAAAAAAATTAACAATTTGTTAAGGAATTCAATTACATATATAAGGAATTACGGGCGTATTCCATAATTTTACTCCGTTGAAAACCCGAACTAAGCGAACTAAAGCGTAGCGCTCAGGAGCTTAGCGAATAACAAATTGACCTCCCGTATTAACAAAGGGGCAGAATTACGAACAGTAAGTGAAATGTTCCTAACCAAAGGGAATAAGTAGCAGCGCTGCTAAATTAAGCGAATCGCTCTTGAACCGAAGGGAGTGGGCGCAGGATAAAAGTGCGCTAATAAACGTAGTGAACGAATCAGTGGAGTGTTATAAAGCATTAGTTATAAGTGATGTTACGCAGAAAATTGATATTGTCGATAAAATACCAAAATTTGTGTCTCAACCTATT